>NZ_JBVVPB010000025.1:0-106403 GCF_055807435.1 Bradyrhizobium sp. Ken51 | reverse complement strand
GTGCTTTTCGCGCAGCGGACCGCGGGTGCCAGCCGGCACCCGGCCTTCCCTGCGCCCTCTTGGATAAGAGGGTGGAGTGACGAAGCAAAGCTCGGGCGAAATGCGCCGCGAGAACGCGGCTGTGCGTCCGCCTACCCAGAGAGTCCGGTTCGGGCACCGATGCCTTGTCCCTACCGATGGCTTGTCCCTAACGCTAGGGACAGACGCGTTGCTGCGATCCGCTTAGCATGGTCCGCCCGGTTGCTCGGGACCGCGGGAGGAAACGCCTATATCGGACGACATGCCTTCTGAGCAACGACGGTGCCCCTGGGGAGCAGTGCAACCTCGAGCCGGGCGCCCGATGCAGCCGGCGGAGTCATCAGAGCGGACAAGGAGGAACAGGATATGAAGATCGGTTTCGCGCGAGCCTCGCTTCTTGTGGCATGCGTCCTTTATGGAACTGCTGCTCACGCGGACATCAAGATTGGAATTGTGATTTCGGCAAGCGGCCCGGGATCCGCTCTGGGCCAACCGCAGCTCAAGACGGTTGCAGCTCTTCCGAAAGAGATCGGTGGAGAGAAGGTGACCTATATCGTCCTGGACGACGAGTCGGATTCGACTAAAGGGGTCCAGAACGCACGCCGGTTGGTGATCCAGGACAAGGTCGACGTGCTGGTCGGCTCCTCTCTGACCCCGGTGACCATGCCGATGCTGGATGTCGCGCTCGAATCGAAGACGCCGCTGCTGTCGCTCGCTGCCGCTACCGCCATCGTTCAACCGATGGATGAGAAACGCGCCTGGGCTTTCAAGGTCGTTCCCAATGACGACCTCATGGCGGCGGCCATCCTCAAGCATATCGCGAAATCAGGCGTGAAGACGCTCGGCTATATCGGCGTTTCGGATGGCTACGGCGAGGGCTACTACAAGGAGGTGAGCCGCCTCGCGCCCACGTTGGGGCTGACCGTAACCACACATGAGGTCTATGCGCGAGCCGACACCAGCGTCACCGGTCAGGCGCTGAAGGTGATGTCGACCAATCCCGATGCCGTATTCATCGCCTCCGCAGGAACTCCGGCGGTCTTGCCGCAGCAGGCGCTCCGCGAGCGCGGTTACGCCGGGAAGATATTTCAGACACACGGCGTGGCCAGTGAGGAGTTCATCAAGCTCGGTGGCGCGAACGTCGAAGGCGCCGTATTCGCGGGCGAGGCTTTCACCATTGCCGCCGATCTTCCCACGGGAGATCCGTTTCGTCGCTCGACGGAGGAGTTCGTGACCGCGTATGAAGCGGCGAACGGGCAAAAGCCCAACATGTTCGCTGCTCACCTCTGGGATGTCGTCGCGCTGATAGGAAAAGCTGCACCGGATGCGCTGAAGACGGCAAAGCCTGGCACAGCCGAATTTCGCGCGGCTCTGCGCGACGCACTCGAGCGTGGGCAGAACATCTATCTCAACAATGGGCTGTCGAACATGAGCAAGGCCGATCACAACGGTTACGACGAGCGCTCGGCCTTTCTGATCAAGGTCGAAGGCGGGAAGTTCCGCCTCGCAAAGTAGCGGGGCGCCAATCAGTTTTGTACGAGCGGGTGGCGGGACACCATGCCTGCGCCGATCTGGTCCGGTGGTCCGTTTTGGGGATCCAGAGATGGCTGATCGGGGATGGGGGCGCTCCATTCCCGGGGCGTCCAATGGGGCGTGAGATGAACAAGAAAAATCGATTTTCGATTTTCTATTGACCCTTTCGCGTTGCCTTGCCATCATTCGACCCATGGGTCCGCTTCAGTTTCACATGACCGGAGGCCCCGGGGATGGTCCGCGCAGCCTGACATCGGCGTTGCATGAGCGCTTGCGCGCCGACGTCCTGGCGACGCGGCTGCTTCCAGGCCAGAAGCTGCATATTGCCGGCCTCGCCAAGCAGTTTTCCGTGAGCCTTGCCGCCGTACGTGAGGCACTTTCCCGACTGGTGGCCGACGGGCTCGTGCTGGCGTCCGACCAGCGTGGCTTCCGGGTGAGCCCGGTGTCGCTCGCTGATCTCGCCGACGTGACGCAGACCCGGATCGATATCGAAGGCCTTGCGCTCCGTCGCTCGATCGAGCGGGGCGACGATGCCTGGCTTGCCTCGGTGAAATCCGCCTGGTCGGACCTGAAGGCGGTTCCCTATCGCTACCCCGACGATCCGACGGTGCATTATGAAGAGTGGGTGGTCCGCCATCGCATCTTCCATCGTGCGCTGGTCAATGCCTGCGGCTCACCGTGGCTGCTCGGCTTCCGCGACGTGCTGCACGAACAAAGCGAGCGATATCGCCGCCTCTCGATCCGCAGGGAAGTCGGCAAGCCGCGCGACGTTGAGGCTGAACACAGGGCGATTGTCGCTGCCGTCGTCAAACGCGACGCGGACGCGGCGGTTCGCGCATTGTCAAAGCACTTCGGCATCACCAAAGAGTTTGTCGAACTCGCCGCGCCTCGCATTGCGGAGGTGAACGGCGCAAACTGACGATCCGGAAAAATCCGGCAAAGAAAAACAGAGACCGGGAGGAAACAGATCATGAAAATAACTCGCCGCAAGGCGCTATTGGCGTCGCTCTTCGCAGCCGGCGTGCTCGCCGGCCCTGCCACTGCCGCCGAAACCATTCGCGTCGGCCTGCCGACCAAGACCTACTGGCCGACGACGATCGCCGAGACGGCCGTGCGGCAGAAATTGTTCGAGAAGGAAGGCATCCAGGCCGAGCTGACGATCTACCGCAGCGGTGCAGAGACGTTCGAAGGCATGGCTGCGGGCGCGGCCGATATCATCCTCGATCCGCCCTCGCTGGTCTCCGCGGGGCGCAAGAAGGGTGTGATGTCGCGGATCGTGGCCAATGCCGCGATGGGAAATTTTGGCTGGCAGTTGATGGTCCCGACCAAGTCGACGCTCGACGTCAAGGGCCTCAACGGCAAGAAGGTCGCGATCACCGCCGCCGGCTCCGGTTCCGACCTGCTCGCACTGTGGACACTCCAGGACAAGAAGATCGATTTCACGCGCGTCCCGGTTGGCGGCGGCGGTCTGGTGCCGAACCTCCTAGCGGGCAACGTCGAGGCCGCCGTGGTCTATTCGCCGCTGAGCTTCCAGATCTCGAAATCGGGCGAAGCCAAGTCGATCCTCGATTACGCCACGGCGGTGCCGCCGAACCTCACGGCAGGCTGGATCGTGCTCGACAAATTGGCGGAGACAAAGCCTCAGCTGGTTCAGAAGGCGGTGAACGCCCTCTATGGCGCAGTTGCGTTCATGCGCGCCAATCGGGACGTGACCGTCAAGCTGATCGCCGAGCTCTACGAAATGCCGGCCGAGATCGCCGCCCTGGAATACGACAACACGATCATGAAGCTCGAGACCAGCGGCGACATGGGCGCGCCCGACGTGAACGCGGCCGTGCAGCTGTCGCTGGACCTCGCCAAGCTCGGCGGGCTCAAGGACATCGTACCGGTCGAGGAAGTGATCTCGACCAGGTTCAAGCCGGTTCCGACCAAGCCGTGACGATGCAGAACTCACTCGCCATCAAGCTTGCACGGATCGCGATCGTCATCGCGGTCCTGGCGCTGTGGGAGGTGCTGTCGCGCACCGGCATCGTCAATCCGCGCCTGCTGCCCTCGGCGTCCGACACGTTCGCGACACTCGGCGACCTCCTGCAGCGCGCGGCCGTGCGGAAAGACCTGATGGTGACTGCGACCGAAGTACTGGCCGCGTTCGCGTTAGCCGTCCCCTTCGGCGCCGCGATCGGCTTCCTGGTTGCGGAGAACCGCTACTTCGCTGACGTGGCCAAGCCGCTGCTGTTCTTCGCCTTCAGCATCCCGAAGTCGATCTTCCTGCCGATGTTCATCCTCGTACTCGGCGTCGGGTTCGCCCAGAAGGTCGGCTTTGGCTTCTTCTCCACGATCTTCATCGTGATCATGTCGACGACCACGGCGGTGGAGTCGGTCAAGGTCGAGCATCTCACGGTGGCGCGCTCCTATGGCGCAACTCCGATGCAGACCGCGTTCCGGGTCTATCTGCCGAGCATGCTGCCGGTGCTGCTCGAGGCCCTGCGAATCTCCATGATCTTCAACCTCACCGGCGTGATCCTTGCCGAGATGTACGCCTCGCGCGACGGCATCGGCCACCAGATCGCGACCTGGGGCGAGAACTTCCAGATGAAGCAACTCCTCGCCGGGGTCGTGATGGTCGCCGCGATCGCCATGACCTTCAACGAACTTGTCAGATGGGTGGAAACGCGATGCAGCCATTGGCGAACGTGACCCCGTTGAAGCCTCCCGCGCGCGCCGGCGCGATCGAGGTGAAGAATGTTGGGCAGGTCTTCAAGACCAGGTCTCAGGACGTCGTCGCCCTGGAAGACGTCTCGCTCGATATCAAGCCGGGTCGCTTCGTCGTGCTGGTCGGCCCGAGCGGTTGCGGCAAGTCGACCCTTCTGATGATGATGGCGGGCCTGCGCCAGCAGACCTCGGGCTCGATCACCATCAGTGGCGCGCCGATTCTGCAGCCCGACCCGGACAGGGTCGGCGTGGTGTTCCAGGAGGCGAGCCTGTTTCCCTGGCTGACGGCCGAAGACAATGTCGAGTTTCCGCTGGCGCTGCGTGGCGTGCCCAAGGCGGAGCGCCGCGCCAAGGCGCAGGATGCGCTCACGCTGGTCGGCCTCGACGGCTTCGGCAAGCGCCATCCGCACGAGTTGTCAGGCGGCATGAAGCAGCGCGTCTCGATCGCGCGCGGGCTGGTGCAGGACCCGCCGGTGCTGCTGATGGACGAGCCGTTTGCTGCCCTCGACGAGCAGACCCGCATGACCATGGGTGACGAACTGCTGCGCATCTGGGCGGCGACCGGCAAGACCGTCGTCTTCGTCACACACAGCCTCACCGAAGCGGTCTATCTCGCCGACGAGGTGATCGTGATGTCGGCGCGGCCCGGCCGCATCGTCGATCATCTCCAGGTCCAGCTGCCGCGGCCCCGCACCTATGAGATGCTGAGCGGCGATGCCTTCGGGAGCTTGCGCGACCGCATCTGGCGGCATATCCGCAAATCGGCCTGAGGCGGAGATGAGCGCCAAAATAAGTGCGAAGACGCTGCGACGTCTGATCGTGATCGGCTTGATCGCGCTGTGGGAGCTGTTGCCGCAAACCGGTCTCATTCCCGAGCTGTTCTTGCCGTCGCTTTCGTCGACGCTGATGGCCGGATGGACCGACGCGGCCGAATACGGTCACGCGCTCGCAGTGACGCTTTATGAGGTGCTGATCTCCATGGCCTTCGCCTGCGGCGGCGGCATCCTGCTTGGCGCTATCGTCGGCAGCCTGCCGCGTCCGCGCGTCCTGATCATGCCGATGGTGTCGAGCCTCTATGCCGTGCCGCTCGTGATCCTCTATCCCGTCTTCACGGTGTGGCTCGGCATTGGCTCGGAATCCAAGATCGCCTTCGCCTCGATTTACGGCTTCCTGCCAACGATGCTGGCCACCGCCGCCGGCATCCAGACCATCGACCCTCAACTCCTGCTCGCGGCACGCAGCATGGGCGCCACGCTGAGCCAGCGGCTGGTTCGCGTCATCATTCCCGCGGCGATTCCGACAGTGCTGTCGGGGCTCCGCGTGGGAGGCGCACTGGTGATCGTTGGCGTCGTCGTCTCGGAGATGCTGATCTCCTCGGCCGGCATCGGTTATCTGATCTCGCGCTACCGCACGATCCTCGATAGTCCGCACGTGTTCGCCGGCGTCCTCCTCGTGCTGTTCATGGCGATCGCCTTCAACGCCGCGATCCGGTGGATCGAACGCAAGGCGGCGATCTGGCAGACCGGCACGCGCGCTGGTCAGGCCAACGATGACATCGCATCGGGCGCGATGCAGCCAGCGACCTGAGGAAATTCCGCGTGTTTGATCTGACCCTGACATTCGACAACGGCCCCGATCCCAACGTGACGCCGCGCGTGCTCGACATTCTCGGAGAGCGCGGCATCAAGACCACGTTCTTCGTCATCGGCGAGAAGCTCGCCGATCCCGCGCGGCATGGCCTTGCAATCCGGGCGCACGGGGAGGGGCACTGGATCGGCAATCACACCTTCACCCACAGCGTCCCGCTCGGCGAGCAGCCGGATCGCGCGACCGCGAAGAACGAAGTTGGCTGCACGCAAGCCGCGATCGGTGATCTCGCCCATCCGCAGCGCTGGTTCCGGCCGTTCGGTGGCGGCGGCAATCTTGATACGCGGCTGTTGAAGCCATCCGTCGTCGACTATCTCGCCCGCCACAAGCATAGCTGTGTGCTCTGGAACGCGATCCCCCGCGACTGGGACGATCCCGACGGCTGGACCGAGCGCGCCGTTGTCCAGTGCGGCCAGCAGCCCTGGACGCTGATGGTTCTGCACGATCTTCCGACCGGAGCGATGGACCATCTGGAGCGGTTCCTCGACCGCGCCGAGGCGGCCGGCGCCCGTTTCCGCCAGGAGTTCCCGCCACAATGCGTTCCGATCCGTAATGGCGCGATCGCACTTCCGATCAACGACTATGTTTCCTCCATCGAAGAGAGCGTTTGACTGATGAAAATCGCAAGTTTCACGATCGCCGGTACCGCGAGCTTTGGTATTGTCACCGACAACGGCGTCATCGATGCCGGCAAGCGTCTCAAGGCCTATCCGACGCTGAAGACGCTGCTTGCCAAGGGATCGCTCGACGAATTGAAGAAGCTTGCCGGCGAGAAGCCCGACCACGCGCTGCAGGACGTCACACTGCTGCCGACGGTCCCCGATCCCGACAAGATCTTCTGCATCGGCGTCAATTACGCCACCCATCTGGCCGAGAGCGGCCATCCCACCCCGCCACACCCGATGATCTTCACCCGCTTCGCCAACAGCCAGGTCGGACATGGCCAGCCGATGATCCGGCCGCTCGAATCCGAGCGCTTCGACTATGAGGGCGAGATGGCGGTTGTCATCGGTAAGGCCGGCCGCCGCATCTCGCGCGAAGCCGCATTGAGCCATGTCGCCGGTTATGCCTGCTACAATGATGGCAGCATCCGCGACTGGCAGCGCCACACCTCGCAATTCGCCCCCGGCAAGAATTTCGCCGGCACGGGCGGCTTTGGGCCCTGGATGGTCACGACCGACGAATTGACCGACGTCAGCAAGCAGACGCTGATCACGCGGCTCAACGGGGTCGAGGTGCAGAAGGCCCCGATCTCCGATCTCGTCTTCGACGTGCCGGCCCTGATTGCTTATTGCTCCACCTTCACCGAGCTCGCGCCAGGCGACGTCATCGTCACAGGCACGACCGGCGGTGTCGGCGCTTATCGTAATCCGCCGCTGTGGATGAAGGGCGGCGACATCGTGGAGATCGAGATCTCCGGGATCGGGGTCCTCAGCAATCCCGTCAAGGACGAAGCGCCGGCCAAGGCGACGCGCGCGGCCTGATTGGCCGCGCTCCACAGCAATAAGAAGGAGACCGTCATGCCGATGCCAACGCATATCCTCCCGACCACGGTGGTCGGAAGTTATCCGCAGCCGGAATGGCTCGTGAATCGCGCCATGCTGTCGAAAGTGGTGCCGCGCACGCGCCTGCACGACATGTGGCGGCTGCCAGCGGAACATCTGGAGGAGGCCCAGGACGATGCGACGATCGTCGCGATCCGCGACATGGAGCGCGCCGGTATCGATATCGTGACCGATGGCGAAATCCGCCGCGAGAGCTACTCCAACCGCTTCGCCACGGCGCTCGACGGTATCGACGGAGACAATCCCGCGATGATCGTAGCACGCACCGGTAACACCCAGACCCCGGTGCCGCGCGTCATCGGGCCGGTGAAACGCAAGGGGCCGGTCGAGCTGCACGACATGCAGTTCTTGCGCAGGAACACCGATCGTGCAGCGAAGATCACGCTGCCGGGTCCGTTCACCATGAGCCAGCAGGCCAAGAATGAGTTCTACAAGGACGACGAAGAGCTCGCGATGGCCTTGGCGGAGGCCGTCAATGCCGAAGCGCTCGATCTGCAAAGAGCAGGCGCGGACGTGATCCAGCTCGACGAGCCCTGGGTGCGGAACAATCCGGAGTCCGCCAAGCGCTACGCCGTCAAGGCGATCAACCGCGCGTTGGAGGGCATCACAGTGCCGACCGTCGTGCATCTCTGTTTCGGCTATGCGGCGGTCGTGCCAGGCTCGAACAAGCCGGCAGGCTATTCGTTCCTCGCCGAGCTCGACGATACGACTGCGGACCAGATCTCGATCGAGGCGGCGCAGCCAAAACTCGACCTCGGTGTTCTGAAGGATCTCTCGTCAAAGAAAATCATGCTCGGCGTGCTCGACCTCGCAGACCCCCAGATCGAGAGCGTCGATACGGTCGCCGACCGCATTCGCAACGGCCTGAAATATGTGTCGCCTGATCGTCTCGTTCCGGCGCCCGACTGCGGCATGAAATACATGCCACGTGCTGTCGCGTTCGGGAAATTGAAGGCGATGTGCGATGCGGCGGCCAAGGTTCGGCAGGAGCTTGGTTGACGAGGTTCCGAGCCGCTCGCAAGTAATGCACGATCCGGTCTGGTCCGCCTCAGACCCAGCCGCCATCGACGATGTAGTGCTGGGCTGTGCAGCCGGAAGCTTCGTCGGAAGCGAGGAAGATGGTGAACTTCGCGACCTCGTCCGGCACGAGCTTGCGCTTCAGGCATTGTCGTTGCATCAGCTCGACCTCGCCCTCGGGCGTCATCCATTTGTCGAGCTGGCGCTCGGTCATGATCCATCCCGGCGCTATCGCGTTCACGCGGATGTTGTAGGAGCCGTAATCGCGCGCCAGCGAGCGTGTGAGACCGATCACGCCTGATTTGCTGGCGGTGTAGGCGGCCATGCCGCCTTGTCCGGCGATCCACGACACGGAGCCGAAATTGATGATGGCACCGGCGTTCGCCGCCTTCATGTCCGGCAACACGGCCTGCGCAGCAAAGAACTGGTGCTTCAAATTGACCGCGATGCGGTCGTCCCAATACTCCGGTGTCATTTCCTCGGTGCTGTGCCGCTCGTCATGCGCGGCATTGTTGACGAGGATGTTGATCGCGCCGTGCACGTTCCGCGCCTCCGCGACACCGGCGCGCAACGCGGCGATATCGGTCAAGTCGACCCGCATGAAACTCGCGTTAAGCCCTTGGTCCGATAGCTCGCATGCCAGGGATTGGCCCTCGTCGACTTTGATGTCGAAGAACACGACATTGGATTTCTGCAGTGCGAAGCGCCGCACGATCGCAGCGCCAATTCCGGATGCGCCCCCGGTGACGAGAACAACCTTGCCGGCGAGGTCGGAATAAACGGCAGCCATGGATATCCCTCGATTTGCGTTGGGCAGCGCAACGCGCTGCCGACTCTCCCGCTCACCTTAGCTACTGCGCTCGTGAGGTGCATAGATCAGAATTTCAGTTGCGTACCTCAAAAATCGAAGGCAGGATTGCACCAAAGAATAAAAGCCGTTGGGAGGAATGTGATGAGACTGCTCGGGAAACTGGGACTGGCCGTTGTCGCATGCCTGTTCGGGGCGAAACTCGCTGCGGCCGAAACGACGGTCAAGTGGCTGCACATCGAGGCCAACCCGGCCCAGGTCAAAATCTGGGAGGAGGTTGCGCGCGCCTATGAGGGGTTGCATCCGGGCGTGAAGGTCGAGATGCAGTTCCTCGAGAACGAGGCCTACAAGGCCAAGCTGCCGACCATCCTGCAATCCAAAGACCGGCCCAACATCATCTACAGCTGGGCGGGCGGTGTCCTGAAGACGCAGATCGAGGCCGGCGTGCTCGAAGAGATCACCGATTCTGTGAAGGGTTACAGCGACAGTCTCACACCGGCGGCGCTCGCCGCCTTCACCAGCAACGGCCGTGTTTATGGTCTGCCCACAGCACTCTCGCAGGTTGGCTTCCTCTGCAACAAGGAGCTGATGGCCAAGGCGAAGGTCGATCCTGCCGGGATCAAGAGCTGGGACGATCTGCTTGCTGCCGTGAAGACGTTGAAATCCGCCGGCGTGACCCCGATCGTCGTCGGCGGCGCCGACAAATGGCCGCTGCACTTCTACTGGACGCATCTTGCTGTGCGCATCGGCGGCAAGGCGGCGTTCGATGCGGCGCTACGCGGCGAGAACGGCGGCTTTGCCGGGGAGACCTTCCAAAAATCCGGCGAGCTGTTCAAGCAGCTCGTGGATCTCCAGCCGTTCCAGAATGGCTTCCTGGGTTTCAAGAATCCGCAAGCCGTCGGCTATTTCGGCGACGGCAAGGCGGCGATGACGCTCGCGATCAGCACGGTCTATCATCTGCAACGCGCTCTCGCCGCCGACAAAGTCGGATTGAACGAAGACAAGATCTGCTGGTTCGACTTCCCGGTCGTGACCGGCGGCAAGGGCGCGCCGACCGATACGCTCGGCGGCATCACCGGTTGGCTGATTACGAAAGGCTCGCCGAAGGAGGCTGTCGATTTCCTGAAATATTTCGTCTCCAAGGATGTGCAGACGCGGCTTGCCGCCGGCAACTTCATCATCCCGGTGGTGCAGGGCGCGGATGTCGGCCTCAACAACGCTTTCATGAAGCTGATCGCCGCCAATCTGGCGAAGTCGAACTACCACCAGAACTTCTATGACCAGAGCCTCGGTCCGTCGGTCGGCCGCGTCGTCAACGATGTCACGGCCGAGATCGCCGGTGGCAGCATGAGCCCGCAAGACGCTGCCAAGGCGATCGAAGCGGCGTGGAAGCAGGGCAACTGACGGTGGCGCGGCGGACCGCGAGCGTGTCGGCGATCGGCGCTGCTGGCGAGATGGTGCCACAGGTCACGATCCGCGGCCCAAGTTGGGACGGCAGGCTGACGGTGCTCATCCTGTTCCTGCCGCCGGCGCTGCTGTTGTTCACGTTGTTCGTTGTGCTGCCGATCGGCGAAGCAGCCTGGTATTCGGGCTTCAATTGGAACGGGTTCGGCAGGCCGACCAATTGGATCGGCTTGGACAATTACCGCTTTGTGCTGGAGACCCGCGCCTTCTGGCTCGCGCTGCGCAACAACGGCCTGATTATCGGAGTTTCGCTCGCCATTCAGCTGCCGCTTGCGCTCACGCTGGCCTTGATGCTCGCCGAACGCTTTCGAGGGGCGGTGGCTCTGCGCATGCTGTTCTTCATGCCCTTTATCCTGGCGGAGATCGCGACCGGGCTGATCTTCAGCTTCGTCTATGATGGCGACTACGGCCTTGTAGCTTCGATCTGGCGCACCTTCGGCGCCGAGCCCCCACATCTGCTTGCCTCGACGGATACGGCCATGCTGGCGGTGCTGATCGTGATCGTCTGGAAGTACTTTGGCTTCCACATGATGCTGTTCATCGCAGCGCTCCAGAGCCTCGACAAGAGCCTGGTCGAGGCGGCACGCATTGACGGCGCGACCCGATCGCAAGCCTTGCGACATGTGGTCATCCCGTTGCTCTATCCGACGATTCGGCTCTCAGTGTTCTTCGCCATCGTCGGCTCGCTGCAGCTCTTCGACCTCGTCATGCCGCTGACGCGCGGCGGCCCTGCGGACTCCTCGAACACGATGGTGAGTTTTCTCTACAACAACGGCATCTCGCGCATGCGGGTCGGCTACGGGAGCGCTATCGGTGTCATTCTGTTCGCGATCTGCGTGACCTTTGCCTTCACGTACAAGCGATGGTTCATGCGCGATGAGTAACGCCAAGGCTATTCGCGCGCCGTTCGATCCCTCAATGCTGTTCAAGATGGTGTTCCTCGCGGTCGTTGCCATCATCGTCATGGTGCCGTTGCTCGCGACCTTGTTCGGTGGCTTCAAATCGCTCGGCGAACTGCGCGTCAATCCGTTTGGCTTGCCACGTCACTGGGAGTGGCAGAACTATGCCGACATCCTGTTCTCGGCACGCTACTGGCAGCTCTTGCGCAACTCACTGATTATCTCGACTCTCACGGTGGCACTGACCCTGATCGTCGCCTCGATGGCGGCATTCACCTTCGCCCATATCAGGTTCTACGGCAGCTCGATGCTGCTGAGCTACCTGACGCTGGGCCTGCTGTTTCCGGCCGCGACAGCGGTGCTGCCGCTCTTCATCAAAGTGCGCGATCTCGGGTTGCTCGATACATATTTTGGCGTTGCCCTGCCGCAGGCAGCCTTCGGTCTTGCGATGAGCGTGCTGCTGCTGCGGCGTTTCTTCAAGGACATCCCGTACGAACTGCTGGAGGCCGCGCTGGTCGACGGCTGCAGCTATATCAAGTTTTTCCGCTATGTGACGTTGCCTTTATCGCGGCCGATCCTGGCGACCGTCGGCACCATCACCTTCGTCAACAGCTGGAATGCCTATCTGTTGCCGCTGGTGATGCTCAACACCGACGCGCTCTATCCCTGGCCGCTCGGTATCATGATTTATCAGGGCGAGTATTCGTCCGAGTGGCATCTGATCCTCGCCTTCATCACGCTGACCATCCTGCCGACGATCGTTCTCTTTCTTCTGGCGCAGAAACACATCGTCGCTGGCCTCACCGCAGGCGCGGTCAAGGGGTGAACGGTACCTCACGGAGATCACAATGAGAAAAGTCGGCATCGGCATCATCGGCTGCGGCAATATCAGCACAGCTTATCTGAAGGCGGCCCAGCGCTTCCCGGTCATGGAAATCAAGGCGCTCGCCGATATGCGCAGCGACGTCGCGGAGCGGCAGGGCTCCGCCTTCGGACTGCCGGCGATGCGGGTCGATCAACTGCTCAAGCGGGACGATATTGAGATCGTCATCAATCTCACCGTGCCACTCGCCCACACTGACGTCAGCCTCGCAGTGCTAAACGCCGGCAAGCACGTTCATTCCGAGAAGCCGCTCGGCATCAACGTCACGGAAGCCCGCAAGGTGATGGATCTCGCCGCGCAAAAGGGTCTTCGCGTCGGCTGCGCGCCCGATACGTTCCTTGGCGGCGGACACCAGACCGCGCGCAAGCTGATCGACGATGGTGCGATCGGCAGGCCTGTGGCCGGTAGCGCGTTCTTCGGCTGCCCCGGCCACGAGCGCTGGCATCCGGCGCCGGGTTTCTACTATTTGCGCGGCGGCGGGCCGATGCTTGACATGGGGCCGTACTACATCACTGATCTCGTGCAGCTGCTCGGCCCGGTGGCGAGCGTGATGGGCTCGACCGCGCGTCCGAAATCCGAGCGGCTGGTCACCAGCCAGCCGATGAACGGCACGCTGATCCCGGTCGAAGTTGCGACCCATGTCGCCGGCACGCTCGAATTCGAGAGCGGGGCGGTTGTCTCAATCGCGATGAGCTTTGATGTGCCGAAGCACCGGCACGCGCCAATTGAGATTTATGGCGACAAGGGCAGCATGCTGGTGCCGGACCCGAACCGCTTCGGCGGCGAAGTGCAGGTCGCCAGGACCGGGGGCGACTGGGAGCCGGTGCCGCTGACTCATGGTCATGTCGATGGCGAGTTCCGTTCCATTGGCGTCGCCGACATGGCCTCCGCGATCCTGAATGACCGGCCGCATCGTACCAGCGGCGCACTCGCTCTCCACGTGCTGGAGGTGATGGAGGCGTTCCAGACCTCCGCCGACGAAGGGCGACGCGTCAAGATCGAGAGCTGCGTCGAGCGGCCGGCGATGCTGCCGGCCGGGCGTGAAACCGGACAGATCGACTAAGGACAGAAACATGCGCAAGGCAATGATTGTATGGGGCGGCTGGCCGGGGCACGATCCCGATCTCTGTGCTTCGATGATCCGCGGCTGGCTGAAAGCGGAAGGCTTCGAGGTGCGGACCGAAACCACCACCGCCGCGTTCGCCGATCCCGCGATTCACGACCTGTCACTGATCATCCCGATCTATACCATGTCGAAGATCGAGAAGGCGGAAGCGCTCAACCTCTGCGCTGCGGTCCGCAGCGGCGTCGGGCTCGCCGGCCATCATGGCGGCATGGGCGACGCGTTCCGCGATTCCGTCGACTACCAGTTCCTGTGCGGAGGGCAGTGGGTTGCGCATCCCGGCAACATCATCGACTACAAGGTCGACTTGACGAAGCCGGATGATCCCATCATGAAGGGCCTGAAGAGTTTCGAGCACCGTTCCGAGCAATACTACATGCATGTCGACCCCGCCAACGAGGTGTTGGCGACGACGACCTTCACCGGCGAGCACGCGCCCTGGATCGAGGGCGTGGTGATGCCCGTGGTCTGGAAGAAGCGATACGGCGCGGGCAGGGTGTTCTATTCCTCGCTCGGCCACCGCGCCTACGAGCTCGACGTACCGGAGATCCGAACGTTGATGACCCGTGGCATGCTGTGGGCCGCACGCGAATGACTGCTGGTGCGACCCAGCCGGTGATTCGTGCCACGCTTGAGGACGTCGCGCGCACGGCGGGTGTTTCGCTCGCCACGGTCGACCGCGTCGTCAACCGGCGTGAGGGCGTGCGCGCCAAGACCGTCGCGCGAGTCGAGGCCGCGGTGGCAAAACTCGGCTATCGGGCCGACGTCGCGGCCGCTCGGCTTGCCCGCGGGCAGACGTTCCGCTTTGCCTTCGTGCTGCCGACCGGCAGCAACAGCTTCATGACCAACCTGACCGAGCAGGTCCAGCGCACCGCGGACTGGCTCGCCGGCCAGCGCGGCTTCATTGATGTCCTCCATGTTGACGTGTTCGATCCGGACGTACTCGCCGCCGCCCTGGAAAATCTCTCGCCGGCGTATCAGGGCGTCGCCGTCATCGCGCTCGACCATCCCAGGGTACGCGCGGCGATCGACGAACTCACCGCGCGCGGGGTCGCTGTGGTGACCCTTGTGTCGGACGCGCCGAGCTCGCGTCGCCTGCACTATGTCGGCATCGACAATCCGGCGGCAGGCCGCACCGCTGCAACGCTGATGGGACGGTTCCTCACTGGTCGCAAGGGGACGGTGGCCGTGATCGCGGGATCGTTGTCGCTGCGCGATCACACCGAACGGCAATTCGGCTTCCACCAGATCCTGTCCAGCGAGTATCCGAACCTGCTCGCGCTGCCGGTGATCGAGGGCCGCGACGACAGCGAGCGCACGCGAGAGCTCACTGCGGCACTGCTCGCGCGCCAGCCCGATCTGCGCGGCATCTACTGCTGCGGCGCCGGCAACCGTGGCATCGCCGACGCGCTCGAGGCCTCAGGACGCGCGCGCGAGGTGGTCTGGATTGCCCATGAGCTCACTCAATATACACGGCGTTTCCTGGTGCGCGGCGCGCTCGATGCCATCATCAACCAGGATCCCGGCCACGAGGCACGGTCTGCGGCGAGAATTCTGCTCGCGCATTGTTCGGGTGAGCCCATCAGCCCCGACCAGGAGCGCATCCGCATCGACATTTTTCTGCGGGACAATCTGCCGTAATCTCGACTGGCCGGCGGGGCGCATCAGAAGCTCGCGGCCATTTCGGCCAGACGTTGGTGGGCCCTTTCGCGGGCCGCTTCCATGGGCTGTTGCGGTCCGGTGGTTGGCCCAATCAGAATGAAACGGACATTGTTGATGCCGACAAAGCGCAAGATTTCGCGGAGGTAAGGCGTTGCCATGTCGATGCGGCCGCGGTTCATGCCGGTGGCAAAATCGCTGCCACTGGCGATGATGACGATGGTCGGCCGGTCCTTCAGCAGCGGGATATATCCCAGGGACGGGTCGAACCGGAAGGTGAGCCCGGGTTGGACGATGACGTCGAACCATTGCTTAAGCTTATAGGGAATGCTGAAGTTCCACATCGGCGTCGAAATCAGCACCCGCTCGGCGAGCGCTAAGCGCACCGCCATCCGCTCGGCTTCCGCGAAACTGTCCCGCTGCGCGTCGTTGAAGGCTTGCGCCTTCATCCGCGCATATTTGGCTTCGACAATGGGGCCTGAAAACTCCGGCAGGCGCTCCCGCCAGAGATTCATGACGTCCACGTCCCAGTCGGGCCGAGCTCGGCGAAAGCCGTCAAGGAAAACGCGTGCGCCGGCGCTTGACCAGGAGTCGTCGCGGGGCGAGCAGGACAGGTGCAGGAGCTTCGCCACCGCTCATCCCAGCGCTTTGATGACCGCATCGGCCTTGGTCACGACGGCGACGTTTTGCATGGCAAAGTTGATCGACGCAGCGTGCCAATCGGCGTTCATGGTCGAGCAGCAATCCTCGGGAACAACCATGAAGTAGCCCTTGTCGGCACCTGTCCGCGCCGTGTGCTCGACCGACATGTTGGTCCAGGCGCCGGTGTTGATGATCATGTCGCGGCCGGTTGCTTTCAGAATTGTTTCGAGCCTCGTGCCTTCCCAAGCGCTCATGCGCACCTTCTCGACCACGAAGTCGCCGGGCCGTGGTTCGAGACCTGACACCGGTGCCGCGCCCCAGCTTCCGCGCACCATCGCCTTGCTGTCGAGGAGACCCTCGAACAGCGGCGCATTCAAGGTCACGCCGGGCGCGCCGGACTCGACGACGAACCAGACATGAATGATGGCGACGCCGCGCGCCCGCGCCGTTTCCGCCAGGCGGCGAACATTCTCGACGACATGCTGCTGGCGCGCATGCCCGGGCGCGCCGGAATCGGCAAAGGCGCCACCGTCCATGATGACGTCGTTCTGGAGGTCCTGGATGATCATGGCACAGCGTCGCGGGTCGAGCTGCATTTCGCCGTCGGCGAGGACGGGTGCAGCGGAAGCAGAGCCGGTCGCTGCAGTGCCGCTGCCTCGCTTGCCGCTCATATAGGGCTCATGGCGCGGTCCGACCTTGGTGGGGACGGCATAGACCGAGTGCGTCGAAGTCAGGTACAGCGTGCGAAAATCCCGCCCGCCCCAGGTAAGGTTGGCGACGAGCTCGGGCAGGCGGAGCTTGCCGAGCAGCTCGCTCTGCGGCGAATAGACCCAGACCCCGCCGGGTGCCGTAACCCAGACGTTGCCGTGCTGGTCGCACTTCATGCCGTCCGGCAAGCCGGGCTCGAGTTCGGAGCGGATGCCGCTCCCGAATACACGCGCACTCGACAGCGAGCCGTCGCCGTTGACGTCGAATACGCGGATCAGTGCCTGCACGGTGTCGTTGACATAGAGCAGTTTCTCGTCGGGCGAGAAGCACAGCCCGTTCGGTTGGTCGAACAGATTGCGGTCAACGACCAGCTTCGGCTCGGCGCCGGGCACGACGCGATAGACGCCCTGGAAACCGAGCTGCCTTGGCCGCTCGACGCCATAGACTGGCATGCGGCCGTACCAGGGATCCGAGAAATAGATCGCGCCGGAGGAGTGCACGCAGACGTCGTTGGGGCTGTTAAGCTCCTGCCCCCCAAAGTGCGAGGCTAGCACCTCGCGCCGCCCGTCCGGCCGCTCGCGGATCAACGACGATGTCGCGTGCTCGCAAACGATCAAATTGAGCTCGGCGTCATAGGTCATGCCGTTGCATTTGTTCGACGGACGTTTGACCTCGGCGATGCCGCGCCGCCCATCCCAGCGCCGGCGCACGTCGCCCGGCATGTCCGAGAACAGCAGATAATGATCGACCGGATGCCAGATCGGTCCCTCCGTGAAGTCAAAACCGGTGCCGATCTGCGCGACCGGTGCGTAAGGATCGATCAGGGTCTCGAATTCGGAGCGCAAGGTGACGTGCGTCATCGTCCATCCTCTGGCGTCTAGGCCGGAAACCAGTTGCGCTGGGGCAGGGATTGCACGACCGGTCCAGGGACCTGGTCGTGCAGCCGGCCGACGACGTTGCCGCCCTCGATCTTGGCGGGACGGTCGTGGACCGGCAGCAGATAGCGCGAATTGCTGAGCAGCTTCTTGATGGCGGCCTTCTCGGCCCGCTTGGTGGTGCCGTGGTTGCCCGTGGTGCGTGGCTCCCAGTCGTGGATCTCGTTGAAGGGCGTCACGATCTGGTCGTTGAAATCATAGATGACGTCACCGCAGATGGTGGCGATGCCGTCGGCGGTTTCTACGATGATGTTCATCGACCCCTCGGTATGCGCATTCGCGGCGTCGCAGTAGACGCCCGGCATCAGCTCGATGGGACCCGTGATTTCGAGGTCGAGAAAGCGCAGCGCGCTCTTGGTGTGCAGACGGTCGATCAGATGCTTGATATCCGGCGCCGGATATTGCGGATGCATGAGGCCGGACACGGAATACTCGAGCTCGCGGCGGTTGAGGACGACGGTCGTGTTCATCGGAAACAGATCGTCCTTGCCAGCGTGGTCGATATGCAGATGGGTGTGGCAGACGAAACGCACATCGCCCATCCGCACGCCGTGCCGCGCAAGCTGGTTCTCAATCATGTGCTCGTGATACTGCAGGCCGCGCATCCCCAGCGTTTCCATGATCTGGTTGGAGCGGTAACCCGTATCGACCACGACCGGGTATTTGCCGCCGAGGATCAGGAAGCCGAGGGTGAGGACACGGCGGGTGCGGCCGCAGTCGTGGCCGAGAACCAGAAAGCTCGATTCCAGCTCGATATCGCCATAGTCCAGGATCTTGATTTCCAGCGGCATTCCGTCCCTCCTGTGTCCGTTCTTATTGGTTTCCTCGGCGCTCAGAGCCGATAGACGCGCATGGCGGTGGTTCTGAAGATGGCTTCGCGCTGATCATCTCGCAGCGGCGCTGCGGCGGCACGGAACGCATCGATCAACTCGCGGTAGCTGGTCCACAATTTCTCGATTGGAAAATTCGAGCCGAACAAGCAGCGTTCGGCGCCGAAGATCGCGATCGTGTCGGTCAGGACGGATGCGATATGCGCGGGGTCGTTGCGGTGGATGAAGGTTCCGAGCCCCGACAGTTTCGACACGACGTTCGGGCAGGCGGCGAGGCGGGCCATCCCGGCACGCCACGCGGCGCGGGCTGAGGGTGAAAGGTCCTCGAGCATGCCGGCGTGCTGGAGGATGAAGATCACCTTGGGGCAGGCTTCCGCAAGGTGTGCGGCGTCCGGCATCTGCGGCGTGAACACCTGAAGGTCAAAGCTCCAGCCATAGTCCGCAAGGCGAGCGATATTGCGCTGGATCACGGGATCGGTGCAGAGATCCGGCCGCGCGGCAAAGCGATAAAGCGGGTTCTCGTGCCAATGCAGTTGCATGCGAACACCGCGTACCAGGGCATGGCGCTTCAGGCGGTCGAGCTGTGGACGCACATCGCCCACTGAAAAGTCGGCGTAAGCCACGATGGCATGCGGCCAGCCGTGCTCCTCGGCGGTCTGCTGCACCCAAGCGGCCTCGTCCTCGAAGCGGTCATTGGTCCAGTTGGTCTGGACATAGACCGACCGGGTAACGCCGCTGCCTTCGAGGTCGCCGAGATATTCCTCGATCGGGTAATCGCGCCGGATCGGCTCGTATGGACCGAAGATGCGCGGTTGCATCGGACCGACCAGCCAGGGCAGGTCGGCCTGGCGCCAGATATGATGGTGCCCATCGACGATGTCGGTCACGCAACTCTCCTTTGTCCCAGCGCCAGCACGTGCGCGACGATCGACGCGCTCGATCCACCATCGACGAGGTCGTCGACGAGGCGTTCGATCGCGACCAGCGCTTCGGTCTGCGGGCGAAAGCCGGGACCAGACGCGAGCGGCGTCAGCCAGCTCACGCGCCACGCACGGCGCGATAGTTTCGCGACCGCGTCGCGCAGCGCATCGGGTTCGCCCCGCTCCAGGCCGTCGGAAACGATGATCACGGCGGCGCCCCGCGCGTATCCGCCGAAGCGGGGCACCGCGAGAAAGGCCTGAAGCGCATCGCCGATTCGGGTGCCGCCGTCCCAGTCGCTCACCACGTAGGCCGCGGCGTTGAGCGCTTGCTCGCGCCGCTTGAGACGCAACGGCCGGGTGATGCGGGTCAGCCGTGTGCCGAAGGTGAAGACCTCGACGTTGGGCGCCGCCTGCACCAGCGCGTGCGCGAACTTCATATTCTCCTCGGTGCGGGTCTTCATCGAGCCGGAGACGTCGATCAGAAGCAACACCTTGCGTGGACGCTGCCGCCGCTTCAAACGTCCCAGCCGGAGGATTTCGCCGTCGCTGCGAACGGAGTCGCGCAGGGTGCGGCGCAAATCCGCGTAGGGCCCGCTGCGTGCCCGCATGCGGCGATGGCCGCGCCGCTTCGGTAGGCGCCTGGGTGCCTCGCGGGACAGACGGCGCAGCGCACCGGTGGTCGAGAGCTGCGCAAACCGGCGCTCGACGAGGGCTTCGGCGCGCGCTGCTGCGAGACCGGACTCATTGGCTTCGTCCGACAACAGCGGCTCGTCGTTTCCGCGGGCCTCCTCTTGCAGCCGAACCGTCTCGTCGTCCTCACCGTCATCGACGCGCTCGATGGCCTCGTTTCCACGAAAGTGCAGATCGAACAGCCGGTCGAACGTTGCACGACGGTCCGGCGGAGGGGCCAGTGTTGCGAGGGCTGCCTGCCGAATGTCCTCCAGGCGGCGGGGACCGAGCAACTGGATTGCGGCCAGGAACGAGGTCGTCTGTTCCGGTGCGACGGCAAACCTGTTCGTTCGCAACAAGCCGACGAACGAGATGAAAACACGCGCAGCGTGCGGCAGTTCGGGTTCGGCGCTCATGCAGAGGCCTCCGCCAGCAGGGCATCGAGGCGCGGCGAGATAAAGTGCAGATCCTCCTCGTCTTTCAGGGCAACGCCGATCGAGCGCCTGAATGCATCAGGCCAGCGCGCCCCGCCCTTGTGCAGCAGCGTGGCGGCCTCAGCCCAGTCGACGGCCTCGGCAATCCCGGGCGCCTTGCTGAGCGGCTCGCGTCGCAGCTTCTCGACGGCCGCGACGACGGCCCGCGCGGTCCCTTCGGCGACGCTGGAGGCCCGCATCATCACGATGCGCGCTTCGCGCTCAGCGGTGGGATAGTCGATCCAGTGATAGACGCATCGCCTCCGCAACGCTTCATGAAGATCCCGCGTGCGGTTTGAAGTCAGGACGACGACCGGGCGCTCGGAGGCGCGCACCGTACCGCGTTCCGGGATCGAGATCTGGAAGTCAGACAGAAACTCGAGCAGGAAGGCTTCGAATTCCTGGTCGGCGCGATCGATTTCGTCGATCAATAGCACAGTCGAGTCAGGCGCGCGCAGCGTCGCCAGCATGGGTCGCTCGATCAGAAACGTTTCGCCATAGATGTCGATGCTCTCATCGCCGGCCTGACGGATGGCGAGCATCTGGCGCGGATAGTTCCATTCATAGAGTGCGGCGGACGCGTCGATGCCTTCGTAGCATTGCAGGCGGATTAGTCGGCGGCCGAGGACAGCGGCAATAGCTTTGGCGGCCTCGGTCTTGCCGACGCCCGGCGCGCCCTCGAGCAGCAATGGCTTGCCCAACGCCAGCCCGAGATAGGCCGCGGTCGCCAGTCCCTCGTCGGCGAGGTAATAGGCCGCCCGAAGCGCCTTCTCCAGGGCCTCGGGGCTGTCGATGCCGACGATGTTGCTGCGGACGGCCATCGAGTCCTCAGCGCCGCGCCTGAGGGCGCGCACCGCCCTCGGCCTTGATCGCGCGCAGCACCTTCTCCGGCGTAATCGGCAGATCGTCGATGCGGACGCCGACGGCGTTGAAGATGGCATTCGCAACCGCTGGCAATACGGGATTCGCGCACATTTCGCCCGGACCCTTGGCGCCAAAGGGGCCATCGGGGGCGGGACGTTCCAACACGGCGATGTCGTGCGGGCAGATGTCGCCAGGACCGGGCATGACATATTCGACGAAGTCGCGAGGGCCGTGGATAGGGTCGGGATAATAGGGTTCAGGCGTCTCGTAGAGCGCGTGACTGACGCCCATCCACGCGCCGCCGACGAGCTGTTGCTCGACCAGGCGCGGGTTGAGCGCACGGCCGAGCTCATAGGCCGAGTCCATGCGGATCATCGTGACCTCGCCGGTCTCGTCGTCAACCTCGACCTCGGCGACGAGACAGGCGTGGGCGTAGCAGGTCGCCGGCGACATCTCGCCGGTTTCCGGATCGACATTGGACAGGGGAACCAGGAAGATGCCACGACCCGCGATGGTCTTGCCCTGCTTGAACTGCGCCGCGATGGCGACGTCCTTGGTGGAGATCGAGCGGTGCGGCGCGCCCTTGACGTGGATGTTGCCACGCCCGTCGGTTTCGAGATCGGCGGCGTTGACCTCGAGTTCCTCTGCTGCGGCTTCCATCATCACGCCGCGCGCCTCGCGCGCCGCCGCCATCACGGCATTGCCGACGCGATGTGTGCCGCGCGAGGCGAACGAACCCATGCAATGCGGACCGGTATCGGAATCGGCGGTGTCGACATAGACGTCCTCGACGGGTACGCCGAGTGTCTCTGCGCAAATCTGCCGCGTTACCGACTTCATGCCTTGGCCGAGATCAATCGACGACAGCGCCACGGTGAACTTGCCGCTCGGATTGGAGTGAACCAGGGCCTGGCTGGGATCGCCACCGAGGTTCATGCCGATGGGATAATTGACCGACGCGATGCCGCGTCCGCGATGTCGGGTCATCTCAACGCCTCCTGGTGCCGAACACGGATGAGAATCGACCCGCCCCATGCGAGGGCGATGTTGGTCGCGATGGCTGCGGCGGTGGCGGTGCGGGCGGTGGGGGCTCGCGCGGCGGTTCGCGCGACGCGGTCGTTGGCAGGCGATCATAGCTCGTGCGCTGCTGCGCCGGCGTAGTTATCCGCGCGTTGGTGTCGGCAGGCGTCCGCGGGATGGCGGCGCGGCTGCCGCCTCCGTCCTTGCGGGAGGAGGCGCGCTTGAACTCGTCGCGGATCGGCCATTTGGCTTTCTCGGCAGCGACCTGGACGCACTCGATCAGTGCCGTGTTCTTGGCCTCGCGCCGATGCGCCTTCATGTCGCCGTCGCGATAGGCATTGAGGATACGGAACTCCATCGGATCCATGCCGACGAGGTTCGCGAGCTTGTCCATCTGGCACTCGATCGCAAAATCCATTGCCGTGACGCCGAAGCCGCGCATCGCGGTTGCCGGCGTACGGTTGGTGAAGACGCAGTAGACATCGCCATAGACGTTCGGGATGGTGTAAGGCCCTGGCAGGTGGGCTGCGCATTTGACCGCTGCATAGCTTGAGAGCCGCGTATATGCGCCGCTGTCGAAATATGCGCGGATCTTTCGCGCGACGACCCGGCCGTCGCGCATCACGCCGTCCTTGATGTAGATGCGCTCGGCGCCGCGCGGCGGGCCGTATTGCATCTCTTCTTCGCGTCCGAACACGTAACGCACGGGACGTCCCGTCAGCATCGCACCCAGGATGCATAAAGGTTCGGTCAGCGTGTCCACCTTGCCGCCAAAGCCGCCGCCGACGGTGCCGCCAATGAAATGGAAGGTGTTGGAGGGGACGTCGAGAATCTTGGCGCAGGTGTCGACTGAGAAGAACAGTGCCTGCGTCGACGTATAGACGACGTAGCGCCCGTTGGTGTCGGGCGCCGCGATCGAGCCGTTGGTTTCGGTCGGCGCGTGCTCGATAGGCGACATCTGGTAGCGCTGCTCGAGCACGTGATCGGCGGTCGCGAGCGCGGCATCGGCATCGCCGAAGCGGAGTTTTTGGTGGTCATATACGTCGTGATAAATGAAGGCATTCTTCGGATAAGTATCGTTGACGACCGGTGCGCCGGCCTTCAACGCATGTTCCACGTCGAACACGGCAGGCAACGGCTCATAGTCGATCCGCACCTTTGCAATCGCCTCGAACGCCTCGCGCTCGCTGTCGGCGACGACAGCCAGGATCGGTTCGCCCTTGTAGCGGACCTTGTCGACGGCCAGCGACGGTTCGTCGTCCTTGCCGAAATTGATCAGGCTCAAGAGCGTGTTGAGGTTACGGGGCACGTCGGAGCCGCGGATGATCCGGCGCACGCCGGCGGAGCGCTCGGCCTCCGCGGTGTCGATCCGTCGGATCCTTGCATGAGAATGGGTCGAGCGGACGACTTTCAGGTGCAGCATGCCCTGGAGCTTGTGGTCGTTGAAATAGCTCGATGTGCCCGTGACATGGCCGAGCATGTCCTGGCGCTGTGTGCCCTTGCCGATCTCGTTGAGATTATCGTCGCGCTCGTCCGCGAAAATGTCTTTGCGCAGTTCCAGCATGGTCTGGTCCTTCAGGCGCTCACCCGGCCGCCGGAGGCGGCGAGGATGGCGTTGATGATCGGCTCGTAGCCGGTGCAGCGGCAGATGTTGCCGGAGATCGCCTCGACGATCTCGGCGCGGCTCGGGGAGGGATTGCGGTCGAGCAGCGCCTTGGCCGCCATCAGCATGCCCGGCGTGCAATAGCCGCACTGGGCAGCAAAATTCTCGGCGAAAGCGCGTTGCAGCGGATGCAGGTTTGGTCCTTGCTTCAGGCTATCCAGCGTCTCGACGGAGCGGCCGGCGACGGTCTCGGCCAGCGTCAGACAGGAGAGATGAAGCTCGCCGTCGACCAGGACGCTGCACGTGCCGCAGCCCCCCTGGCCGCAACCGAACTTCGGCGTCATGTCGCCGATCAATTCGCGAAGCGCGACGAGCAGGTTGGTGCCGCCATCGACGAAAATGGCGACATCGCTGCCGTTGTGACGAAATTGCAGGGCAGTCCTGGCCATACGATCTATTCCTGACCCAAGAGAAGACGACGCAGATGTACGCCGACGATCTCGCGGCGATACCAGGCGCTGCCGAGCGCGTTGTCGGACGGCGATGTTCCTTCCACGGCTGCAGAGGCTGCGGCCGCAATGGTCGCGGCATCGAGCGAGCGGCCTTCCAGCGCGCGTTCGGCCGCCCGCGCACGTATTTGCGTCGGCGCCATCGATCCCAATGCAATGCGTGCCCCGGCGACCCGCCCGCCGCTGATAGGCAGATGTGCGGCGAGCGTGATAACCGAGCCGCCTTTGGGCTTGATTCGTGCGATCTTGCGGTAGCGGAAAGCCTCCGCGCTCGCCGGCCGCGTGCAGGACACCGACAGCACGAGCGTGCCCGCCTGCCTTTCACGTGACTGCAAAAACTCCTCAATCGGAATGTCGCGCGATCCAAAGCCGCCTTGCAGGGCCACGGTGGCATCGAGCGCAAGCATGGCGACGGTGAAATCGCCATAGGGATTGGGCGCAAACAGATTGCCGCCCACCGTACCCATGTTGCGCACCGCCGGGCCACCAATCGAGCGGGCAGGAGCGTGCAGGAAAGCGAGGTCGCGCTCGCCCAGAATCCGGGCGAAAGTTACGCCGGCACCCAGTGTGATCCGCGGGCCTGAGGGGTCGATGCGCATCAAGGCATGGTCATTGGCGCGCACGACGGTCGAGATGGAGATGTCGCCTTCGTTCAGTGCGCGCATCACGAGCGTGCCGCCGCCGAGATAGCGCGCATTGCGATCGGACGACAGCGCTGCGGCGGCCTCACTCAAACTCGTGAAGGTCTTCACCGTCACAGTCATGTTGACACAGCCTCCTTGAGGTGCCGGCGGATCGCGTCGAACCCCGCTTGGTAGATATCTTCCGCGACCATGTGGGTGATACGGTCCTTGTCCTCCGGCCGTGTCGAGAAGCGGGATTCCCAGTGCCAGAAGGTGCGGTCGCCGTCCGTCACGGGCAGCAGGCGGACGTGGGCCACGTAGTTGAACATCGGGACCGGCGTATCGAGCAGGCAATAGCTGAAGGTCTGCTCCAGATCCGATAGCGTCAGCAATTGCTCGCGCAGCTCGGAGCCGTCCTGGAGCTTGAACCGCCTGACACAGCCGATCTTGTCCGAGGCTTGGGCGCGCTCGATCGTGGAGGTCGCGACCGCCGGATGCCAACGATCGTGCCCGTTGAAATCGCGCAGCACGGCCCACAGGGAGCCGGTCGGCGCATCCACGATCGTGCTCTTGATGATGTGCGGCACGGCGCTCAGCCTCCGAACTGGCGTTTGAGAGCGTCGAAGCCGCCCTGGAACACGCCGCCGCCGATATTTGCGACGAGCTCCGCCTCCCGCTCGGGTGCGCAGTCGAACTCGGCGGTCCATTCCATGAAGGTCTGGTCGCCATCCGTGACCGGCGTCAGCCGAAGCGTGGCGACGTAGTCCTCGACCCCCATCGGGGATTCGAGGATCGAGTAGGTGCAGAACATGTCGTAATCGGACAGGCCGAGCAGCTTCTCCCGGATACGATCGCCGTTGCGCAGGCGAAAATCCCTGACGCAGCCGATCTTGTCGGAGGGCTCGCCGCCCTCGATGCGGCTTTCCGCAATCGCGGGATGCCAGTTCGGCAGACCGTTGAAGTCGCGCACCCGCGCCCAGACGCGGTCGTTGCGCGCGTTGACGACGGTTGAGACGTAGACGCGGGCCATGGTGCGACCTCAGCTCTTCTTCCGAGGGCTGCGCTCGGCGGGCGGCTCGCCCTCGGCCGAAGGCGAGGGTGCAGCGGCTGGCTTCTCGCCGCCGCCGCCCTTGCGTGCGGAGTCCTTGATGCCCTGCATGTCGCGCGCTTCCCGGATCAGGCCTGGCATCTTGGCGAGGCTGCCGCCTTCGACGCCGATGTCCGCCAGAAGCGAGTCGATCAGCGGCGCCTGGACGCGGTAGCGCAGCGCCGAGTCGATCACCTCGTCGGTGGCGCTGCGGCCGCCATTGCCGCCATGGCCGTTGCCGTTGAGGCCGTCGACCTGGAGGATGCGGATGCCCTCGATCTTCTCCATCGGCTTCACGCTCTCACGGACGATGCCCTCGATGCGGTCGAGCAGCTTTCGCCGGAACAGCGAGTAGCGCGCCTGGTCGGTCAGCACGTTCTCGGCCTCGTTGAGCATACGCTGCCCCTCGGCCTCGACCGCAGCGCGGATCCGTTCGGCTTCCGCGGCAATTCGCGTCTCCTCGGCCTGCTTCTCGGCGATCAGGATCTCCACGGTCTTACGGCGCTTCGCAATCTCGCTCTCGCGCGCGGTAATGACACGCTCGGTCGCTTCAGTGGCATGCACCCGCGCTTCCTCGGCCGAGGCCTTGGCCGCAGATTCCTCCAACGACTTCAGGTGGATGGCAATCGCCTTCTCCATCAGAACGGTCTCGACCTCCCTCTCGCGATTGATTTCAAGCTTGCGTAGCTCGCGCTCGCGGCCGATGCGGGCCTCGTCGAGGCCACGATCGGACGCGATGCGGGAGCGCTCGACCTCTTCGCGCGCGGCAATCTCGGCTTCCTGGAGCGACTGGACACGGGCGACCTCGAGTTGTTCGATGGAACGTCGGCGTTCGATCCGCGCCGCCTCCAGCGCATGCTCGCGCGAGACATCCGTGGTCTCGACCTCCCTGCGCGCGACAATCTCGGCCTGCCTGACCTGGCGGTCGGCGTCGATGCGCTCGGACTTCTTGGTCGAAAGCGCAATGACGCGGTCCTCGTCCGCGATCTCGATCGCCTTCTTGTGCTCGATGTTGAGGACTTCGCGCTTCTTGGAGGACGTGATCCGCTCGGCTTCGAGCGCGAGATCGACGCCGATGCGCTGGCGCTCGATGGCGTCGCGACGCTTCAACTCGGCAGCCTCGAGCACGGCGGTGCGCTCGATCTCGAGCGCGCGCGTGTCACGCTCGGCCTGAATACGCTCGGCTGCAACGGACTTCTCCTGCGCAATCCGGGCGGCTTCGATGGCTTCGCGTGAGGCAATGTCGGCTTCCTCGACGGCGCGGTTTCGGGCGATTTCCAGCGAGCGAACGCGTTCTTGCTGGGTGATGCGGGCAGCTTCCGTGGCTTCGCGCGCCGTGACCTCTGCGACTTCCAGCGTCTGGTTGCGTTCGATCTCCAACTGCCGGGTATTTTGCTCGACCGCGATGCGCTCGACGGCGAGCCTATGCTCGCGGGCGATGCGCGCCGCCTCGACCGCGCGTTGCGCCTCAATCTCGGCTTCCTGGATGTTACGCACCTGCTGGATCTCCAGCGCTCGGGTGCGCTCATCGGATGCGATGCGCTCGACATTGACGATCATGATCTGGGCGATGCGGGCCTTTTCGGTGGTCTCGCGGGCAGCGATCTCGGCTTCGTCCACGGCGCGAGTCCGGTCGATCTCGCGGCGTCGGGTCTCCTCCTCGTTCGCGATGCGGGCGTCGGTCACGACGCGGTCTTGCTGGATACGCGCTTTCTCGATTGCCTCGCGGGCGGTGATCTCGGCTTCCTCGACGGTCTGCATCCGCTCGATTTCGCGCTGGCGCACCTCGCGCTCGGAGGCGATGCGGCTGGTATCGATCGAGCGCTGGTTGGCGATCCGGGCCTTCTCGATATCCTCCCGTGCGAGCAGTTCCTTCTCCTCGATGGTGCGGGTGCGCTCGATCTCCCGCTGACGGGTCTCACGCTCCGAAGCGATGCGGGCTTCGGCGATCGCCTGGTCGTTGGCGATTCGCGCCTTCTCGATGGTTTCACGGGCGGAAATCTGCGCCTGCTCGGCTTCGGTCTCGCGCAGGGCTCGCTCACGTGCGACTTCGGTGCGTTGCAGGGCGCGGCGCATCTCGATGTCACGCTCCTGTTCGAGGCGCGCCGTCTCGCTTTCGCGTTCGATCTCAAGCGCCTGCCGCTCGGCCTCCAGGTTGCGGGAGCGGATCTTGATCATCGAAACCTGCTCGATGTCGTTGCGCAGCTTGCGTTTGGCCTCGATGTCCTCCATCAGGCGGGTCAGACCTTCGGCGTCGAAGCGGTTCGAGGGATTGAAGAATTCGAGATCGGTCTGGTCGAGATCGGTGATCGCGACTGACTCCAGCTCGAGTCCGTTCTGGGCGAGTGCTTCTGCCGCGTTGGCTTTGAGGCGGGCGACGTACTCACCACGCTGCTCGTGCATCTGCTCGAGGGTCATCTCCGAGGCAACGGAACGAATGGCTGAGATGAATTTGCCGGCGAGGAGGGCGTGGAGCTGCTCGGGCTCCATGGTGCGGCGGCCGAGCGTGGCGGCCGCGATAGACACGGCTTCGCGGGTCGCCTGGACCCGGACATAAAAGTCAGCCTCGATGTCGACGCGCATGCGGTCTCGGGTGATCACGGCGTCCTGGCGGGAGCGAACGATGCCCATCGGCTGCACGTTCATGTTGACCGGCGTGTAGTCGTGGATGAACGGCAGCACGAAGGCGCCGCCGTTGATCACAACGCGCTCGCCGAGCAGGCCGGTGCGAACGAATGATGTCTCCTTGGACGAGCGATGATAGAGCCAGTTCACGATGTAGACGCCGACCACGATCACCACGACGGCGACGATCAACCAGAGGATCAATTCACCGACCAGAGTCCCTGACATGTTTCTCTCCCTCGACCTTTCGGCGTTATCGCGCGCCGATCGCCTTGAATTTGCGAACCTGATCCGTCAGCGCCCGCTCGACCGGCAGCCGCTCCATCGAGGAGGCGCCGTAGAAGCCGTGGCAATTGCGTGTGTTCCTCATGATGAAATCGGCATCGTCAGGATCGGAGATCGGTCCGCCATGAGCGAGCACCAGAATGTCCGGGTTGACGCCGAGCGCGGCGGAGGCCCAGGTGTCGATGTGCGCTGGGCAATCAGTCAGCTTGTGTGCGGTCTGCGCGCCGATGGTCCCCCCCGTCGTCAGGCCCAGATGACAGACGATAATATCCGCGCCCGCGATCGCCATCGCGGCGGCCTCCTTCTCGCTAAAGACGTAGGGCGTCGTCAGCAGGTCCTTCTCGCGCGCCTTTGCGATCATGTCGATCTCGAGCGCGTAGGACATGCCGGTCTCTTCGAGATTGGCACGGAAGACGCCGTCGATAAGGCCGACGGTTGGAAAGTTCTGCACGCCGGCGAAGCCGAGCGCCTTCAATTGGTCCAGGAAAAGATCCATGTCGCGGAACGGATCCGTGCCATTGACGCCGGCGAGCACTGGCGTTCTGGTGACGACGGGCAGCACTTCGCCGGCCATCTCCAGCACGATCGCGTTGGCGTCGCCGTAAGCCATCAATCCCGCGAGCGAGCCTCGGCCGGCCATGCGGTAGCGGCCGGAATTGTAGATGACGATGAGGTCGACACCGCCGGCCTCTTCGCATTTGGCCGACAAGCCGGTGCCGGCCCCGCCGCCGACGATGGGCTCGCCGCGCCTTGCCATGTCGCGGAAGCGCTTCAACAGTGCAGCGCGTTCAAACCGGGCCATCGGTCACCTCGCTAGTCTCCGGCGCGCCCCGGTGCGGCCGAACAATGTTCGGAACGCGCTGACAATGGTGGAGGCGAACTCGGGGTCATTGATGTTCTTGGGAACGCGGATGAGCCGACGGTTGGCGGTCTGCCGCACGTTGCGCTCCAGCGTTCGGAACAGCGCCGCATCCGCGTCCGGATCCCAGAATGGCTGTCCTCGCGCGTCGAGCGCGGAGACGCCGCCCTCGGGCAGGAAGAAGCGCACCGGGCCGTCCATGCGGTTGAGCCGGTCGGCGACCCAGTGCCCCATGCGCTCGTTCTCCTCCGCCGTGGTCCGCATCAGGGTGACCTGCGGGTTGTGGACGTGGAACTTCCTGCCGCGGTAGCGTTCCGGGATGGTCTCGGGGGCACCGAAATTCACCATGTCCAGCGCGCCCACCGAGCCGACATAAGGCACCCGGCTGCGGATGATGGCGCCAAAGCGATCGTCGGTGGCCGGGAATACGCCGCCCATCAGGAGATCGCCGACCTCCGTGGTCGTGAGGTCGATGACGCCTGCGAGCTGCCCGGAATCGACTAGCTTCTCCATTGAGCGTCCGCCGACGCCGGTGGCGTGGAAGACGAGGCACTCGAAATCCTCGAGCAAGTCGGCGGCGATCTTCTGCACCGCGGGCGTGGTGACACCAAACATGGTGATGCCGACCGCCGGCAATCCGCTGTCGCCGCGATCCTTCCGTGCAGGCTGGTCAAGGCGCGCCTTGACCATGCCGGCCAGCGCATTGGCGCCGTTGGCCAGCACAGCGCGTGAGATCGAATTGAGGCCCTGCACGTCCGCAACCGAATGCATCATGGTGATGTCCGCGGGGCCGACGTAGGGCCCGACGTCGCCGGAGGCGACGGACGAGACGATGAGCTTCGGCACCCCGACAGGAAGCGTCCGCATACCCGGCGCGACAAGCGACGCTGCGCCCGAGCCGCCCGCCGAAATCACGCCGGCAACATTGCTCTGGCGCCGCAGCCAGCTGGCGAAGGCCTCGGCCATCGCGGTGACGGCGGCGCCCCGGTCGGGTCCGAATACCGCCGACCCGCCGCGACCATGGTTCAAGGCGATCTCCTGGGCGGAGACGTCGCTGGCCGCGTGCCTGCCGCTGGTGGAGATATCGACCAATCGGGTTCGCAGGCCGGTCCCGGCGATGATGTCGCGGATGAAGCGGAGCTCCGTGCCCTTGGTATCGAGCGTACCGACGACGAGCACGACCGGAGAGGCCTGCGTTTGCGTCGCGGCCGGTTCGCGTCGTCGCCGTGCCGTTTCGTCGAGTCGCATCACCTGTGTCGAGAACGTGCGGGCCGCAGCTTCGATGCGGGCGATCGGCACGGGCTGCGACCAGCGTGTCGGCGGCGTCGGGTTGGACATGTAGATCCGGATCGCGCCGCCTGGACGGGTCTGCTGCGAAGGAGGCTTCGCTTCCGTATCCGCTGGCGGCACGTCGAGGTCGAGCTCGAGTCCGGCGTGCATTCCGACACCGAGCAGGCGCTGCTGCAGTTCGCGATCGGCGGCAAGCCGCACCGAATCGATGATGCGGTTGACGCGACCATTGACCATGATCGCGACGTTGCGCGACACGGCGGTAGCCACGCCGATATTCTGCTCGATCACGAGCACGGACATGTCGCCGTCCTCGCCAAGCTGTAGCAGCATCTCCTCGACCTGGGCCACGATGACGGGCGCGAGCCCCTCGGTGGGCTCGTCCATGATCAGGAGCCGCGGGTTGGTCAGCAACGCGCGGGCGATCGCAAGCATCTGTTGCTCGCCGCCGGAGAGCTGGCCGCCGCCGTGATCCTTGCGCTCGGCTAACCGCGGAAACGTCTTGTAGATGCGCTCGACCGTCCAGGCGCCGCGGCGCAAGCCGGCGGCAAGCTGCAGATGCTCGTCGACGCTTAGTGAGCGCCACAGCCGGCGTCCCTGCGGAACGTAGCCGACGCCGAGCCGGGCTATGTGGGCGGGCGGCTGCCGGGTGATGTCATCGCCGCGGATGCGGATCGAGCCGCCGCTGACCGGCACCAGCCCCATGATGGCCTTGCACAGTGTGGTCTTGCCCATGCCGTTGCGGCCGACGACCGAGAACACGCCGGCCTCGAGCGTCAGATCCACGCCCTGCAGCGCATGCGAATGGCCGTAATAGACGTCCAGCCCACGGACTTCGAGCGCGGCGGCGGTACGGCGGACCTCATTCATGGCCGCCTCCGAGGTAAAGCTCCTGCACTTCGGGATCTGACTCGATCTCCTGCGGACGGCCTTCCTTGAAGATCCGCCCATTGTGCATCATCGTGACGCTCTCGACGACCCGCAGGGCCACGTCCATGTCGTGCTCGATGATGATGTAGCCGATATGCGCGGGCAGGGACGTCAATATCTCGATCAGCTCGGCACGCTCGGTCGGCGACAGTCCCGCGGCCGGTTCATCGAACAGGACGAATCGCGGCGCGCCGGCAAGCGCAAGTGCGATCTCGAGCTGGCGCTGCTGGCCATGCGCGAGCTCGGCAACGCGCTGATCCTTCACACCCGAGAGATGGACGGCCTGCACGAGATTTTCGGCCGCGTGCATCAACGCATCGTTCTGACCGGGGCGGAGGAACGAGAAGCGCCCCCGTGAGACGCCACGGCAGGCGAGGTAGACATTGTCCTGGACGGTGAGGCCGGGAAACAGCGCGGAGATCTGGTAGGTCCGGCGCAGGCCACGGCGGATGCGCTCATAGGGCGGGAAGTGCGTGACGTCCTCGCCGAAGAAGCGGATGGTGCCGGAAGAAGGTGGGAAGTCGCCGGTGATGCAGTTGAACAGCGTGGTCTTGCCGGCGCCGTTGGAGCCAAGCACGGCGCGCCGTTCGCCGGGGCGGACGGTAATGGTGATGTCGGTGAGTGCCGCGAGCGCGCCGAACAGACGCGTCACGCCGCGCAGCTCCAGCGCCGCGCCTGCGCCTACGACAGAGAGACGTTGCGCGACGCTATCCATGGCGGGATCCTTGGGTGGATCCTTGGGTGGATCCTTGGCCAGATTCCCGGCCATGACGCCCGCTTGAACTTGCCGCGCCGGAGCGTTGGCGGCGCCGCCAGCTCTGCCAGAGCCCGATGACGCCGTCCGAGGACCAGAACACGATGGCGAGGAAACCGAGGCCGATCAGGAGGCGAAAGCGGTTGCCGTCGAGCCCCAGCTTGACCAGGAAGTCGAGTGCGAAAGTGCGCAGCAGCACGAAGATCAGCGCGCCGATAAAGGGTCCGATAGGGCGCGTGATGCCGCCGACGACTGCGATGATGAGGATATCGATGCAGGCTCCGACGCTCACGGATCCCGGCGAAATCTGCCGGTAATTCCAGACCTGGAGCACTCCTGCGAGCGCCGCGACAAAGGACGCGAAGGCGTAGGCCGCGACGCGATGCGCATTGACGTTGAAGCCAAGTGCCGCCATGCGGCGGGGATTATCGCGTACACCTTGCAGCGCGAGGCCGAACGGTGCGCGGGAGATGTAGTCGACGGCGAAGTAGCACAGCGCGGCTACCGCGAGCACGATATAGTAGAAGGGAATGTCGGCGCGCCAGTTGACGCCCCAGAAATGCGGTGTGGCAACGGTATTGATGCCGGTATGGCCGTTGAAGATCGCCCAGTTCTGGTTGGTGAAATAATAGAACGCCGCGCCGATCGCGAGCGTGATCATGATGGTGTAGATGCCCTCGGTGCGCACCGCCAGCGCGCCGCCGAGGGTGCCGAAGATGGTCGCGAGCGCAAGCGCCATCGGGACCGCAAGCCACCACGGCCAGCCCAGACTGATGTTGGCGTTGCCGCTGACGCCAAACACCGCGACCATATAGGCGGAGAAACCCGCGATGGTGAGCTGCATCAGGCTGACCATGCCGCCATAGCCGGCAAGAAACATCAGACTCAGCGCCATGAGTCCGAGGATCAGCGTGGTCGCAAAGATCTCGATCAGGAAGAAGCCGTTGGCGATCAGCGGCATGATCAGGAGAATGGCCGCGACGGCCCAGGCCGCCGGATTTTCGATCTCCGGCCATCCGCGCAATTTCGAGCGCTGCACCGCAGCGGCGGGACGAACCGGGACGCGGGCGTCGTGAGCGAGGGACATGTCAGCGCCTCGCCAGCAGGCCCTGCGGCCGAATTGCCAGCACCAAAACCATGATCAGGAAGGTCACGACTATGGCGTAGGTCGGGATGTAGACCGAGCCGAGCTGTTCGGCGAGGCCGATGATGAGCGCGCCCAACGCAGCCCCAGGAATCGAGCCCATCCCACCGACGATCACAACGACGAGGGAGGCGAGCAGGAAGCGGATATCCTCGCCCGGCGAGAGCGACTGGAACGTTCCGCCGACGACGCCGGCGACGCCGGCGAGGCCGGCGCCGAGCGCAAACACCACCACGAAAACGAGTTGGATCCGCACTCCGGTCGCCGCCAGGATGTCGCGATCGTCGACCCCGGCGCGGATGATCATGCCGATGCGCGTGCGGTTGAGCGCCAGCCACATCGCCACGCCGATCACGACGGAGGCGGCGAAGATCACGAGTCGGACCATGGGATAGCGGAGATAGACCGGCTCGCCTGAGGATTTGACCGCGGTGACCAGCGGCAGCTCCACAGGTCCGATCAGCCAGTTCGGGGTCTGGATCTGATAGAAATCGCCGCCGCAGGCCCAAAGCATCAAATCGGCGAATACGATCGAGAGTCCGATCGTCACCATGGTCTGGCGCAAGTCCTGGCCTTCCATGCGGCGGAAGACGAGGACCTGGAGCAGGACGCCGACCAGTGCCGTCAGGATGAAAGCGACGATGAAGCTGAGGACCCACGAGCCGGTCGCGGCGCTGATGGCGTAGCCGACATAGCCGCCGAACAAATAGAGCGAGCCGTGTGCGAGGTTGACGTTACGCATCAGGCCGAAGATCAGCGTAAAACCGCTGGCGACGAGGAAATAGAGGCCGCCGAGCGTGATGCCGTTGAAGAGCGCGTTGAGGAAGACCCGCTTGCGGCCGACCGCATCTTCAAGGCCCTGCGGCCACACTGCGAAAATCAGCCAAAGCGCCACCGCGATCGCGATGATGACGATCAGTGCCCAGGCGGGATGGCGTTCGACAAAGCGGGTCATGATCGCCGCTCCGTCTTCACGTCACCCCATCTCTCATCCCGCAAGCAGGACGGTGGGGCGCGCAGACCGTTGCCGGCCGCAAGCCCTGCCATGAACGTCCTCTCCCTATCGAGCGCGATCCTCTTTTCGGGACCGCGTTTGGCCTATCCTAATGCGGCTGTAACAGAGGCGTTTGATCGTGAGTATCTTTTCGCGCGCGGTCAGGCGCGCAAAACCTTGGCCGCGCGGCGATAATCGGTCGGCGCCATGCCGACATTGGCGGCGAAGAAGCGGGTGAATCCGCTCTGCGACGAGAAACCGAGATCGAAGCCGATATCGGCGATCGGGGCTTCGCTCGCCACCAGCGCCTCCAGCGCCTGCTCCATCATCAGCGTGTTGAGATAGAGGTGTGGCGTGACGCCGGTCTGGGTGCGGAACAGCCGGTAGAAATGCGGCCGCGACAGGCCGGATTCGCGCGCGATGGTGTCGAGCTCGATCTCGGCGCCGGGGCTCTCCGACATCATCTTGATGCACTTGCGCACACGAAAATCCGTGACGAAGCCGTTTGCGCGCGGATCGCGCGCGGTCGCGGCCTGTTGCCAGCTTTCGTCATAACAGATGTCGATGAGACTTCTCAGCTCGCCATCGAGGCTGTTGAGCGAGGGGGCGCCGCACACGAGGGCGGCTGCGTGCCTGATATGCTTGTCGAGCGCAACTGACCGCGTGAACTGGGTACGGCCGAAGCGCAGGCGGTCGGCGCCGGGCGCGTCGGGCGCGAACCACTCTGCATTGACGTAGAGCACGAAGAAAACGGCGCCGCCCTCGAGATCGGATGGCAGGAAATTATGCGGCTCCCACGGATTGACCGCGACGACGGAACCTTCTGTGAGCTCGTAACGTCCGTCGCTGACATCGATGCATGCGGAACGCCCACCCACATGGAAGATCAAATGACCTTCGCGATGTGCGTGGATGTTGAAAGGGCGGTTCAACTGATAGACCGTCGCCCGGCCAAAGCGGCCGTGGAAGACGGCGAGCGCCCGGCTCATGCCTCTCCTCCCAAAAGCTCTTGGTATTTTTTGGTAGCGTTCAACAACCGGGGAGAGAATGCAAGGGCGCACGTGTCGCGTCCTGGCAAATCTCTCCCCGGTCGGTCATCGCTCGCGAACGAGGCTAGGTCAGTATTTCTTACATTCCGGTACTGTGCGGCTCGGCAAACCGATTTTAGCGAACACTGCGGGATCGTAGCCCAGCGTCTGGTTGACGTTCGGGATCACCTTCACGACCTTTGAGAACAGTGCGCCCTTGCCGTCGTCGACGACCTCGGTGACGAAGTTGGTGCCGATCGCCTGGCGGTTGGAGTCCAGCTTGATCTTGCCATTGGGTGCGTCGATCTCGATCTTGGCGAGGGCTTCCTTGTACTTGGCCTGGTTGTTGGAGAGGTCTCCGTTGACCTGACGAAGCGCCAGGATCAGCGCCATGGTCGAGTCGTAATAGTTGGTGGCGAGCAGCGATGGGCTGGGGAAGCGCTTGTTGGCCGGGAAGGCGTCCTGATAGTCCTTCACGAACTTCTGCCAACTCGGGTTCTCCCAGGTGTCAGCCTGGCCGCTCGCGGCCAGCGTGCCGATCAGGGCATTCTTGGCGTTGCCCTTGGACGACAGGATGGTCTGGTCGATCATAATCGAGCCGCCCATCAGATGCGCCTTGCCGCCGGCCTGCTGGTACTGGTTCAGGAAGTTGACGGCATCGGCGCCGCCGAGGCCGAGATAGATTGCGTCGACGTCGTCGGGCAGTGCGGCGATAACCGAGGCAAAGTCCTTGGTGCCGAGCGGTACCCATTGCCGGTTGGTGACCTGTCCGCCGGCACCGCAGAACTCGAGCACGAGGCCGAACACCTGCGTATAGATGAAGGAGTAGTCTTCGCCGACGGTCGCGATCTTGCGATACTTCTTTTCGTCATAAGCGTATTTTCCGAGGCCCACCTGCCACTGCGCGCCGTCCATGTTGTAGCGGAAAAAGTTCGGAGCGGGATCGACATAGGTCGTTTCCTGGGCCCCCGAGGCGGCGTTGATGAAGGTCAGTTCGGGATGGGTCTTTGCAAAATTCTTGACCGCGATGCCTTCGTCGCCGGAGAGCGGCGACAGCAGGATCTGTACCTTGTCCTGCTCGATCAGCTTGCGCACGGCTCGTACGGCGGAGTCGGGCGTCGCGTCGGTCGAGGCGATGACAAATTCGAGTTCCTTGTCGCCGACCTTCTTGCCGAGCACGTTGAGGGCCGTCTGGAAGCCGCGGATACCGTCCTCGCCGAGCACGGTGTAGGTGCCTTCGAGCGTCGCGGTGACGCCGACCTTGATCTTCTCCTGTGCGAAGGCGGTGCCCGAAAGTAACAGGCTGCTCAACGCGATCAGTCCTAGACTGCCTTTCAACATTGCTCTCCTCCCTTGGCGTTCTTGTCGCTGTTTTTCACCGCGCCCTGGCGCGTCCGCCGCGTCGTGCGGCGTTCGGGCAGGGCCAACGGTTCTTGAAGTGGAGGCTAACCGAACTCCGAAGCAGCGCACGTATCGGAGCTGTGCGCGGCTTAACGGGCAGTCTCATTTTGAATGCTGCGTCGCGATTAACATCGCGGTGCAACAGGCGTCGGGCTTCCCGAATTTGCATGCGCCTGCCGCATGGCGGTCGCGGACTGCCGCCGCGTGAATGGGAACGCTCGAATAGAGGAGAAATCAATCGTAGGCGTTGCGTGATTTCGCCGCGCGGCACTCGCTGGTTATACGTTGTGGCAGGCGATTGTCCGACCGTCCGCACCGACAGATCGAAGTTGTGGCACATCGACGAGACAGCGATCGCTGGCCATTAGACAGCGGGGCGCATATGCACAACCGTGCGGTCGTGTGAAGAGGCTCGGCGGTTCACCCATTTCGATCGCGCCCAGGATCCGCCTCGATGGATCCGGCTTCGGAATTGCTGCCACCAACGCGCGCGTATAGGGATGGAGCGGATGATCCAGCACCGTCCGCGTCCCGGCCTGCTCCACGATCCGGCCCATATACATGACAGCAACGCGGCTGCTGATCTGTCCGATCACGCCAAGGTCGTGCGAGATGAAGAGCATCGCCAGTCTCAACTGGTCACGCAGATCCATCATCAGATTGAGCACCTGCGCCTGCACGGAAACGTCGAGGGCCGAGACCGGCTCGTCGGCGACGATAATGGACGGCGTGGGAAGAATGGCGCGTGCGATTCCAACCCGTTGCCGTTGCCCGCCACTCAGTTCGTAGGGATAGCGGGCGGCGAAAGACGGGTTCAACCCGACGGCCGTCAAGGTGGCAGCTATGCCCGCGCTGCGCTCGGCGCGGCTCTTGAAGAAGCCGCTGATGTCGGCCGCCTCCGCCACCGAATCTCCAATTGTGCGCCGCGGGTTGAGCGATGCATTGGGATCTTGGAAAACCATTCGGACGTTCAGACGCATCTCGCGGAGGCCGGAGCCGCCGGCTCGGATCACTTCGGTTCCCTTCAAATTGATGTTGCCGCTGTCGGGCTGGACCAGCCCGACGAGGGTTCGGCCCAGCGTGGTCTTGCCGCAACCGGACTCGCCGACGATCCCGAGGACCTCGCCTTCGGCTAGCGATAGCGATACACCATCCACCGCCTCCACCCGGTATTTCCGACCGGCTCGCCTGGCACTGAACGAGACCATCATGTCCCGGACATCGAGGATGACATTGCCGCTCATGGCAGCTCCCCGCGGGCAAGCGGAAATGCGCAGAGCACCTCGTGTCCTTGGGAGGCCTCCAGACGAGGCGGGGTCGCCACGCGGCACTCATCGCGCACCGCTGCGCAACGTAGGGCAAACACGCAGCCAGCAGCGACCGTACCTGGCAGCGGCGGCTGACCAGAAATGGTTGGCAGCCGGCGCGCGCCGGAATTTCGCGACGGCATGCAATCCATCAGTCCGCGGGTGTAATGGTGACGCGGTGCGCCGAACAGCGCATTGACTGCCGCGGTTTCCACGATCCGGCCGGCGTACATGACGGCGACGCGATCGGCGAGCTGCGCAATGACTCCCATGTCGTGAGTGATGAACAGTATCGCCATATCCAGCCGGTTGCAGAGCTCGCGCAAGAGTCCGAGAATCTGAACCTGTATGGTGACATCCAGCGCTGTGGTCGGTTCATCGGCGACCAGCACCTGTGGCCGGCAGGCCAGCGCAATCGCGATCATGACCCGCTGGCGTTGGCCTCCGGACAACTGGTGCGGATACGCGGACAGCTGCATTTTGGGGTCAGGCAAACGCACCAGTTCGAGCAGTTCGCGTGCACGGGCGAGCGCCGCTGCGCCCGGAATTCCCTCATGCACACGCACGGCTTCCGCGATCTGATCGCCGATCCGGCGAACCGGGTTCAGTGAGGTCATCGGCTCCTGAAAGATCATTGCCATGCGGCCGTGGCCCGCTTCGACACGTTGCCAGGGCTGCAGCTGCGTTACGTCGCAGCCCTCCAACAGGACCCGCCCGGCCCGGACCCGGGGACCGGGCTGCGGCAGCAATCCCATGACTGCAAGCGAGGTCATGCTCTTTCCGCAGCCGGACTCGCCGACGAGGCCGAGGATCTCGCCCTTGGCCAGGCTGAAGGACACGCCCGCGACGATGTCGACCGGCGCGGTCTCCGGCCCCACTGACACCGTAAGGTCGCAAACTGTCAGCACGGCCTAACCCTTCTCACCAAAGACCTGACGGAACCGCGGATCGAGTCGATCGCGCAATGCATCGCCGACCAGGTTCAGAGAAAATGCCGTCGCCACGATCATCATGCCCGGAAAGAAGAGCAGCCACGGAGCGCGCGTGATGAAGGTGCGCGATTCCGCCAGCATATTGCCCCAGCTCGGAATGTCCGGCGGCGCGCCGAGGCCCAGGAAATCGAGTGAAGCCGCGCCGAGCTGCGCGAACGCGAAGACGAAGCTGGCCTGTACGAGAAGCGGTGAGACAAGGTTCGGCAAGATGTGCCTGCTAATGAGCCATGCCGTTCCGGCACCCATGCTGCGGGATGCCTCGACATAGGTTTCCGCGCGCAAGCGCAGTGTCAGTCCGTAGACGATGCGGGTCGTCGTCGTCATGTAGCCGAGCCCGATGGCCAGAATGACGGTGCCCACACTCGGGCTCAAGATGACAATCAGCCCAAGTGCGAGAAGCAGAGTCGGAAAGGCCATCAGCACGTCGACCATGCGCATCAGCAGGTGACCCAGCCGCGGAAACAGAGCGGAAAGTACGCCGGCCGGAACGCCCGTTGCGAGGGCGAAGACCACCACGCCCGAGCCGATCAGAAGTGCCATGCGTGATGAATGAATGGTGCGCGAGAGAGTATCCCGGCCGAATTGGTCGGTGCCGAACCAGTGGGTCACGTTCGGGGGCATCAGACGGATCAGGGGATCGATGGCATACGGATCGTAAGGCGACAGCCAGGGCGCGAAGACCGCGGCGAGCACAGTCGCCACAAGGACCCCGAGCCCGGCCAGCGCGATCGGGCGGGCGGTGAACGGCCTGAGCCACAATGTCACGCTGTTGCTGCTCATTGGAGCTCGACCCGCGGATCGAGCAGACGATAGCTCAGATCGACGATCAGATTGATCAGGAGATAAACCACCACGATGACCAGGATGACGCCCTGGATCACAGGGTAGTCTCGACGAAGGATCGACTGAACGACGAGGCGGCCGATGCCGGGCAGGGCAAACACGGTTTCGGTCACCACCGCTTCGGACAGCAGTGCGGCGAAGGTGAAGCCGAAGGCCGAGACGACCGCCAGGAGTGCATTACGCCAAATGTGGCGGCGCACCACCTGCCACGGCCGGATTCCCTTTGCACGCGCCGTGCGCACGTAGTCCTCCCGGGAGACGTCGAGCATGCTGGCGCGCGTCAGCCGCAGGATCAAGGCGGCATTCGGAGCCGCTAGCGCCAGGCTGGGGAGGACGAGATAGCGAAGATTGACGACACCGCCTTCGAAGATCGACGGATAACCGGAGCTCGGAAACCAGCCGAGCCATGCAGCAAAGATCAGGATCAGATAGAGCCCGACCCAGAACGTGGGTATCGAGGCCATCAGCATCGCCCCGCCGGACAATCCCTGATCGAGCCACGTGCCGTGCCGGACTGCCGCAATCATGCCGATCGGCACCCCGATGACCGCAACCCAGATCATGGTCATTGTGGCGAGCAAGGTGCTGGTCTCGGCGCCATCGGCAATCACCGACAGCACGGGTGCCTGGAAGAAGATCGACCGCCCGAGGTCGCCCTCGAGCACATGGCCGGCCCAAGTGAAATATTGCAGGATGATCGGTTGGTCGAGACCGAGTTGGTGTCTCAAGGCGTCGATCTGATCGGGAGTCGCGGTGTCACCGAGCAGAACATAGATCGGGTCACCTGGCACGATATGAATGAACGCGAAGATGATGATGGACGCTGCCACCAGCGTCACCGCCGTCGTTCCTGCGCGCTTGAATGCGTAAGACCACATGTGATTGTGCGCCTGATCAGCGGCAACGATGCGCGCCGGCGCTCGACAGTCCTCGCGGCCTCATTGCCCGTCCTTACTTCGTTGACACATTCCAGAACACGGGACCGTTCGGGTTGAGCCCCTTGAGCTTGGGAGACGCAATGTCATAGGTGTAGGCATCGCCTACTTTCATCACGGGTACCTGCTCATAGATCAGCGACTGGATCTTGTCCCATGTCGACTTGCGCGCGGCTGGATCGGTCGTGTTGATCAACTCAGCCCGAAGCGAGCCGATCTCGGGGCTGTCCCACCATCCGGGATAGCTCGCATTCAGGAACGTGAGCAGCAGCGGGTCGGGCGCGAAGGAATGGTGGGTGACGAAGATGTCCCACTGTTCCGGCTGGCCGCGCATCTTCAGAAGAGTCGCCCAATCGACGACCATCATCTGAACATTGATGCCGGCATCGGCCAGCTGGCGGGTGAAGACGGAGGCTTCGTCATAGTGTGCCTGATAGTTCGTCGAGACCAGCAGGCGGATCGGCGCCCCCGTGTAGTCCGCCTCCTTTGCGAGCTCCTTGGCCTTCTTCGGATCGTGCGCACTATAATTTGAGGCGCCGTCCGTCGAGTACCAGGGTGTGCCGTTGGGAAAGATCGATCCTTCGGCATTCCACAGGTCCTTGGGACCGAAGGCGACGCGCAGCGCCTGCGACTTGTCCAACGCGGTCTGGATGGCGCGGCGGAGCTTGTAATTGTCCTTCAGGATTCCTTGCTTCGAGTTCATGAAAAAAAGGCCGAAGATCGGCGCGTTGGTACGCTGCACCTGAACCGATGGATCTTTGCTCAGGGACTCGTACAGATCGCCGGAGATCATTTCCGCATAGTCGTAGTCGCCCGCCTGCACGCCGCTCACGCGCGTGCCGACGTCAGGCACCGGAATGAACCGGATCTTGTCGAAGCTCGCAAGGCGGGCGCCGGCGAAGCCGTCACCCTTTTCCTTCAACGGCTTGTAGCCGTCGAACTTTTCCACCTCGACGTAGCGGTTCGGCCGCCACTCCACGAACTTGTAAGGCCCGGTGCCGATATAGTCCTTTTGCTCGATCGGCCGGTTTCCCGCTTTGGCGGCAATGTCTTCCGGATAGATCGCAAGACCGCCATTGACGTCCGCAATGAGAGCCTTCCAGGCGCCGTTCGGCGCGGACAATTTCAGCGTGACTTCATACTTTCCGGTCGCCTCGACCGACGTAGCCGCCGCCATCAGGAGCTTGCCGCGCGCACCGAAACTGCCCCATCGCGTCATCGAGGCGACCACGTCCTTGGCGGTCATCTCCTTGCCGGTGTGGAAGAGGACACCCTCGCGGAGCTTGATGACGATGGTCCGACCGCCGTCTTCCGTCCGATCGTTCTCGGCCAGCATCGGACGCGGCGTATAGGTTGAGTCCAGCGCATACAGGGTCTCGAAGATGTGGCGGCCGATGACCGATGCCACATCGGCTGTCGTCAGCATGACATCGAGCGGCGGCGGTTCTCCGATGGTGGCTTCGCGCAGCAGGGTGGCGGCAGTAGCCTGCGCAATCAAGAATGACGCGGTAACCAGCCCCACGACGCCACGCATCAAGACACTTGGACCGTATCTCATGATCGCCCTCCCGCCTTGTTGAACCGCCTGCTTCCCGGTGCAGGGGATGTGCCTTTCAGCTGTTGGGCTGATGGCACGCTATTGCTTGTTTGAAAGTTACATACACAATTTGGCAATTATCAAGCGGAAAATGCTGTTCTTGATGGGGCATGCCGATATACGTTTGGTCGGATGCTGAAGGTTTCTTACGGCAGCTTCTTGCCAAGGGCGCAGGTGGATCTGACCTGGGGAAGGGCGGCAATGGCGCGTGCAAAGCGAAATCATCCGACGAGAGCCGTTGATGCAGCGATCTCGAAGCCGTCGGGCGACGACAATGTCGTGGTCGGCGACATCATCTCGCTCATCAGGCAGAGCGCTCCAAGCCTCAGCCCGTCCGAGCAACGCGTTGCAGCGGTGCTGCTGGCCGATATGGAGTTTGCCGTTCACGCCAGCAATTCCGAGCTGGCCCGTCGGGCGCGCGTGAGCGAGCCGACGGTCACCCGGTTCAGCCGCTCCGTCGGTTGCCGGGGCGTCCGGGACCTCAAGGTGAGGCTGGCTCAAGCAATGGCGGTTGGGCGGATCTACGTCGAGCTTCCCCCGCATGTCGGGACCGATCTGGCGCGCCCCGCGCTGTGGCGGTCGGTGTTTCAGGAAATTCGTCGTGCAATTGCCGCTGCCGAGGAGGGACTTCGCAAGGAGGACATCGAGAGGGCTGCCGAAGCTATCTCCCGCTGTTCGAAGCTTGCAGCGTTCGGGGTGGGGGGCGGTTCCACTCTTGCGGCGGCGGAAGTTCAGAACCGGTTCTTTCGTCTTGGGATTGCCGTCTCGCATGCCTCTGACCCGAGCTTGATGCGCATGATCGCGGCGACCCTCGGGCGGGATGACGTCGTCGTTGCCATCTCGACCACCGGTGCGGCGAACGAAGTGATCGACGCAGCCAGTATCGCCAAGCAATACGGCGCCTTGGTCGTGGCAATCACCAAGCCGCAAAGCAGGCTGGCCTCAATCGCCGATATTGCGCTTGGCGTGCACGTGCCCGAAGCGCCCGACGCGCTCAAGCCGACGGCGTCGCGCTATGCGTTTCTCGCCACCATCGACCTGCTCGCAGCGTCAACTGCCTATTGCAAGCCGCTCGAAGCCCAGGCACGCATGCGGCGGATCAAATACGAGTTGCTGAAGGGAAGCGACGGGGACGCCAAAGGGCCGCTGGGAGACTGAAAAATCTGCAGTGGCCCAACGAGGATTTGGTCGGTGCATTGCCGCTCGCATCCGGCCACGTCAATCGCGCTCCGAAGCCCGAAACCGCACATCCTGCAGAAAAATTATCCGGCAGGATGCGGTGTTCAGAGCCGGCAACGACGGCTATCAGCGGCAGACGTAGCTGCCATTGATCAGAACGCGGACACATGCCGTGCCGACAGCGGCTGCACCGACCGCCGCGCCGCCGACGACCGCGCGCCTGGTGGTGCGCCGTGCTACGCCAGCGACTGATACGGGTGTCAAGGGCCGCCCGACCCGTGCTTCAGCCCGGCCGAGCGAGAGCGAAAGGCCTTCGTCGACCGACCAGTCGATCGAGCCGGACACTCCAAGGGCGACCACGGCAGCCGCGAGTGATAGCTTTGTGACCAAACCACGCTTCATGATAGTCTCCGCCTGTGAGAGTGAATTTGGATCGCTCCATGGACTGGCGCTCGGACCATTGATCAAGATCAACGAACCGTGGAAATCGTGAAGCTGTTAGCGAAGGCGAAACACCAGAACGATTTCAGTCGGGGTCGGGTGCATGCGTCACACTTTTCGTCGCTTTTTTACTTCTGTATGCAGAGTGGCCTGAGCGTCTCGTCGGTACTGCGCGCTTTTGCGTATTCCATCAGCGCCGTCCGGGCTGCTTCGCAACGCTCTGCGCTTGAAAATTCTTGCGTCGAGACTACGGCGCCGTTCGCGACGCCGAGCCAGCTGATGACGACCAGAACATAGGTCATGGTATCCTCCCCCCTCAGTCGCCCATCTCGGAACGCAGCTTAGCGCGACGGGCGGCTTGATGAGCGCCGTCCATCGCGCCGCTATCAAGCTCTATTGGCAGACATACATGATGCCGTCACCGCCCTTCACCAACGAGCCTGGGACGCAACCGATGCCGTTGCGCGCTGCATAGTCGGTCCAGCCGCTATAGCCGTAGCTCCACGGTCCGCCGAAGTAATAGGCCCGAACAGCGTACCAGGGCAAACTCTCGTTAGTGTAGTAGTGTCCGCGATAAGAGGGAGTGACGTACAATCGCGTCGCCGCTTGCGCCTTGTCGACCTTCAGCGAAACTCCGCCTTGGTCGGTCCAGCCTATGGACAGCGTCGTGCCGCATACGAGCGCGGCGACGGCAACGGCAATTTTCCTTGCGCTTATCGACTTCATGGACGTTCTCCAAAAATGAAGTTTAACGCTACAACACCATCCCGGCACTGGGCCGCCGACTTGCTTTAGATCAAGGGATTGAAATAAATCGAGTCCGCTTCCTCTTCGAATTCGCCGGATCCAGTTCGGAGCGAGTTAAGTGAATCTGGAGGAGGACGCTCCGACGTCTGAAAAGTGCAGCCCGCCGGGTCGCATCGGAAAGCGCGCTGTCACGTGGGACGGCTTCTCCACACTGGAGCGAAGTATGCAATCGTGCGAGCGCTTTTTGCTGGAATGCGTCAGGCAGTCGGCGACAAGCTCCGAGACGGCATGACGCCTCTCGACCTGCTCTTCATCATGTCTGCTGTTTCGTTTGTAGGCTCGTGTTGCGCCTCGACCAATTTGCTGAACGCGAAGAACAATCGGGCGGTGATGCCACCTTTTAATTGGTGCTCATCATGAAGCGCCTCGGCGGCCTGGCGTGACCAGCTCCTTGCCTCGGCCATCCAGACTATTTGGTTTGCCGGATCCTGGCTTGCAAGCTGCCGGCAAAGTGCTGCGCGCGAACTCAGCTCGAATTGACTCATCATCGGCCCTCCCTGCCAGAAGCTCGATGTACGCGGTGAGAATTCTGCGTTGCGTGCCACATCTCTGCAATTGCCCTTCCGGCCATTGTACCAAGGGGCATGTCACTGACACTGATATGCCATGCGGCACTAACGCGAGGCGGTGTTGCGATAATTCCATTCGTTGATCTGGCTCAAGCGAAACCGCGTCGGGCGCGGTGAACATTAGTCCGCTGCAGCGTGCGTGCGCTTACCACGAAGCGTCGCCCATGCCTCAGCAAGTGTTTCACCAGGGGCGCGCCGCGGCGGAAGCGGCGGCGGCTCGATTTAGGCAACCACGTCCATGCAGGTTGCGTTGCTTCGCCAATTCTGCCGCCGTGGCCCGTTGCTTGCCAGACGAAAATCTGCGGCGGCGATGGCGCCGACAATGCCTATCTCACGATATCTGTTCTATGTCGGCGGTGCGTTGCTCGCGATGCTCTTCGTTGCGGATGCCTTTGTCCCGGTCCGGCCCGCTATACACGATGGCGTTGCGCGCTCCTCCACTATCCGCATCCACTCTGATTTGAGGTTGCCCGAACGGATCGTTCTCGACACTAGCCGGCCCACGATCGTGGCGGTTGACGTCCCCAAGGTCGAGCTCGCCGCCCCGCCGGGCGCCGACCTGCCACAGACGCGCGCGCGCGAGGCATTTGCTCGGCTTGGAGCCCTCGATGCCGAACGACCGCCAGCGCGTCCGTCGGCAAAGGCTGATGCGAAGCCGCAGCGTCAGAACAAAATTGTGAGGAGGCACATTGAAAGAAATATCCGGCTCGTCTCGCGACCTCCGCAGTACGGCTGGTTTGGCAACCAGGTCTGGTGAGCGTCTCCGTTCGTCGCTGCGGAGTGGGGTGCCCGCCGTTGATACTGATCAACGAATGCACGTCGAGGCTTCGCCTACAAACGTCCTCAAGATCGGGAGTAACTGACATGAGTGAAACGTCAAGGCCTGAACGATTGGATCGTCGCGGGGCTCTTTCATTGCTCGGATTGGCGACATCCGGCACGGTGCTGTTAGGAACAGAAGTGCCGGCTCAGACGATCGGCATGGAGCGACGCCAGGAGAGGCGGGGAGCCCGCCACGAGCGGCGTCAGGAACGGCGCACGGGCCGGACTGAACGCCGCCTGGAAAGGCGTACAGGGCGCACGGAGCGCCGTGAAGAGCGGCGCAACTAGGACGCCGACATGATCTCACCGATCATCGTTCACCGGCATATGTCTGCTTGATCGCGATCCGGAAGCTGGCGGATGCCGCAGACCTGGTACGTAACATTCGAGGTGCAGAAGCGTGGGACCTTGCCGAAGAGGCGAAGCCCACGGGAGACACGCACATTCGAGAGCGAAGCCGAGGCGCGGGCTTTCGCGCGAGAGAAGTTCAATGAGGGATTGATCGTGTTTGCAGGCACGCTCAATCCCTTTTTGCCGCGACGGCTGATCCCCTCGAGCGACATTCCGTCCTGGATAGAGCAAGACCAAGGCGACGAGGTTGCCGGCCAGGACGCCAAGCGCGACCCGGAGAAATAAGCGGTCCATCATGGTGACTGATGCTGATGACCGGAGGCGGCTCGGAGCGGGCGGCTGCCTTTTGGTGCTTTCGCATACTGGCGCCGGTCGTTCGACTCTGCTGGCGAGGCAACCCGGAGTCTGGTTCGAAATGTCTTGAGTGTTGCCATTTTGGCACGGGGAGTTTGTACCCTCGCCCGTAGAGTTTCAGCTGGAAGTTGGGGGATGATTGCAGTGCAACAAGCCGCCGTTCGAGCAATCAAAAAGCGGCCGGCAAGGAGAGAGCATGATGAAAAGACTTTTGCTGACAACCGTTGGTCTGGTGGCGCTGTGCACGGCGGGGAGCGCCATGGCTGCCGACATGGCCGTGAAGGCGCCGCCACCGGCACCGATTATTCCAATCTACAATTGGACCGGGTTCTATATCGGCGGCAATGGTGGCTGGGCGCAGAACCACAACTGCGTGGATTTCCTTGACGCGGCTGGCGTCGCCGTCGCTTCCGGCTGCCGTGATCGATCCGGTGGCGTCATCGGTGGCCAGCTCGGTTACCGCTGGCAAGCCAGCCAGTGGGTGTTTGGTCTGGAGGCTCAGGGCGATTGGGCGGATCTCAGCAATCAGCGCGTCAGCCTGTTCGATCCGACGCTCTCCACGCGCGCCAAAACGAGCGCCATCGGCCTCTTCACCGGCCAGATCGGCTACGCCTGGAATGCGTCACTGTTCTACGTGAAGGGCGGCGCTGCGGTGACAGACAATCGCCTCAGCGTGCTTGATACTGCGACCGGCGCCGAGCTCGCGGCGCAAAGCGCAACCCGCTGGGGCGGTGTCATCGGTGTCGGATTCGAGTATGGCTTCACCCCGAATTGGTCGGTGGGACTCGAATACGATCATCTATTCATGGGGCACCGAAATAATTCGTTCACGGTCGCCGATCCGCGCCTTGCCGCTTTTGTAAACGACCGGATCACCCAGGACGTGGATATGCTCACCGTGCGCTTCAATTACCGCTTCGGAGGGGCCAACCCCGTCGTCGCGAGGTACTGAACTCTCTCGGTCTGATGTCTTCAGGGGGCCGGCAGCAACGCCGGCCCTCATTTTTGTGGTCTTATCGTGCAAGCCAGGCAGCGTCTGCCGGCGCGATCGACCGGACCGCCGCGGTTGGTCGGAGTGCCGGACCGCACTGCTTCTCGTGCAGCAGCGCGCGCGACGGGACGCACTCCCAGGGCGACGCCCGGTCTTGCGACGAAATGCGCGGGGTAGTTCACAATATTGGCAGTATACGGCCGCGTTGGCGCTTTCAGCGCTCGCGAAGACGAGCCCTGGCACCAAGAGCGCGTGCTCAGGAGAATCCGAGGCAGATTCTACCAGCCGGAATAGTAGCTCCGTCTCGCGTAGTAGCCGCCATAACCGCCATAGCTTCCGTAGGCGCTGTAGGCACTGGGCGGACAATAATCATAGCCGTATCCTCCGCCGTAAGAGGAGTATCCGCCGCCGTAGGACGGATATGCACCATAGTAGCCGGAGCTTGCGATCGCGCCACCGACGACGCCGCCCGCGACCACCGCGCCGGCGCCCCAGCCACGGTAGCCTCTATATCCATAACCTCTGTAGCCATATCCGGCGCCGCGATATCCCAAACCACGATAGCCCAATCCCGCTCCGCGGTAGCCTCCGCCCCATCCTCCGCGATAACCCCAGCCTCCGTAGCGCACGTTCACTACGTCGTTATCGAGCGCTGCTCTCATCACGCCGACGTTGGTGAGCAATGGCGCTGCTTCGCTTCCGGGTACAGAAATCATGGCGCTCGCGACAGTAAGAATTGCTGCAAATGCCCCTTTGATGAACCTCATAATGTCCTCCACTGGTTTAAATCTCGACTGACCGGCAAGAGAAGAATTCCGTCACGCCGGCGGCATGGCCGTGCACATGAAATGTTTGCCTTCGTTACCGGCTTGGCCTTGATTTGAATCAACGAGAGAGGCTGGAGACCGTGAGCGGCTCCGGCCGGTCACGGGTTCGCTTGCCCGAGGCGCGGCACCAGATGGATCGTCTTTAAGGTCGCAGAGCGCGGCCGGCTTGAAGAATCTGCGAATATCGCCAGCATTGATCGCAGAGAGACATGGCTTGATCTGCATCGTCGACAATACCATAGCGGAGAGACCTGATGATCACAGTTCCGGAACTGGTGTCGCAAGCTTTGGGCGCGTTTCTGACGACCGAAACCAAGGACCGGTTCGGTGCCTCCCATGCCGGTCTGACCGAACTGCTTCCGTTCGCGGCCAAGCTCACGATGGAGTGCATCGGCAATAGCGATGCCCTGTATCACAATATCGAGCATACGTTGCTCGTAACTCTGGCCGGGCACGATATCTTGACGGGACGTGCGCTGCTGCGGCCCACCACAGCAAACGACTATGCGAATTTCATCCTCGCGTGCCTTGCTCATGACATCGGATACGTGCGCGGTGTCGTTCAAGGCGATGAGGACGAGCTGTTCATAGCCGACGTGAAAGGCGGCACCGTTCGGCTGCCGCGAGGATCGTCCGATGCGGCATTGGCACCATACCACGTAGATCGGTCGAAGTTGTTTGTGCTGGAACGGCTGGATTCCATCGAGCAGCTGGATGCGGGCCGGGTTGCCCAGGCGATCGAATATACCCGATTTCCCTATACAATGTCCTCCAATGACAGCCTCATCGAAGAGGAGGGATTGCTGCTGCGCGCCGCCGATCTCATCGGTCAGCTCGGTGATCCCAACTATCTGAAGAAGTCGAACGCGCTGTTCTACGAGTTCGAAGAGATCGGACTCAACAAGACCCTGGGCTACGCGACGCCGGCAGATATCGTCTACAAATATCCGCAATTCTATTGGAGCAACGTCGCCCCTCAGATTCAGCCGGCGATACGCTATCTCAACGTGACGTCCCGCGGTCGGCAATGGATAGCGAGCTTGTACGGTAATGTGTTTCGGGCCGAGCGTGAGCTGAACCTGTCCGGACCTCAGCCCTAGAAGAGCGCGCGCTCGTTGATCTGGATCAAGCCAGCTGAGCGAGGAGACTGGCTAGTTCGCCTCAGCATGCGCGGCATGAGCTGAAGGCGCGTCCGTGAAAACACTCCGCCAGATATTCTCAGGAGACGAGATCATCCAGCTTCTGATCCGGCTGGGATTGCTGGGGCTGTTGCTCATCTGGGCCCTCCTCCTGGTCCGTCCATTCGTGCCCATATTGGCCTGGAGTGTCGTGCTCGCCGCTGCGCTGAACCCGGTATTTCGGCGCCTCTCCGACCTTCTGGGCGGTCGACCGAAGCTTGCAGCGACGATCCTTACTCTCGTCAATCTTGCTGTGGTGATCGGGCCCGCGACCTGGCTGGGCATGGGCGCTGTCGACGGGATCACCGATCTCGCCGCCCAGGTGACGGCTGGCGAACTGCATGTGCCTTCGCCGCCGCAGTCTCTCAAAGATTGGCCCATCGTCGGCGCTCAGCTCTTCGATCTCTGGGACCAAGCGACGACTAATCTCCGGTCGCTCTTGCGTGCAGTGGTCCCCTACCTGAAGCCATTCGCTGCGACCTTGCTCGGATTTGCCGGCAATGCCGGGGTGGGAACGGTCAAGTTTCTGCTGTCGGTGGCGGTGGCCGGGGTGCTGTTTCCGTATGGACCTCAGCTCGTGGCTGCGGGGCGCAGCTTTCTGTCGCGCGTCGTGCCGGACCAGAGCGAGCACTTTCTGGATCTAGCAGGTGCCACGATCCGCGCGGTGGCCCAGGGCGTGATTGGCGTCGCCATCATCCAGGCGTTGCTGGCGGGTATCGGCTTCAAGCTGGCCGGCATCGCCAGCGCGGGGCTGCTGGCTTTTGCGGTGTTGTTGCTGTCGATCGTGCAGATCGGCGGGGCCATCGTCATCCTGCCGGTCATCATCTGGATCTGGACCGACAAGGAATTTCCGATCGCCCTCCTGCTGACGGTGTTTTTCGTGATCGTATCGGTTCTCGACAACATCCTGAAACCGCTTGTCATGGGCCGCGGCCTGACCACGCCAGCGCTCGTCATCCTGATCGGGGTGATCGGAGGAACCCTCTTCCACGGGATCATCGGCCTCTTCATCGGACCTATCATTCTATCTGTGGTCTGGGAGCTGACGGTGGCCTGGATTCGTACCGAACGTGCTGTGCCGGCGAAACTGGCGATCGAGCGTTGACTGTCTGGCTCGCTTGGTGCCGTTGCTGTGACCGCCGGTGTTGATGCAGGGCTTTGACATGCTCCAACGAGTGCGACGTGAGTGCCATGGATACCATCCTTGTCATCAATGCCGGCTCTTCCCACCTCAGGTTCCGGATCTATTCGGTCGAAGGAGAAGGAATCTTACGACAGCAGATCAAGGGGCGGATCGACGGCATCGGGCGTTGCCCGCGACTGCAAGCGAGCAGTTCCGGCGGTGATCCGCTTGCCAATCGCGCCTATCCGATCGAAGCGGTGCTGGATATTTCGGCCGCACTGAACATTGCAGTCGCTTGGTTGCGGGATGAGCTTCATATCAGCCCCATTGCTGTCGGGCATCGCGTCGTTCACGGCGGGGCGGAGCATGACCGCCCGGTCCTGATTGATCAGGAGGTCCTGACTCGCCTGGATGGACTGACGGAATTGGCGCCGCTTCATCTGCCGCACAATCTGGCTCCAATACGTTTGATCCTGTCTGACTTCCCAACGCTCCCGCAGGTCGCCTGCTTCGAGACCGCATTTCATCGAACCCATGCTGAGGTGGCCGACCACTGCGCGATCCCGCGTTGGCTTCATGCCGAAGGCGTACGGCGCTATGGATTTCATGGCCTCTCCTACGAATATATCGCGAAGACCTTGCTGAAGGTTGCGCCAGAAATCGCGATGGGGAGGGTGATTGTCGCGCATCTCGGGCGTGGGGCATCAATGTGCGCGCTCCATGGAGGACGGAGCGTCGAGAGCACCATGGGGTTCACCGCGATAGACGGACTGCCGATGGAAGCGCGACCAGGGCAGATCGACGCCGGAGTCGTGCTTTATCTCATCTCGGAGAAGGGAATGGCAGCGTCCAGGGTGCAGGAGTTTCTCCTCGGAGATTACGGGTTGAACGGCCTCTCGGACCTCAGCGGCGATATGCGTCAGCTTGAGGCAAGTGAGGATGTCGACGCAAAATTTGCGATCGACTATTTCGTTCATTGGGTCGGCCTTAACGCCGGTATGCTCGCAGCTGCGTTGCAAGGGCTCGATGCCTTTGTCTTTACCGCCGAGATAGGCGAAAGCTCCGCGTCGATCCGTTCGCGCGTGGCGGAGCGGCTCGCATGGCTCGGTGTCAAGCTTGATATGGCGCAGAATGCGCGGCAATCGCAGCTGATATCGTCTTCCGCCAGCCGCATTCCAGTTTACGTCGTGCCGTCCGACGAGGATCTCATGATCGCGAGACACACGTTGGCGCTGCTGATGAACCGTAGCTCGACAGCTCCAAACGGGGCATCGTGATACGTTCTCCTTGATCCGGGTTGCGGTCAGGCGTTGAGGGGGGCGTGGTCGGCGCTTGCGGGATTATCGGACGGCTTCTTCGATGTCGGCACCAGGAGTGTGTAATGGCGGTCCAATTCCTGCTCGGTACCTTGATCAGCGTGATCAACATCATGATTCACGCGCTGGTGACCGTTGCGGCCATCGATATCGCTCGTACCGCCGGATTAAGGCACACGGCGCGGCCCCGGTCGCACCTGATGGCCGTGATGGTCACCACTGCTGTCATTTTGATGGTCGCCCACACTGTCGAGGTTCTCATGTGGGCGCTCGCCTATGCGGCAGTCGGCGCGGCGCCTCCAGGCAGCGATCTGCTATATTTCACGTTCGTGAACTACACCACGCTTGGCTATGGGGACATTACGCCCGTGGCGGGGTGGCGATTGACGGGACCCATGACAGCGATGAACGGAATCCTGATGTTCGGATGGTCGACTGCGGTCCTGTTTGAGGTTCTGCGCAAGACGGTCGAGCATCGCGCCGCGATTGCGGCACCTAAGTCTAGTTCTGGAGATCGAGGCTAGCGAGCTTCAGCCTGTCCAGCAGCACGATCTGGCGCTGGGTGTTTCCGATGAAGCCGAGGATACCGAGCTCATGCAACCGCGATAGTGCGCGGGAGACGGTTTCCAGCGTCAATCCGAGATAGTCGGCGATATCGCGCCGCGACATCGGCAGCGCCATGATGCCGGCGGCCGTCAGCCGCTTGTCCATCTCGATCAGGAAGGCTGCGACTCGCTCCAGCGACGTCTTGCGGCCAAGCAGCAGCATGTGGTCTTCCGCATGCTGAAGGTTCTTGGTGGTCATGCTCAGCAGGTTGCGGGCGACCATGGGGTCGCCCTGCGCAACCAGCTCGAGGCTTTGGCGCCTGACCAGACGAACCGTGGTGTCGACGATCGCTTCAGTCGTGAATCGGTGCAAGCCGCCGTTCTCGAGCCCGAAAATATCGCCGGCCAGGTGAAATGCGCCGATTTGGCGCCGGCCGTCGGACAGCAGCTTATAGCTTCGCACCGCGCCCCTCTTCACCTGATAGACGTATTCCGCAGGCTCCCTTTCGCCGTAGACTTCCGAGCCTTTCTTGTAGGTAAATTCGTTTAAACTAATGATCGGGTTTGAATCGGTGTTTAACCCTAGCTCGCGGAGCGAATGAAGCCGCGAGGCGGCGTCGGCAGCGGTGCGAACGAACATGGCCAACTCCCGAACTGATGGTGACGCGGTATTTCCATCGTCGGGAATGAGGAGCCGCCGAAAATCCGCTTCCCGCGAAGGTTGTTTAGGCCATAAGTGGGGTTTTCAACCATTGTCTGTAGGTGCATTGTACCAAGGTACAGGAAGGGTTCGATGCGCTTGATGAGAACCCGTCAGAGTGTCTGTCAGATGGTGCGGCAATATGCCGAAAACAGACGCTCCATTCGCGGTTGTGGCATTCCAATTGTGCTGCTTTGCTCAGGTACTAAGGCGCATCTGGTCTTTCTGCATTTGAAGTACCCAGCGAGGAAAAAACTTGCCCGGCTTCGTTTATGTCGTGGACGACGACGCATCCTTTCGGATGGCGATCCAGCGTCGGCTTAAACTGGCTGGGTATGAAGTTGTGACCTACGCGTCCGCCCAGCAGTTACTGGATGATCCGCCAGGGTCCGACGATCCGGGATGTATCTTGCTCGATGTGCAGCTTCCGGGCCTGAGCGGGCCGGAGTTGCAAGCCTCCCTCGTCCAATGCCATTCGCCGCTGCCCATCGTCTTTCTGACCGGACATGCGGATACCGCGACGACGGTCCGTGCGATCAAGGCCGGCGCGGAGGATTTTCTGACCAAGCCGGTGTCGTCGGAACAGTTGATCGATGCGATTGAGCGGGCAATGGCTCAACAGGAGGCGGCGCGGAGTCAACACAGCAAGCTCGATTCGCTACGTTCTCGCTTGAGGTCTCTATCGCGGCGCGAACGACAGGTGTTCGACCTGATCGTACGCGGCAAAATCAACAAGCAGATCGCCTATGAGCTTGGAACGACCGAACGCACGGTGAAGGCGCACCGCCACCAAGTGATGACAAAGATGCAGGTACTATCGTTTGCCGAACTGGTGTCCGCTGCAGAGCGGCTCGGCCTTCTGGATTCGGCAAAGATGTGATGCAGGCCGTTTTCGTGGCTTCGTCAGGTCGGTGATCAGACCTGTACGATGGGACAATATGAAATGTTATTGACATATTTCGGCCTGGACCGCCTACATACCGGCGTCGTTAGCCGTCGGATTAGCGCAGGAACCTTTGCCCCGTAGCGTCGTTGCGACGCGAGTGCCAGGTTTCCAATCAGAAAGACGGGTCCATTGTTTGCACGTAAGCCGATTTACGTCGTGGATGATGATTTATCAATGCGCCGAAGCTTGGAGCGGCTGCTTCGGAAGCACGGCTTTGATGCGGTTGCTTTTGATTCCGCGGGTGCGTTGCTTCGTCATGGGTGCATCGAAGAGGCGTGCTGCATCGTTCTGGATATCAATCTAAACGGCGAGTCGGGTATCTCACTCCGCCGCAGGCTCGCCAGCGAGGGTGCCACGGTCCCCGTCATCTACATTACCGGCAACGACTGCCGGACGAATCAGGTTGCCGCGATTGAGTCTGGGTGCGCCGCCTATCTGGCCAAGCCCTTCGCAGCAAGCGCACTCATCGACTCCATTGAACGCGCCTGCGCCGAGCATGGCTGAAGCCGCCGCTGCTCACTCCTCGATGTCCTGCTCTAGGGTCTGTGTGGGCGCGCCGTTGTGTACCGAAGCGAACTGCGCCAGCGGTAACGATGTCGCCAGAGACAAAAGGTTGGAATCGGTGAGTTCGAGCAGGAGGACCTTGCCTCCATCCATGTCTTTGACGAACTTGGGATCCGCTGCGTCGGCGGCAATGCAGGTATTGGTCAGGCACCAGGTGTAGGGCAATGACTGGGCGCTTACTCCATCGATCGTCAGCTTGGCGGGCCTCTGCAGATACATCCCGACGGGGACAAACACTTGGAGCCGGGCAGTGCGGTCGCCGTCACGCTCGATCAGGTCCAGGCGCACCGCCATCTGGCCCGTTGCAAACTTGCCGGTGATCGAGGTCCGGCACAGCATCGGCGCGCCGCCGGGCTTTACGCAAAGCTTCCGCCAGTCGCCATAGGTGATGTCCTTGGCTTCGCGCTGTCCGCGAGGCGCAATTTCGGCGGGCTTTGCCTCGCGCGCATGCTCCTGCGCTGCCGAGTTCTGGGCTGAAGCCGGTCCGACAACGGTCGCTGCTAACAAAAGGGATAGGTAAGCGCGCGCCTGCTTGAGCCATGGTGTCGAAGCTGGGTTGATCATGTCAGTGCCTCCAGCCGCGCGTCCTCCGCGCCTACTTCTGTTCGTCGAGGAATTTCTCGACGAGTGGTGCCCACGTCGCGATCGTGTCAGGCGAGCCGACGAAGAAATGTCCTTCGTTGCCGAAGGGCGGCATCAGATGATATTCGGCCCTGCCGCCGGCAGCGGTGAAGGCCTCGTGCATGCGCTTCGACAAGGCGGGACCGAAAAACGTGTCGTTCTCGATATAGAACCACAGCATTGGAACGCGCGAGGTTCGGCCGAAATCGGCAGTCGCTTCGACCAGCTTGTCCGGTGCGCAATTGTTGTTGGGTTTGCCATCGACGCGGCCCCCGCGTCCTGCTGCGAATGTGATGATTGCCTTGACCTGCGGCGGGTTTGCACTCGAGAGCGCAATGGAAGCCCAGCCGCCCGCGGACTGTCCAATGACGATCACGTCCTTCGGCAGAACGCGCTTCTCGGCCACCATGTAGTCGATGATCCAGAGATCGGCTTGCGCAACTGCACGGCCGGCGTCGTGGAAGTTCGGATTGGTGCAATTTCCGACCTTGGAGAAGAACGGTCCGTAGAGACCATGCTCGGGAATATCGATCGCGGCTGCCCCATAGCCGGTGCCGACTGGTGCAACCACGAGGTAGCCGCGCTTGGCAAACCATTTGGCGGCGCCACGGAACTCCACCAACGGGAAGAAGCTGCGATCGACGGGCTTGAGCGACACGCCGTGGTTCATGATCGCCAGCGGGAAGGGGCCGTCGCCGACGGGCCGCACTACATAGGCGAACATCGGCAGCGGTAGCGGCAGAGCCCAGACCTCCTCCTGGATGCGGACATTGTCGTCGGCACGTGCTGGAGCAATAATGCAGGCCAGGATACTCAATGCTGCCGCCAGGTAAGTCACTGTTGAAGCATGGCGGAGATTCACGCGCGCCTCCTTCAACCGGCGAAAGTGCTGGCCACGATGATCGGTCCAAGCACGGTCAGCACAACGTTTCCGACAGCATAGGGCACCGCGACGCCGAGCACCGGCGTCTGGCTTTCTGCAACTTCGCAGGCGCCGGTCACGGCGGCATCGACCGTCATGGCGCCGGCGAGCGCTCCACAAATGATGACCGGATTCATGCGAAGCACGCGATGCGCGAATAGGGTGGTCACAATCAGCGGTACCAGCGTGACGACCAGGCCCATGCCGACCAGCAGCATACCGTGGGACTGGATCGCGACCCAGGCTGCGTGGCCGTTGCCGAGTCCGATCGCCGCGATGAAGCCGCCTAGCCCGAGGTCGCTCAGCGTTTGCTGCGCGGCGGGCGGCATTGCACCCATGGTCGGTCGGCGCGAGCGCAGCCAGCCGCAGAAAAGTCCCGCTATCAAGGCACCGCCGCCGCCGCCCAGAGTCAGGGGCACTGAACCGATCTTGACGCTCGCGAGACCGGCGAGAAGACCTACGGCAATGCCTGCGGCAAGGAATGCAATGTCGGTACGGTCGTCGGAGCTCAGGATCTGTCCAACCTGCGAGGCGGCGCGCTCGATGTTGCGGGTGCTGCCGACCAGCGTCATGACGTCACCGACATAGACGCGGGTATCGGCGCTCAGGGGGACCTCGCGTCCCATCCGCGTCAAGGTGCGCAGGAACACGCCGCGCGCAGCGTCGCCAACGCGTTCAGCCACCTCCTTGACTGAGCGGCCATGGAGCTTGCGATTGTCGACGAGGACCTCGACCACGTTGCCGGGAAGCGCCTTCAGGATCTCGTCAGCGTCGATCTCGGTGCCAACAATCGGCTTTGCAGTGACGATGGCGGCGGTGCGGCCTGCGATAACGATGTCGTCGTTCGCTTCAAGAACAGTGTCGCGATGCGGTTCGACGTCAGCGCCCTGGCGCACGATCCGCTCGATCACGCTGCGGCTGCCGATCTGGTCTTCGACGGCACCGACGGTCCGTCCCGCCGCTGCCGACACCCGATACGCGCGGGCCTGGAATTTTCGATAATGCAGATTTTCAGTTTGTGGCGGGTTGCCGCCCGAAAGCTCCGCCTCGAGCTTTGCAGCTTCCGCTTTCAAATCGATCCGCATCAATTTCGGCGCGACAAACGGCACGTACAGGAGCGTGAGGATATAGCCGAGCACGTAGGTGACGGCGTAACCGGCGGCGATATTGGCGTCCTGTTGCTGAAGCACCTCTTTGGCCAGTCCGAGCTGGGATAGTGCGCCAGATGCGGTGCCGATGACCGACGATTGTGTCAGGGCTCCCGCAGCAAGACCGGAAGCGGTGCCGGGACCGAGCGCGAACACATGGGCAAATATGAGAACGATGACGAGGCCGGTACCACCAAGCACGAGCGCGAGCGCGACCTGAGCCAGGGTCCGGATGCTCAGCGAGGCAAAGAACTCGGGTCCGGACCGGTAGCCGATCGTGAACACGAACAGGCTGAAGAGAATAATCCTGAGCAGGGAAGGAAACGTGAAGGTGCCAAGCTGCCCGATCAGGACGGCAACGATGAGCGTGCACGCGGTGGTGCCTATCGAGAAGCCGCGGATTCTGACGCGACCAAGAATGGTGCCGAGCGCGACGGACAGCAGCAGGAAAATTTCCGGCGCGGCGGATATGATCCATCTGACCGTGCTCATGGGCGGGCCCTCCAGCCATTTGCGCCAATCTGGTTGGTGATAGCCGCCGATGCTTGATCCAGATCAACCTCGCGGTCGGTCAGACGCTCCCTGTTGAGTTGCAGGATTTCAAAACCCGACGTTGGGGCATGAGTACGATGGATACCACCGCCGCTTCGTCGATACGCCGCGACGAAACGGTGCCTGTCGCGCTGTTGCTGGCCTTCACCGGCGGCTACCTCGACGCCTATACGTGGATCGTCCACGGCGTCATGGCCAACGCCCAGACGGCCAATCTCGTCCTGCTGTGGGTCCATGGCTCCGTCGGCAACTGGGCGAAAGCGCTCCACTTCGTCCCACCAATCCTTGCGTTCGCGGTCGGTATCGTCGTCGCGTCATGGTTGCGCCGCGCGGCGGGAGAGCGCGCCATTGCCATCAGCATTCTGCTGGAAATCCTCCTGCTGGTCGTTATCGCCGTCCTGCACAATCGCCTGCCGGATCTCGCGGGTACACTTGGTATTTCGTTCGTCGCCGCCGTACAGAGCGCTGTCTTCACGAGAGTTGAGGGCGTGCCCTACAGCTCCGTCATGATCACGGGCAACATGCGGCAGGCAATTGAAGGGGTATTTGCTGTAGCTTCTGGCGATGGGGCGCTGCGGCCCTCGGGCGTTTTCGCGGTCTTGTGCATCACGTTCGGCCTCGGTGCCGCGCTTGGCGCCTTCGCGACCAAGCAGATCCCGAACCTGGCGCTCGGCGTTCCCGTGATCGCGCTCCTGGTCGTGCTGTTGCGTTGCGAAAGTCCAGGCGACGAGGCCAGCCCATGACCTCATCTGACCGCAGATCGCGCTGGACCTTCCTGTTTCCGCCCGCAATCTGGCTGGCGCAGTATCACAGTGCCTGGCTGCGTTCGGACGCAATCGCCGGAATCACCCTCGCGGCTTACGCCATCCCCGTGTCGCTGGCCTACGCGACTCTGGCGGGCCTGCCGCCTCAGATCGGCATCTACGGCTACATGCTCGGCGGCCTCGGCTATGCGCTGCTCGGGTCGTCTCGCCAGCTTGCGGTCGGTCCGACCTCCGCGATCTCGTTGATGATTGCGGCGACGGTCGGGACGCTGTCCGCCGGAGATGCGGCGAAATACGCCGAGATCGCAAGCCTGGCCGCATGCGCGGTGGCGTTGCTCTGTCTGATCGCGTGGTTGTTCAAGCTCAGCGTTCTCGTCCGCCTGGTGAGCGACAGTATCCTGGTCGGCTTCAAGGCCGGCGCGGGACTTACCATCATGATGAGCCAGTTGCCGAGCCTGTTCGGTGTCGCCGGAGGCGGTCACAATTTCTTCGATCGCGCCATCAAGCTCGCCGGCCAGCTCGGCGGCATCAATTGGCTGGTTCTGGCGATCGGAGCCATCGCGCTCTCGTTCCTGCTGGTGGGAGAGCGGCGGCTGCCGGGAAGGCCGGTCGGGCTCACGATCATGGCGCTGTCGATTGTCTTGGCAACACTGCTTGGCCTTCCGTCGCTTGGCGTACCAGTCACCGGGCAAATCCCAGAGGGATTGCCGGCTATCGGGTTGCCGAGTTTTGGTTTGTTGGAGCCCGACGAGCTCTTCCCGCTGGCTGCGGGATGCGTACTGCTGGCCTATATCGAAGGCGTCTCCGCCGCCCGCAGCTTTGCTGCCAAGCACGGCTATGCCCTCGATGTCCGGCAGGAGTTCTTGGGGCTTGGCGCGGCGAACCTCGTCACCGCCTTCGGCCACGGCTACCCCGTGGCCGGCGGGCTGTCGCAATCTGCGGTCAACGACAATGCCGGGGCGCGCACGCCGCTGGCCCTGGTGATCTGCTCGGCGACGCTTGCGCTGTGCCTGCTGTTCTTCACGGGTCTGTTGACAAACTTGCCCAAGGCAGTGCTGGCGACGATCGTCCTCGCCGCCGTCTACAGGCTGGTGGACATCCGCGCGCTGTTGCGGATGTGGCAAGTCAGCCGCATCGACTTTTATGCCGCGGCGATTGCCCTTCTGTCAGTGTTGCTCCTGGGCATCCTGCAGGGCGTTTTGCTGGCGGCCGTCGCGTCGATCTTCCTGCTCCTGGCGCGGGCCTCGCGTCCGAATGTTGCTTTCCTCGGCCGGCTCCCCGGTACCGGCCGTTACTCCGATAATGCGAGGCATGAGGGCGTCGAGCCATTGGTCGGCATCATCGCGTTTCGACCCGAAGCCTCGTTGCTCTACATCAATGCTGAAACGATCCTGGAAACAGTGTTAGGCACCTTGCCGCTGTCGGTCGGCGCCAAACTGGTTGTCTGCGATCTATCGGCATCCCCCTACATCGATCTGGCCGGCGCGCGCATGTTGCACGATCTCTATGACGAACTCGCCTCCCGGAATATCACGTTACGAATCGTCGGCGCGCACGCACAATTGCGCGATTTGCTGCGGGCTGAAGGCCTGGCGGAAAAGACCGACAGCGGAGCGTGGCTTCGTTCGGTTGACAGCGTACTCGGGGAGAGCACGACCGGGCAATCATCTGATCCCAATCCAAAAGATACACCCGACTTATGGGCGGGCCGGCTCTGATGCGATCTCACCATCGTCCTCAATCGATCACGCGGTAGCGCCTTGGACGATGTCCGCATCGCAAATTGTTCCGGGCCTCTTCAAGGTGCTCGACCCTTGACTTGGATCAATGGACCGAGGTGGGCGGGCATCACGATCCCGGACGAGACGTCGCAAAGATCCGGAGAGAGACATGTCCAAGGACGCCAAGGCTGCAGAAAAGCGCATCGATCAGTTCATTTCCGGGCCCGGCGGACGGGCGGATGATTGGCGCGATCTGGTCGAGGCAGCGAAGGCATGGTCGCGCGGCGGCGACCGCACGAAGTACGATGCGGCGCTGGCTGATCTTTCCGTCATAGAGGAGTTTCTCGGCTATCCCGGCCTGCAATTGATGGCGGCCTTGCGGGAAGCGGCAACGGCCGGGGATGCGGCGGAGTCACTTGGCCTTACGACGCGCATCACGCAGGCCTTGATGACACGATCCTTCCGCCAGCACGCCGGCGACTGGGATCCCAAGGACGACGGCGCCGATGCCTCGCCCGAGCTGGTGCCCTCGACCTTCGGATCGCATGGGGGCCATCGGCCCTATTTCGAAACACTGATTGTCACCGGCGTCTCTTCCAGCCACTGGCCGGCGCTCGCCGCCGAATGGCGCAAGCTGCGCCGCACGGTTGACTCCTTCGTATATGAGCCGGTGATCGTCGGCAGCCTCGAGGATGCCTTCTGCGCAACGATGCTCAATCCCGACATCGCGGCCGTCGTCATCAACGAAGGGTTCGGGCTGCGTTCGCGTCACGACGCGCCGATCCTGCGGACCATGACAGCCGGCGCGGGCCTCAATGACGAGGCCGACGCGTCCGCGCTCCGGCTTGCGCACATCATCAAGCGGGTACGTCCGGAGCTTGACATCTATCTGATGTCCAACCGCGACGTCGAGAAAATGGCTGGAGACCCCGAGGCCAACGTGGTTCGGCGGATATTCTATTCCATCGAAGAGCTTCTCGAGCTCCATCTCTCCATCCTCGAAGGTATCCAGGATCGCTTCGACACGCCGTTTTTCGACAATCTCAAGAAATATGCACAACGTCCGATCGGAACGTTCCATGCGCTGCCGATCGCGCGCGGCAAGTCTGTGTTCAGGTCGGACTGGATCCGCGATATGGGTGAATTCTACGGCTTGAACCTGTTCCTGGCCGAGAGCAGCGCGACGACCGGTGGCCTCGACAGCTTGTTGGAGCCGACCGGTACCATCAAGAAAGCGCAGGACAAGGCGGCGCGGGCGCTCGGCGCGGATCGTGTGTTCTTCGTGACCAACGGCACCTCGACCTCGAACAAGATGGCAGTGCAGGCGCTGCTCGGGCCGGGCGACATCGCGATCGTGGATCGCAACTGTCACAAGTCGCACCACTACGGCATGGTGCTGGCCGGCGCCCAGCCGATCTATGTCGAAGCGTTCCCGATGACCGAGTATTCGATGTACGGCGCGGTGCCGCTGAAGACCATCAAACAAGCGCTGCTGAATGCGAGAGCCGATGGCCGGCTGGACCGAGTCAAGATGCTCGACCTGACCAACTGCACCTTCGACGGCCACATCTACAACACCCGCCGGGTGATGGAGGAATGTCTCGCGATCAAGCCGGATTTGATCTTCCTGTGGGACGAAGCCTGGTTCGGCTTTGCGCGTTTCTCGCCGTTCCTGCGGCGACGGACCGCGATGGGCGCCGCCAACGAGATCGAGACCTGGATGCATGATCCGAAATCGGTCGCGGCTTACGACAAGCAGCAGGCCGAGCTCGGCAAGACCCCCTCGGACGAGTTGCTGCTCAAGACTCGTCTGATCCCGGATCCGCGTCAGATACGATTGCGCGTCTACCAGACCAACTCGACCCACAAGTCAATGTCGGCGATCCGGCAGGGGTCGATGCTGTCGGTCAAGGATGTCGAATTCCACACCGTCGAGCAGCAGTTCAAGGAAGCGGTGTTCACGCACGCGTCGACCAGCCCGAACCAGCAGCTCATCGCCAGCCTCGATGTCTCACGGCGCCAGATGGAGCTCGAAGGCTACGGTCTGGTGGCCAATGCGATCGAAATTGCGTTCGCGATCCGCAAGGCGGTCAACGGCAATCCGCTGATCTCGAAATACTTCCGGATTCTCGGCGCGGACGCGATGGTGCCGGCGCAATATCGCCAGAGCGGCTTCACCGACTATCTCGCAACAGGCATGAACTGGGCGAACGTCCTGAAGAGCCTGGACGATGACGAGTTCTGCCTCGATCCGACCCGCATGACCTTGGTGTGCGGCACCGCGGGCTACGACGGCACGCAGTTCAAGGGCATCCTCGCCAATGACTACAATATCCAGATCAACAAGACATCGCGCAACTCGGTGTTGTTCCAATCGAACATCAACAACACCCGCAGCGACGTCGCCCATCTGGTGAGGGTGCTGGCCGAGATCGCGGGCGAGGTCGACCGTGGCCTGGTTCAGGGCGGCGCCAACGCGAAGAAGACCTTCGACGCGCGGGTCAAGAGCCTGATGACCGATGTGCCCGACCTGCCGAATTTCTCGCACTTCCACGACAGTTTCCGTGGCGATGCCGGCACCAAGACCAACGAGGGCGACATCCGTAGCGGCTTCTACTCGGCCTATGACGCAGCGGGGTGCGAATATATCCGGCTCGGCGATTCCGAGATCGACCGCCGCCTCAAGGCCGGGCCGGACCTCGTCTCCGCGAGTTTCGTGATCCCGTATCCGCCGGGCTTTCCGATCATGGTGCCGGGACAGGTGATCACGCAGGAGACCATCGACTTCATGCGAAAGCTCGATGTGAAGGAAATCCACGGCTACGACGCCAAGGAAGGGCTGAAGCTCGTACGCGCCGAAGCCCTGGCGAAGATCGGCCGGCCCAAGCCCGGTGCGACGCCGAAGCTGAAGGCTGCATCGTAATAAAAGGGGACGGACATGCAGAGCTTTTTCACGTTCTTGCAGCAGAACCCGTTTCTGTTGCTGTTCTTCGTCGTTGGCGTCGCCGTCTGGATCGGCCGGGCCAGCATCAAGGGTTACGGCCTAGGCATGGTTGCCGGCGCCATCGTGGTGGGCGCCGGCCTATCTGTGTGGGCGTCGGTCTATGGCGTGAAGCTCGAGTTGAACAACTTCGCCAAGAGCCTCTTCTATTACCTGTTCATGTATGGGGTTGGCCTTCGTGTCGGGCCCTCTTTCATCAACAGCCTGAAAGGCGACGGCCTCAAGTTCTGCATCCTTGCGCTCGTGTCCAGTGTTGTCGGACTTGCGCTGGTCGTGATTTGCGCCAAGCTGTTTGCGCTGCCAATTGGTGCTGCCGGCGGCATGCTGGCGGGATCTCAGACCATGTCTGCCGCGATCGGTTCGGCCGAGCAGGCTATCACCTCGGGTGTGGTGAAGCTCCCTGAAGGCATGAAGCCCGAGGATGCGTCGGGCATGATCGCACTGTCTTACGGCATCACGTATATCTGGGGCACCGTCGGCATCATCCTGATCTGCAAATACCTGCCGCGCTGGTGGGGCGTCGACGCCAAGGCCGCAGCCAAGCAGTACGAGCAGGAGTTTGGCGTCAAGGACCTCGAGGGTGGCGGCCTGACCGGTTACCGGCAGTTCGGCCTCCGTGCCTACCGGCTCGATAATCCAGCCCAGGTTGGCATGAGCATTGCCAAATTCCGCACGATGAATCCCGAATACCGCATCGTCAATGTGGCGCGCCGAGGAGAACCGCTGGGTGCCGACCCCGAACTCGTTCTGGAAAAGGGCGACGTCGTCGCGCTCGGCGGCTCGACTGAGCATCTCACCGACAAGATGGGCCTGATCGGGCCGGAAGTTGCCGACGCCAAGGCGCTCGGCATTCCCATGGATCAGGCGGACATCCTCGTCACAAACAAGGCGATGGCGGGACGGACCTTTGAATCCTTCCGCGAGACGGCCATTGCCGGTCAGTTGCAGGTCACCAAGGTCGAACGTGGCGGCGTGCAGATTCCGGCCGGTCTCAAGACCGAGTTGCAGCGGATGGACATCGTCTCGGTGGTCGGCATCAAGTCGGCCGTCAACGAGCTCGGCGAGATGTGGGGCCGCATTGCACGGACCAACACCTCGACCGATCTGTTGACGCTCGCCGCAGGCATGATCATCGGCTTCCTGATCGGGATGATCGAATTCCCGGCCTTTGGTGCCAAGATCGGCCTCGGCAACGCCGGCGGTCTGTTGCTGTCGGGCGTGATCGTCTCATCGCTGGTCTCACGGCTGCGCTTCTTCGGCAATACGCCGAACGCGGCACGCAATGTGCTTGAGGATCTCGGTCTCGTGGTCTTCGTCGCCATCGTCGGCATCAATGCCGGCGCGGGACTATTGGCGCAGCTGACCGGGGCCGTGGCACTGAAGATCTTCGTTGCCGGCTTCATTGCCTGCACGATTCCGCCGTTCATCGTCTGGGCGATCGGCTTCCACGTCTTCAAGATCAACCCGGCCGTGCTGATGGGCGGCGTTGCCGGTGCGCGGTCGCACTCCGGCCCTTGCCGCGAGGCCGCGGTGGAAATCCAGAGCTCCGTGCCCTGGATTGGGTTCCCGGTCGGCTACGCCGTATCGGGCATTCTGCTCACCGTGTTCGGCTACTTCGCAATGATCCTGGCTCAATAGCTCGGCGTCAAAACCAGAGGAAAGAAAAGTCATGAGAAAAGTCGCTATCTATGCCGCCCTGGTCGCCTCGCTGGCAAGCGTCGCCGGATTCAGCACGCCATCCCGGGCAGAGACCGGCCAAGTTGCCGTTGTCTTCACCAAGGGCGGATTCATCGTTGGCGTCGGTGGGGGCGAGGGCGTTCTGCTGTATCGGGGCCACAAATATCCCTTCACCGTCTCGGGTATGAGCGTCGGCTTCACGATCGGCGCCTCGACCACCAAGCTGGTCGGTCGCGCCCTCAACCTGAGGGGACCGGAGTCGATCGAAGGCTCCTACGCTGTCGGCGGTGCGGGCGGTGCTATCGCTGCTGGCGCAGGTGCCGTTCAGCTACAAAACGGCAACGGCGTGATTCTGCAGCTTAGCGGGCCGAAGGTCGGTGCGGAGCTGTCAGCCGCTGTGGGGGGCGTGACGATAGCTTTGAAGCGGTAGAGCGGCAGTCGCGCCGCTTCGGCGGTCGCGGCGCTCTAGCTGAATGGCGGCTGCTTTTCTCATGCACGTAGGTCGGGGAAGCGCCCGCAAATCAGCGCCAGGTCGGGTGCCAACCGCGTTTCGCGAGGCATCGTCGAAGCGGATCACGGCACCCATATCGAGGGAGGACATGCCATGCTTCGTTATCTACTAGCTTTTGTTGCGGCCGTCGTTCTTCTCACGGCCACGCTCATTCCCGATGATGCCTATGCCCGCCGCGGAGGTGGCGGTGGTGGCTATCGCGGAGGTGGAGGGGGCATGCGCGCCGGAGGCTTCCATGGCGGCGGGGTTCATGCCGGACGCATCCATGGCGGAGGCGGACGCCACTACGCAGGAGGTCCGCGGCCCAGCCATCCGATTGCTGGTCGTCCTGGCCGTCCAGGTTACCCCGTTGCGGGCCGTCCCGGCCGTCCCGTCGCCGGTTATCCCGGAGGCTATCCGCGATATGGCTATCGAGGCGCGGCTTACGGTGCTGCTGCCGTCGGTGCGGCCGCCGCGGGCGCTTACGGATACTACAATAACAACTACAACAATGGTTGCTATCAGGACACGTACGGAAATTGGGTCTGCCCCAACCAGTATCCATACTGAGAATGCGCCGCTGGCGGGCTCTAATACACCGTCAGCATTGGCCCCGGACTCAACGATCGGACCGCACCGGCAGTGCGGCCCGACCACTTTGTCAATAGCGTTCGGCGACGAAGTTCATTCCGCGCAGGCCGGCCTGGTCATTGTAGCGTCCTTTGTCGGAACGCTTCGGCAGCCTCACCTTGTCCTTCTTGATCCGCTTGTGCGGGATAGCCTCCAGGATGTGCGCGATACAGTTCAGCCGCGCCCGCCGCTTGTCGTCGGAGCGAATGATGTACCAAGGCGCCTCCTTCGTGCTCGTCTTCTTGAGCATCAGGTCGCGCGCGCGCGAATAATCATACCAGCGCTTGAAGGATTCGAGGTCCATCGGGCTCAGCTTCCATTGCCGCACCGGATCGTCGATGCGGGCGTTGAAGCGGCGCTCCTGCTCGTCCATCCCGACCTCGAGCCAGATCTTGATCAGGATGATGCCGCCATCGATGGCGTACTTTTCCATTTGCGGGCAGAGCGACAGGAAACGGTCGTGCTCGGCGGGCGAGCAGAACCCCATGACATATTCGACGCCGGCGCGGTTGTACCAGCTCCGGTCGAAGATCACGATCTCGCCGCCGGCCGGAAACTGCTTCATGTAGCGCTGGAAGAAAAGCTGCGTCTTTTCGCGATCCGATGGTGCCGGCAGCGCCACTACCCGGAATACACGCGGGCTGACCTTTTCGGTGATCGCCTTGATCGTGCCGCCCTTGCCGGCCGCATCGCGGCCTTCGAACAGGACGATGACTCGGAGCTTGTTTTCCTTTACATAATCCTGGAGGTGGCAAAGCTCGATCTGGAGCTTTTCGAGCTCCTTCTCGTAGTCTTTGCGCTTCATCCGCTCTGAGGCTTCAGCCTTTGCCATGCTTCGCGTTCCATTGCCTCGAGTTGGCCAAACCGTGATCAGTCGCCCCAGGAGATGGTGACCCCGATGTCGCCGGGCACGCCGTCCGGGAAGTCGATGACCTGATAGCCGATGCGATAGCCGCGCGGCTTGAGGTATTCGGTCCAGAGCTCGAAGATCTCCTTTGGAATTCCAGTCAGCGTTGTCTCCCAGCCCGCCTCCATCTGGTTGATCGCGCGGCCCTTGTCGGTGCACAGCGTGTTTGGGAAGCGATAGACCTGCACTTCGGTCAGGCCGTTGCGAACCGCGCGCTGGATGATGGTCGAGGCGAGCTTGATCTTCTCCTCCTCGGTCTTGCCGGACGGTTTGCTCAGCCGATCGATTAGAGCGCGTTTCTCGGCTTCGGCCGCGGCGGCAAGGCGAACATATTCCTCAGCCTTTCTGGCCTCCTCGAGCGCGGCTTCCTTGCGGATTTGCAGTGCGTTGGGAATGAGCTCATCGATGCCGGGCATGATTGTGCGTTCCTGGCTTGCTGTGGGATCGGAGTCAGGGCTAGGCTACGTTTCGCGCCGTTCGGACCCTTGATTCATATCAAGCAATTTTCTCACCTGCGCGGCCAGGGTAACTAATCGGCGCGCAGACCGCCCTGATCCCTTCTGTGGAGGCGACCATTGAGCGAGCAACTTCATCCGATGGCCCCGCATCATCTGCCGTTCTATCTCGCGCCGGGAAGTGGCACGGACGTGCTGATGGTGGTGATGGGGATCTTCCTGATCGGCACAGTACTCTGGGTTGGCACGCTCTATTGGAAGCTGCACAGCCTGCCGGAACGAATGGCCCACAAGTCGCAGAAGCTTCAGTTCGAGATCGTGGCCGTGCTCGGCATCATCTCGCTCTTTACGCACATGCACATTTTCTGGGTGGCCGGCCTTCTGCTCGCGATGATCGACTTGCCGGATTTCGGCACGCCGCTGCGGAGTATCGCAGGCTCGGTCGAGAGGATCGCCGACGCCGCGCCCGGCGAGGGTCGCGAGCCAGAAATCTCCAGCTTGCCGCCGGTTGAAAAGCCGATCGTCAAGGGAAAGGAACACAGCCATGTTTGAGCTCATGTTCTGCTCCCTCCTGACCATCCTGCCGGACTACCTCTACCGCCGCTATGCCCAGGGCAAACGTTTCGGCAAGGAGATCACTTTCTTTTCCATCTGGTATGAATTGCGATGGGGCATCACCGGCTGCCTGATGCTGACGATTTCGCTGATCACGATGATCTTCTACTTTCACCCGTCAACGACCTCGGCCGCGCTCTATTTTCGGACGGTCCCCATCCTTCCTGAAGGCTCCGGCCGCGTCGCGGAAGTCAATGTCGGCTACAGCGAGGCAGTGAAGAAAGGCGATGTGCTGTTCAGGTTGGACAGTTCGAAGCAGAAGGCCGCCTTGGAGACGGCCACGCGCAAGATCGCCGAGGTCGACGCCGCGATGACAAGCGCCGAAAACGACGTGGTCAAGGCCGAAGCGCAGATCCAGGAAGCCAAGGCCAGCCTTCAGCAGGCCAAGGACGAGCTGGACGTCAAGACGGAGCTGCAGCGCCGCAATCCCGGTATCGTCCCGCAACGCGATATCGAGAAACTACAGGTCGTGGTCAACCAGCGGCAGGCTGGTGTGGACTCGGCCACCGCGTCCAAGACGTCGGCGATGTTGCGGCTTTCAACGCTGTTGCCGGCTGAAAAAGCGAGCGGCCAGGCGGCGTTGGCTGAAGCGCAGGTCGATCTCGACAAGACCTTCGTTCGCGCCGGCGTCGACGGGCGGGTCGAACAGTTCTTCGTTCGACCTGGCGATCTCGTCGCCCAGATCATGCGACCAGCCGGCGTGTTGATACCGGCGGATGCCGGCAGGGGTAGGCTGCAGGCCGGGTTTGGACAGATTGAAGCGGGGGTGATGAAGGTAGGGATGGTCGCGGAAGCGACCTGCATCTCCAAGCCGTGGGTGATCATTCCGCTCGTTGTCACCGATGTGCAGGATTACATCGCCGCCGGCCAGGTCCAGGCTGGCCAGGAATTGATTGAACTTCAGAATGCACGGAAGCCGGGTTCGATACTCGCCTTCCTGGAGCCGCTCTACAAGGGCGGACTTGAAGGCTTGACGCCGGGCAGCAGCTGCATCGTCAATGCCTATACCAGCAATCACGAGGAGATCACTGCGAAGGAGACGGGCACTGCTCGGGCCGTCGCTCTGCATGTCGTCGATGGCGTCGGCCTCGTGCACGCCATGCTCTTGCGAATTCAGGCGCTGCTGCTGCCTATCAAGACGCTGGTGCTGAGCGGGCACTGACCGGCTTCGCTTTGGTTTGAATCGCACTTCGGTTCAGCGATGCGCCTCAGTTGAGCCGGTCTGGCGTCATGAGCCAGTCCGACCAACCAGCGCATATTCACTATGAGCGCCACATGGTCCCCGCAAAAATGCCGATCTGGCTTCGTTCCTTCATTGTCGCCAGCGCTGTCGTGCTCGTGGTTGGAGCTGGCCTGTTCGGCTACCGGTGGTATTCTCGCCCCACGACGCTGACCATCGCGGTCGGATCGCTGGACGGTGAGGCCGCTCGTCTGGTCTCGGCACTGGCGAGCCGGCTTGCCGTGGTGAACGCCCCGGTCCGGCTTAAGTTGGTGGAAACCACCAACGCGGTTGATGCTGCCGAGCAGTTTGCGGCGGAAAAGGTCGAGCTCGCTGTCGTCCGTGGCGACGTCGGCGACCTATCGCAGGCGCAGGCCATCGTGGTTCTCGCCCATGCCGTTGTCCTGCTAGTTGCGCCGCCGGGCTCCTCCATTACCGAAATCGCTGGTCTGAAGCGCACCAGCGTCGGCGTGATCGGCGGCGAGATGAATCGCAAGGTCGTCGACGTCCTCAGCGACGAATACGGCCTTGGACGCGCCAACGTGACATTCCGTAATCTCCAACCGGCAGACGCGCGGCGGGCACTCGATGCCAAGGAGGTACGGGCGATTCTGATCGTCGTTCCCCTTGCGGAAAAGTATCTCGCCCTCTTGCGCGGCCTCTTTCTGCAGACGCCGAAGACCGCGCCGGTCCTCCTTCCCGTCGAGGCGGCTGGTGCCATCGCGGAAAAGCAGCGCGCCTATGAAAGCTTCGACGTCCCAAAGGGGACGTTGCGTGGCTCGCCTCCCGTCCCGAGCGAGGATCTCACCACGCTGCGGGTTTCGTTCTATGTGGTCGCGCAAAAGCAGCTCAGCGCAGAGGTGGCGGGTAGCCTGGCCGACGCGCTGATGAAGGCGCGCAGGGACCTGCTCGGCGAATTGCCGATCCTCTCGCAAATGACCACGCCGAGCACGGATTCGGACGCCTTCCTCCCGGTCCATCCTGGCGCCGCAGCATTCTACAACGGAACGCAGCAGAGCTTTCTGGACGAATGGGGAAACGCGATCTTCCTCGCGCCCATGATTTTCGGCGGCCTCATCTCCGTATTGGCGGCGGCCTGGAAATTCCTTCAGGTACGTGATCCCTCGAAGGACGAGCGGGGGCTGGACCTGCTGTATGCGTTGGGGGTGCGGATACGCGGGACCGAGGCAGCGGCCGAACTGTCGGATATCGAGGCCGAAATCGACCGGGTTCTCCAGGCTCAGCGCGCCAAAGCGGCGGCAGGAGACGAGAGTGCGCTCGATGTCACCACATTGAATGTCGCTGCGCATCGTCTTCAGAGCCTGATTCACGACCGTCGGATCCTGCTGTCCGCGAACGGACATGAGCAAGCGCTCGGTCAGCCAGTTGACCGCACCTGACGGTGGTCACTCCAGACCAAGTCGAATCACGGCCGAACCCAAGCTTAGCTACCTTGATCTTGATCAAACCCTCCGGCCGCCAACCCCGTTTCCTTCAGCAATCGCGTCATGCGAAGGGTGCGGGACATTCGGGGGATAGCGGACGGGCAATGAAGCGTCGTGAGTTCATGGCCTTGGTCGGGGCTGCAGCCGCTTGTCCGGTTTTCGCGCATGCTCAGGACGGGGCACCGCGGCCGATGCCGTCGGTCGGCGTGCTGACTGGTAATTTGGTGGGCGATGGCGGCGCTCAGATGCGCGTCAATGCCTTTCAGCAGGGTCTCGCCGATCTCGGCTGGATCGCCAATCAGAACTACCGACTCGATGTGCGCTGGCCGGGCTCCAATCCGACATGGCAGGAACGTGAAGCTCGCGAACTTGTTGCCACCGGACCCGACGTGCTGTTTGCGACCAGCACGGCGACGACACGGGCGCTGCGGGCTGCAACGCAGGTCATTCCGATCATTTTTGTCGGGCTCTCGGATCCGGTCGGGACAGGCCTCGTCGTCGATCTGGCAAGGCCGACCAGCAATCTTACCGGCTTCTCGCTTTACGAGCATGCTATGAGCGGGAAATGGCTGAGCCTGTTGAAGGACATGGTGCCCGGCATGAGCAGTGCGATGCTTCTGTACAATCCCGAGACCGCGCCATATGCGCCCCTTTATCTTCAGGCCGCACACCAGGTGGAAAGTCGCCTGCGCATGACGGTTACCGGCGCCTCCGTCCGCAGCGGCGCCGAGATCGCGGGGGTCATCGAGACGGCGGCGCGGAATGGCAGCGGGCTCGTCGTGCTGCCGGATGGCGGGTTCTTCAGTACTCAGAGCGCAATGGCAATCCCGTTGCTGGCCCAGCGCCGCGTCCCGGCGATCTTCGCCGTCCGCTTCTATGCTGTGAATGGCGGGCTGATGTCTTATGGCGCCGACCTGACGCAACAGTTTCGCGACGGCGCTGGCTATGTCGCTCGCATCCTTCGCGGCGCCGAGGTCCGCAGTCTTCCGGTGCAATTCGCCACAAGGTTCGATCTCGTTATCAACGTGAGAGCCGCCCACGCGCTTGGGCTGGCGGTCCCGGAACGATTGCTGATGGAGGCTGAGCTGATCGACTAGCTTGCTCGGGCGTCCCGGGAGATGAGGCAGCGTTTCGTTGATCTCGATCAACAAATGTCAGCTCTCCGGTCTGATGATCGCCGGGAATGTGCATGGAGGATCTGATGTTTCGCTGCGGCAGGATCTTGATGGCGGTCGCGCTCGTGATCGCGATTCCGCTGGCGGCGGCGGCGCAGACGGCAGATAAGGCGCCGGCCTCCAGTCCGCAGCAGGCAGATCCCCCCGCGCAAGCAGCAGAGCTTCTGAAACCGGAGCAGCTCGAAGCTCTGGTCGCGCCGATTGCGCTCTATCCCGACGAGTTGCTTGCCAACGTGCTGGCGGCTTCCACCTATCCTCTGGAAGTCGTTCAGGCCGATCGCTGGCTGAAAGAGCGCAAGACTCTGAAGGGTGATGCCCTGAAGACTGAAGTCGAGAAGCAGCCGTGGGATGACAGCATCAAGGCGCTGGCCTCGACTGCTGAGGTTCTGGCCATGATGAGCGACAAGCTCGACTGGACCAAGGCGCTGGGCGACGCCGTGCTCGCGCAGCAACCGGATGTGATGGATGCGGTCCAGCGGTTGCGGACCAAGGCTTATGACAATAAAAAGCTGGTGACCACCAAGCAGCAGAAGGTGAGCGTCAAGACCGAGGAAAGCAGGCAGGTGGTCGTGATCGAGCCGGCGGTTCCCGATACGATGTACGTGCCGTACTACGAGCCTGCGACAGTCTACGGCGCGTGGCCCTACACCGAGTATCCGCCGTATTATTTCGGCTATCCATCCTACATCGGCGCAGGCGTCGTCGCGGCAGGTCTTGCCTTCGGCACCGCCTGGGCCATTGGGCGCTGGGGCAATTACTGGGGCGGTGGCTGCAACTGGGGCAACCGCAACGTCTATATCAATCACCGAACCACCAACATCGGAAATGGCTGGCAGCACAATCCTTCGCATCGCCAAGGGGTGCGGTACAACAACGCCAACGTTCAGCAGCGCTTTGGCAACAGCAACCTGAAGGCCGGCGCCGCCGACCGGATGGATTTCCGCGGCCGCGACGGACAGCAGAAGCCGGGACAGGATCGGCCAGGTGCGGGAGATCGCGCAGGAGATCGTGCCGGCGACCGCGCAGGTGATCGAAGCGGTGACCGACAAGGCGCGGGGGATCGTGCCAAGGCGGGAGGCGATCGTGCTAAAGGTGGTGGCGATCGCGCGGCCAAGGGTGGTGGTGCCAAGAATGCCGGCGCAAAAAGTGCCAGCCCTAAAGCGGGCGGTGCCAAGGGCGGCGGTGGCGCCAAGGCCGCGAACCGCGGTGGTGGCGGTGCCCTGAACGTGTCGTCGGGCCGCTCGGCGGCTGCAGCATCGGCCCGTGGCCAGGCGAGCATGGCGAGCATGGGACCGCGCGGTGGCGGCGGCGGAGGTGCGAGCTTCGCCGGCCGAGGCGGCGGCGGAGGCTTCCAGGGTGGCGGTGGCGGTGGCCGCGGTGGCGGTGGTGGCGGCGGACGGCGTTCCGATATCGGGCTGAAGCACGATGTCGTTCTGCTCGGCCATCTTTCAAGCGGCCTTGGTTACTACCGCTTCAGCTATATCGGCAGCGACAAGGCCTATGTCGGCGTCATTGCGCAGGAAGTCGAGGAAGTGAAGCCGGTAGCCGTCACCCGCGGAGCCGACGGCTATCTCCGGGTCTATTACGAAAAGCTCGGTCTGAAATTCCGTACCTATCGCGATTGGCTCGAGAGCGGCGCGCGGATTCCTGCGGGGGTGACGCCATGATGAGTTTGAAGTCGCTTCTTCGTGCGGCGTTGCCGGCCATCATGGCGCTGGCGCTCCTGAGCTGGCCATCCCTGGCGCAGCAATCCTATCCGACACCGGAGGATGCGGCAGCGGCGCTCGCTGCCGCCGTCAAAAGCGGGCCGGACCGGGCCATCCTGAAAGTGCTCGGCAGCGCTGCCGAGGACATCGTCTCGTCCGGTGATGAGGTTGCCGACGTCGACATCCGGAAACGCTTCGTCTCGATGTATGATGCTAAGCATTCGGTCAAGACAGAGGGTAACAAGAAGGCGATGCTGATGTTGGGTCCGGACGACTTCCCGTTCCCGATCCCGCTCGTCAACACCAAGACCGGCTGGGAATTCGATGCCGCCGAAGGCCGCATCGAAGTGCTGTATCGCCGCATCGGCCGCAATGAGCTCGACGCCATCCAGACCAGTCTTGCCTTTGTCGATGCCGAGAACGACTACGCTGACAAGGATCGCGGCGAAGGGGTCGGCGTGTACGCACAGCGCATCGTCAGCAGCGCGGGCAAGAAGGACGGGTTGTTCTGGCGCGACGACAGCGACCAGAGCCCGCTCGGCGCACTGGTAGCGCAGGCTTCGGCTGAAGGGTACCAGGCCGGGGATGGCCCGGAGCCCTATCACGGCTACTATTTCCGCATCCTGAGAGGGCAGGGCTCGAACGCGCCAGGCGGCGCGCTCAACTACGTCGTCAAAGGCAAGATGATCGGAGGTTTTGCGCTGGTCGCCTGGCCCGCCGAGTACGGCAATTCCGGCGTCATGACCTTCCTGGTCAATCATGCGGGCGTTGTCTACCAGAAGGATCTCGGGCCTCGGACCAAGGTCCTCGCTCCTCGCATGACTGCATTCGATCCGGACCAGACCTGGAAGAAGGTCGATGGTGCGAAACCCTGAGCGACGTACGTAGATGGTGCGCCTGGCATCCTCGTGTCGGTCGCCAACCTCAGCACGATCATGATCTCTCTGAAGTGAGCGAAAGGCGGAACGATGGTGACGCCTCGTACCGCTATTGCGCAGAAGACTGAGCGGAGATTGGAATCTCCAACTCGAAAACGGAGCCCCTGACGTCCGACTTGACCAGCCTCAGCCTTCCTCCGCACCTTGCGACCAGGTTGGAGGAGATCGCCAGTCCCAACCCCATACCGCCTTGCTTCGTCGTGAAGAAAGGGTCGAAGATGCGCTCTTGATGACGCGGTGTGATGCCGGTGCCGGAGTCCTCGACGGACAAATGGACGGTTGTGCTACCATCGAGGGCGGTTTTCAGACGGAGCTGCCGTTGATCGGCGGGCACAGAACTCATTGCGTCAATCGCGTTCTTGCAGAGGTTCAGGACAATCTGCTGAAGCTCAGTGCCGTCCAGGGCGACTGGAGGTATGTTGCCCTGAAGCTCCGTCGCTACTGATACACCATTGGTCAGGAGATCGTGCTTCAAAAGTCTCAGCGTAAGCTCGGCGATCTCCTCGACGTTTGCCGAAGCGCCGCCGTGTGCCGTTTTGATTGTCATCTCGCGAATGCTCGATATGATGTCAGCGGCCCGGCCGCCGTCGGCTTCGATGTCACAGAGGATGTTCTCGAGTTCCGCAAGTTCAGGGGATGCAGCTCGCAAGTGACTGAGGCCCGTCGCAGCATTGAGCGAGATGGCTCCCAATGGCGATCTCAACTCATGGGCGATCGCGCCAGTGACCGCGTCGATGCTCAGAAGCCGGTTCGCTCGTTCGCGCCGCTGCAGGGCGATGACGCTGGCGAGGCGTGAATAGAGAAACATCGTTTCGATGAGCAATACGGTCAGCAACATGCAACTGCCGACCAGAACGAAACCGCGTGCTGCATACCAACCGATGGTGAACCGTACCGAGCTGCCGATGATCGCCACCAGGAAATTGGGCAAGTAGGCGAGTAAAGTCACCATCAGCCAAAGGTCAAGAATGGTGCGCATGCGTGCAAACATGACGGTCAGAGCAGTCACATTCCATAGCAGTAGTATGAGGTTGACCTGATTACCGAGGGGCGTCTGATGCCTGACGTCGATCATGTAGAAGCTAGGGAGAAGTTCGGCTTTCGCGGTCACCATCCACGTCAATCCCGTCACCGTAGCGGCGATGCAGCCGAGAGCTAGCATGATCGCGGTTAGCGCAGGTCTGCCTGGTCTGCCGGCGGTGGAATAATCCTTTGTGAATCCGTACACCAGGATCGCTGCGGGAAAAGCCGTGTGCCAAAGCACGTAAAGCCAAGCGGGGCTATCCAGTCCATTTCCAATGACACCTGCGGGAGCGTATCCGTTCGGAAAGGCGAGCGTTTGCAGGAATGCGAACGATCCGCTGAAAACGTATCCGCTTGCCAGTGCGAGAAGTGCCCGTTGGGGCTGGATCGCAAATTGAGCAAACAGCAGGGCTGCCGTGATGAACTCGGCCAGAGCCAATGTGGTCTGCAATATCGGAACGAAACCATTAATCTGGCCCAATTGGATCCGAGCGAACGGCGCGATGACGGCTGCAAGGACGATGAGCAAGACGGCGACACTCACCGCCCAGGCCTTTTGACGAGGGGTTGCGGGTATGTTTGCGATGATCAATGGGAATTCTTGCTCATCGTCATGAGCAGGCTCGGCGGCCGCGTTGGCTGATCGCTGGCTCGCTAGCGCAATACCCGACCCTGATGCTGTCGCACCGCCGACAAGTCCCATGAACTTGCGCTGGCTCATGCCGCCTCCGGGCCCACGAGACAGCATCTTACTCGTCCCCGCGCCCGTTGAAAGCCCATAGGGCGATCGGCGTGTTCCGGCAGAGACATCTACCGGCAGGATTTATGTTCGCAGCATGGCCTCGATCTCTTGCGCTGCTTGAAGCAGCGTGCGGTCCTGTCCGCGCGCGGCGATGACCTGAAGGCCAAATGGAAGTCCGCACCCGTCTGTTCCGCACGGTATCGAAATCGCCGGCAGCCGGGCATGATTGACAAAGGGAGTTAACGCCGCGTGCGCGCGCGGGCTCGCCGCGCGGCCACCGATCATGTCGGGTCCGAGCTGGGTGAATGGCCAAGCGACACAGGGGACGGTTGGCGCCAGCAGCAGATCGACCTCGGTGAAGAATGCCGCGAAAGCATTGGCGATCGCGGCGCTTGCCACCAGCGCACCGGCAACGTCGGCGCCAGACCATGACAGCCCTCGCTCGATCTGCTTGGCGATGTCAGGATCGAAGACGCTCGGATCCGCGCGGAAGGCGTCTCGATAGAGTGCGGCGAGACCGGCGTGCTGAAGCGGCATGATGGCCTCTTCCGTCGCGCCCGCCGGCCAGACGGGATCGCGCTGGGCGATGCTGAGGCCTGCGGCGGAGAGACGCGCGATGGCGAAAACGAGCCCGTCAGCGACAACGTCGTCGACCGCGACGTCGAGCCCAAGGCGTGGCGAGAACGCGATGCGCAGACTGGCGGTATTTTTGGCCTTTTGAGCGATGCCGACTGAATCCGGATCGCGCGGATCGACGCCGGCCATGGCCTCGAACGCCAGCGCGATGTCGGCAACATCAGTGGCGATCGGCGCGATGACGGAGAGGCCGAAGAACGGTTCGGCGAAGCCGGGCCCATAGGGGATCGCGCCATAGGAGGGCTTGAACCCGGCGACGCCGACATGAGCCGGCGGCCTGCGGCTCGATCCGCCCGCATCTGTGCCGATCGCTAGCGGTACGAGGCCGGCCGCAACCGCGGCAGCCGGACCGCCCGACGAGCCACCGGGGGTCAACGTGGGATCGAGTGGATGCCGCGTTGGCCCATACAGGGGAGAGGTGGTCACGCCCTTGCAGGCGAATTCCGACGTTGCGCCGATGCCGACGACGACGGCGCCGGCCTTGCGCAGCCGCTCAATCGCAATCGCATCCCGCGGCGCGGCGAATTCGGCGAACAGGCGCGAGCCCTGTGTCACACGCCAGTCGCCGACCCAGATGTTGTCCTTGACGATGACGGGGACACCGGCGAGCGGCATCGTCTCGCCGGCACGCAGGCGATCGTCGATCGCTGCGGCGTCGGCAAGCGTACGCGCGGGAGCGGTCGTCACCACCGCGTTCAGCGCCTTGGCGGCCTCGATGCGCGCAAGCGCGGCCTTGGCGGTCTCGACCGCACCCGTTCGTCCGGCGGAGACGTCGGCCGCAATCTCGCACGCGCTACTTTCTTGCTTCTTCATCGCCTCCCCAGATCAGTGCCAACGTGCCGCAGAGGGTGAGGCACGCCAAGGCGAAGAAGGCGGCCCCGAGACGGGCTGCGCCGTCCAGGAGCGACACCAGGGCCGGTGCTGCCAAGAGGCCGGCATAGGATGCGGTCAGCACCGCGCCGGTGGTCTCGCCAATCCTGTCCTGCGGGGCGAGGCGTGCGATCTCGGCGATGAAGACACCGTTCCAGCCCGAGGCTGTCAGGCCGAACAGAGCTGCAATCGCGAACTGGCCGGTCCGTCCGAGCGATGCGCCATCGAGACCCAGCAGCGCTGCGCAGAAAGTCATGCCGAGACCGATGACGACGAGAACTCCGCGCGAGGCATTGAGGCGCATTGCGACGAGGCCCCAGCCGAGCCGGCCGATCAGGCCGCCGGCCTGGGCGCAGGCAAGCGCCATGCCGGCCTCGATATGGCTGAGGCCGAGTTCGCGGGTGCCGAGCGTGACGAAAACCGTATTGAGCGACACCTGCATCGCGCTGAACGGCATCGAGGCCAGCGCCAGCATTGCGATGCGCCGATCCGCGGTCACCAGTGCCAGCAGCGTGCTAAGGCCAAGCTCCGGCAGTGGAGCGACCTTGGCGACGTAGGCCGGCCGCAGGCGCTCGAACCATGCTATCGCCAGCAGCGCGCAGGCGCCCACGGCGGCATAGCACCAGGCTGGCCCTAGCGAGATTGCGATCGCGGGCAGAACCAGCGACCCGCAGACGGCACCGATCTGGTTTCCGGTCTGGCGAACCGAGAACACGAACGCACGCCGCTCGGTCGTCACGAGTCGCGCCAGCAGCGCCGCGCTTGCGGGCGTCTCAGGTCCGAAGGCGAGGCCAAGACAGAGGCCGGCTGCGAGCAGGGCCGCCGTCGAGCCGAGCGAAGCCAGCACCATGCTGGCGATGATCGCCGCCGCGCAGAGGCTCGCGATCCGCAGCGAGCCCAGGCGAGCGATGAACCCGCCGCCCCAGAACGAGGCGGGAATGCCGACCGCGAACACGGCGCAGGAGAACATCGAGAGCTGCCAGACCTCGATATGGGCGCGCGGTGCCACCACGCCCGGCGCGAACAGAGCCAGCGCCACCAGCGCCTGAAGCGAGGTCATGGCGCCAAGCGCCGGCAACAATGCGGGCGCTGGCCGAACGGCCGTGTTTGCGTCTACCATGGCGCTGCGTTCATTGGAGGAACATAGTGGCAGGCGGCATTTCCATTCACGCGGTCGATGTGGCGAGCGGACGCCCAGCGCAGGGCCTGCGCGTCGAGATCTGGCGGATCGATCCGGACTCGCTGCGTATCGCCGACGGACGGCTTGGTGCCAACGGCGTGCTCGATCATCCCGTTGCGCAGGGCGCGGGCGTTACGGCAGGCGAGTACGAGGTCCTGTTTCATCTCGGCGAGTTCTTTGGCGACCGCGACGGTTTTCTCACGGTGACGCCGTTCCGCTTTCGCATCAAGGATGTCAACGAGCATTTTCATTTGCCACTGAAATTCACGCGCTGGGGCTATTCGCTGTTCCGCGGCGCCTGATCAGTTGGTCAGCCGCCGCGACAATCCCGTGACGCGCTCCATGATGGCGACCAGCGCGACGGTCGCAATGATTAGCACGCCCGACAGCGCGGCGATGGTGACGTCGAGCTTGCCCTCGAGGTCCTGCCACATCCGGATCGGCAGCATGTCGGTTGCGGCATCACGCAGGAACAGCGACACCGGCACGTTGTCGAAGGACGACATAAAGGCGATGAAGGCGCCCGCAATGATACCCGGCCGGATCAGCGGCAGCACGATGCGCCGGAAGGTGTAGGTGCGGCTGGCGCCCAGCACGGCCGAGCTCTCCAGCAGGGTGGGCTCCAGCTGGGCGAGCGCCGCAATCGTGTTGCGCACGACATAGGGGACGCAGACCACGGTATGGCCGATCACCAATGTCAGCGTCGACACCGGCAGTCCGACCAGCGAGAACAGCATCAAGGCGGCAAGGCCGAAGGCCAGCGCCGGCAGCACCAGCGGCGACATGAACAGGGAATCGAGCAGCCGCGCCGACAGCGTCGGCGAGCGCGAGATCGCCAGCGCGGCGGCAACGCCGAGCACCACGGACAGGCCCGTCGCCCATAGCGCCACGAGGAGGCTGTTCTTGGCTGCGAAGTGCAGCTGCCAGGCGTTCCATAATTCGGCGTACCAGCGCAGCGAATAGCCCGGCGGCGGAAAACGCAGCGAGAAGCCGCTGGTGAAGGAGACGATCACCACCACCAGCGACGGCGCGATGATGATGATCAGCGCGACGATCGCGATTACGGTCATGACCAGCTCGAAGCTGAACGCCTCCAGGGTACGCTTGCGTCCGCTCATCACGCGCCTCCATAGCCGCGCGACAGGCGGCCGAGCGTGGTGAAGACGGAGACGACCGCGAGAACGGCCAGCAGGAAGATGATGGAGATTGCCGATGCAAACGGCCAGTTCTGCAGCGTCGAGGCCTGCTGATAGAGATACATCGGCATGAACAGCATCTGTCCACCGCCGATCAGCGACTGGGTGATGAAGGCCGTGATCGCCGCGGCATAGGTCAGCGTGCAGCCGGCGATCACGCCGGGCAGCGACAGCGGCAGCACGATCTTGAAGAAGGTGCGCCAGCTTCCGGCGCCGAGCGAGCAGGAGGCATCGTCGAGATTGGAATCGATCCGGCCGAGCGCGGTGATCAGCGGTAACGTCATCAGCGGCATCTGCACCTGCGCCAGCGCGATCACCACGCCGAACTGGGTGTAGAGCAGTTTTATGGGCGTATCGATGATGCCGAGCGATTGCAGCGTGGCGTTGATGATGCCCTGGCGGCCCAGGATGACGATCCAGGCGAAGGTCCGGACCACGACGCTGGTCAAAAGCGGCAGCAGCACGATCAGGATGATGATGGTCTGAAGCCGCGGCCCGACCCGCTGGTAGAGCCAGGCGATGGGAAAGCCGAGCACGAGGCAGACGGCCGTCACCTCGGCCCCCAGCAGCAGCGTCGAGCCGAGCACGCTGAGGCTGAAGGGGTCGGTGAGGAAGTGCAGATATTGGCCGAGACCCCAATGGAGCGCGGACGTGTCGTTGTGCAGCGAGAGCCACAGCAATTGCAGCAGCGGCGCCACGAAGAACACCAGGAAGAACAGCGCCAGCGGCGCTGCCAATCCCATCCCGTAGGACGTGACGTCTCGTGATGCCGGTGCTGCGCCCATGGTATTAGATCTTGATCTCGCGGTTGAAGCGCTCGATCCAGGCCGAGCGCTGCTCGTTGATCTTCTTCCAGTCTTGGAACACGAATTTCTGCTTCAGCTCCGCGGTGTCCTTGGCGAGCACGCGCGCGATCTCGCCGCCCATCGTCACCTTGGAATTGGTCGGCACGATTAGGTAGGGCGGGTTCATCAGCGTGGTCTGTACCTCCGGCGTCAACGACGCCTCGATCAGCTTGAAGGCGAGCTCGCGGTTGGGCGAGTTCTTGACGATGTGGATCGTGGTCTTGAACGCGATGGCGCCTTCCTTCGGAGCCACGAACTCGACCGGCACGCCGCGCGCTTTCAGGATCTGGATGGCGTTGAAATTACCGGGCGAGATATCGATCTGGCCCTGCTGGAACAGGGTGGCGAGCGCGCCGGGGTTAGCGGCGACCGCGGCGAGATTGGGCTTCAGCTCCTCGATCGCCTTGAAGCCGGGATCGACATTGGCCTCCGAGCCGCCGCGCATCTTGGCAATCTCGACGAGCCAACCGGTGCCGAGCGTCGAGTTGAGGTTGGTGATGCCGACGCGGCCCTTGAACTCGGGCTTCCACAGATCGGCCCAGGAGGTCGGCGGCGTCTTGACGGCTTCCGGATTGTAGGTAAGGCCGACGACCTGGAAGAACGGGGCCGGGCCCATCGGCTCCTGCGCCTCGGCGATCAGGTCCTTGTAATAGGCGCTCTTCTCGACGGGGTATGGCTCGACGAGATCCTGGCCGATCGCGACCAGCGCCGGACCGGGATCGTGCAGCATGACGTCGATCGGCGGATTGGCCTTGGCGGCGTTCACCTTGGCGATCTGGTCGACCGAGAGCATGGGGTCGAGCACCATCGCGGCGTCCGCGTTGGCCTTGCGGAAGGCCGGCACCAGCACGGCCTTGTGCGCCTCCTCCCAGCTTCCGGTGAAGGTCGCGAACACCAGCGGGCGGGCCTGGGCGTAGCTCAATCCGGGAAACGCCTTCATGGCGCCGAGTGTGAGTGCGGTCGTCATCAGACTTCGGCGGTTCATGATCATGGTCGAACTCCCTCTGGACAAAGATTGGATCTAAAGCGTTGCAGGAAAGGCGTTGGCGAGCGACGGAGCGAGCGGAGCAAGGCGCACCGCGGCGCCGCTCTCCAGCGTGCGCGTCTCGCCGATGCGCGCCTGGGAGATCTTGACGCCGGAGCCGTCGGCGGTGGTGACTTCGTGCACGACCGTGGCCCCTAGCGGCAGCGACATGCCGACCACGCCGGCAAAGCCGGTCTCGTCACCGACGAACTGCAGATGCTCGGGGCGTATGCACACGGTGACGCGGCCGCCTTCGGTGAGGGCGCCGCCGGCGGGACGCGCGATGATTTCCGCGCCGGCGTCGAGGCGGACTTTTGCCGCCGTTCGATCCGCCGAGACGACGACGCCGGGCATGCGATTGCTGGCGCCGACGAAAGTGTTCACGAACAGCGTTTGCGGCCGGTCATAGACGTCGGACGGCGATCCGAACTGTTCGAGCTTGCCGTGGCTGAGCACGGCGACGCGATCAGCCATCGACAGCGCCTCTTCCTGGTCGTGGGTCACGATCAGCGTGGTGATGCCGGAGACACGCTGGAGCCGCTTGACTTCGATCTGCATGTCGAGCCGCAAATTCTTGTCGAGCGCGGCAAAGGGCTCGTCGAGCAGCAGGATCGACGGCTTGATCGCCAGCGCGCGAGCGAGCGCCACGCGCTGCTGCTGGCCGCCGGAGAGCTGACGTGGCAACCGTTCCGACATGGTCGGCAGCTGCACCAGATCCAGCAGGCGCTGCGCTTCGCGCTGGCGGGTCGCTTTGTCGATGCCGCGCGCGGCCAGCCCGTAAGCGACATTCTCGCTGATGCTGAGATGGGGGAACAGTGCGTAGTTCTGGAACACGATGCCGACCGCGCGGCGGTTCGGCGGCAGCGCGTCGACGATGTCGTCGCCGATGATGATCCGTCCCTGCGTCTGCGCGATGAAGCCGGCGATGATGCGTAGCAGTGTTGTCTTGCCGCAGCCGGACGGCCCGAGCAGAGCGATGATCTCGCCGCCCTTGATGTCGAGATTGATGTTCTCGACCGCGAGCGCGCCGCTCGGATAACGGTGGGTGACGGCGTCGACGACGAGCGATCGGCCGCCTTGCGCTTCAGCCATGATGTTGCCTCCCGTTCACCCGAGTAAGAAAGCAAGTCTCGTGCCCGCGACGGTCGCTTTTCGCTGCGAGTTTTGGCATTGTGGCGCAATGACATCGGATCGATCGGTTTGCGACCTCACTGCCACGGTCCTTGCGCGCGCCATTGCGAAGGGCGAGCTGTCGTCGCGCGAGGTTGTCGAGGCGCATCTCGAACGGATTGCGCACCAAGACGTGCAATTGGCGGCATTCGTGACTGTCGATGCGGAGGGGGCCCGCCGTGCCGCGGATATCTGCGACGCCGCGCCGGCGCCGGTCGGCGCACTGCATGGGCTGCCCGTAGGGCTCAAGGACCTCACGGACACGGCGGGGCTCGCGACCACTTATGGGTCGGTTCTGTTTCGTGATCACGTTCCGGCTGAGGACGATCTCGTGGTCGCGCGGCTGCGGCGCGCTGGTGCGATCATTCTGGGCAAGACCAACACGCCGGAATTCGGCTTCGGCGCGGTATGCACCAACAAATTGTGCGGCCCGACCCGCAATCCGTTCGATTCCGCGCTGACCTCGGGCGGTTCGTCCGGCGGCTCCGCTGTTGCGGTCGCGGCCGGCATGGTGCCGCTGGCGCATGGCACCGATTTCGGCGGCTCCGTGCGTACACCCGCAAGCTTCTGCGACGTCGCTTCGATCCGTCCGACGCCCGGCCGCATCCCGTCGCCGCATCGCCCCCTCGGCTGGGACATGCTCGCCACCCATGGCTTCCTCGCCCGCGATGTCGACGATCTCGAACTCGCGCTGTCGGTCTGTGGGGGAGGCGACGCGAATGATCCGCTTTCGGTCGGCGTCGTCACCGACGATCGGCCGATCGCAAGACGTCCCAGAATTGCGGTGACCCCCGATTTCGCTGTCGCGCCTGTTGCACGCGAGGTCCGTGCGCGGTTCGCCGCGGCGTGCGAGGCGCTCGCGGCCGCGGCCGATGTCGCGGCCGCGTCGCCCGATTGCGGCGGTGCGATCGAGACATTTCGGACGCTGCGCGCCGCGCACATCGCCAACAGCTATGGCGAGCTGCTGAGGGCGCGCCGCGCCGAGCTCACGCCCACCGTGATCTGGAACATCGAGGCGGGCGCAAAGCTCGCCGCGGAGGACTATCTCAACGCCGAACGGCGCCGCACCGCGATCTACCGCAGCTTCCGCGAGCTGTTCAGCCGCGCCGATTTCCTGGTCGCGCCGGCGGCGTCCGTTCTGCCCTGGCCAAATGAGATCAGCGACGTCACCGTGATCGATGGCGCGGCGCTGGAGACGCCGATCGACTATCTCGCCGTCACCTTCATCGTGTCGCTGGTCGGTTTCCCGGTCCTGACCATGCCGGCGCCGCGAGGGGAGAACGAGTTGCCGTTCGGCATCCAGATCATCGCACCACCGGGATGCGAATCCCGTCTGTTTGCCTTCGGCCGTGCCATCCAGAACGAACTTGGTTTTTCGCATCGCTGGCCGAAGCTCCCCTAGCTGTCGCGATGCTCAAGCCGGGCGGCGAGCGCATCGGCAAGGCCAAGCGTGGGTTTGGCGGCGGGACGGCGGTACGTGCCTGCAATTGCCTTGCACAGGCGCAGCGCCACCAGGGCCTCGGCCTGCTTCACCGAGGCGATGACTTGATCGACGACGGGGACGGGGATCCGGTCGGCGACGCGCTCAGCGAGGCCCGAGAGCGGCGCACCTGCAAAAATCAACACGTCCGCATCGTCTTCCACGATCGCGCGCCGGGCGAGATCGACCAGCACATCCTCCTTCTCGGTGCCGACCTCGGAGATCGCCTGGAACGGCGTATCGAGCATGCGGATACCGGCACAACGCTCCCAGAGCCCGTGGGCGCGGACGCATTCCTCGTACCAGGGGCCAAGCGCCTGGGCGAAGGTGACGATGGCGAAGCGGCGCCCGGCCATGCAGGCGGTCAGCATCGCTGCTTCCGCCATGCCGACCACGGGAATGTCAAAAGTTTCGCGCGCGGCGAACAGGCCGGGGTCGCCGAAGGCGGCGATGATCGCGGCGTCGACATTGCGATGCTGCTCGGCCAGCATCTCAAGCGCAATGGCGCCGCCGATCTGCGCCTCGGTGCGCGTCGAGATGTAGGGCACGCCGCGGGTCGCGGTGCAGGGGATCAGCTCGGTCCCTGGCGCAGCCGCGCGCTGCCCGACTCCCGTCATCAGTTGCGTGACTTCGGTGCTGGTGTTCGGGTTGAGCAGCAGCAGCTTCATGGTTACGCCGCCGTCCGGTTGGCTTGAGAGGCCGCGATGACTTCGAGCAGCGCAGTGCCGGTGCGGTGGACATGGGCGCCGAGCAGGCGGCCGGCCGCTTCGCTGTCGCGCGCCTCGATAGCCGCCAGGATACCGGCGTGCTCGTCGACCGAATTGCTCCAGCGGCGGTCGGCGCCGAGCGCGAGGTAACGCGCGCGTTCGGCGCGGGAGATCAGCGTCTCGTGCGCCTCGCGCAGCGGCGTGTTGCGCGCCATGCGGACGATGGTGTTGTGGATCTCGCCGTTGATGGCGAAGTACTCGTCGAGCTTGCCGTTGCGATGATGGCCTTCCATGCGGGTCTGAAGCGTGCGCAGGCGGGCGAGATCGCGCTCGGTGGCGCGCTCCGCGGCGAGCTCGGCGGCCAGACGTTCGATGCCGGCCAGCGCCTCGAACAATTCCGAGATGCCGCCGACCGCGATGCCGGCAATGCGCGGGCTGCGGTTGGGGCGAAGCTCGATCAGTCCTTCGGCCGCGAGTACCTTCATCGCCTCGCGCAGCGGGGTGCGCGATACGCCCAGCTCCTTCGAGAGCCTTGTCTCCTGGGTCTGCGATCCCGGCGCCAGCTCGCCGCGAATGATCATCGTCCGCATCCGCGCAGCGGCGCGCTCATGCAGGCCCATCCGCTTGAGTTTGGGCGACTTTCGGCCCTGGTTCGGTTCGGATTTTTGCTGCACGCAAGCCTCGCTGCTTGCGCGCAATCTAATCCAATCTCTGTCAAACCCGTGCTCAATTAGGAGACGTATGTAGCTCAAAATAAAAGCATATCGAACAAATTGCATGCAGTATGCAGATTGCGGGTTGCGCGGGTGCGAGGGATGCGGATGATCCTGCTGAGGAGCGCAGTCGCGCTTCGCCGCAAATGGAGCGAAGGCGATCGATGTTAGTACTGCGCAAGCGTCTCGGCATGATCACGCCATCCTCCAATTCGGTGCTCGAGCCCGTCACCAGTGCGATGCTCGCCGGCGTCGACGGCGTCACTGCGCATTTCTCACGCTTCCGCGTTACCGAGATTGCGCTCGACGCCGCCGCGCTGAACCAGTTCGACGCCTCGGTGATGCTGCCCGCAGCGGATTTGCTCGCCGATGCAAAAGTCGATGCCATCGCCTGGAACGGCACGTCCGCGAGCTGGCTTGGCATCGACCGCGACCGGAGCCTTTGCGAGGCGATCACAGCGCGCGCGAGCGTGCCGGCAACGACCTCCACACTCGCCTGCATCGATGCCGCCCGCGCACTTGGCGCCAAGCGTGTCGGCCTGGTCTCGCCCTATACGGACGACGTGCAGCGGCGGATCGCGGACGTGTGGGCTCAGGAGGGCATCACCTCGCATGCGGAGCGGCATCTGGGCTTGCGCGACAATTTCTCTTTCGGCGAGGTCGCGCCTGCAACGATCGCGGACATGATCCGTGCCGTGGCTGCGGAAGGCGCCGACGCGATCGTTATCCTCTGCACCAACCTCGACGGCGCCGCGCTGGCCGCTTCGCTCGAACGGGAATTGGATATCGCCGTGCTGGATTCCGTCGCTGTCACGCTGTGGCGGACCCTGAGCCTCGCCGGCGGCGACGTTGCGGCTCTTGCGGAATGGGGCAGGATATTCCAGACCATGCCGGTCATCAAGTGATGGAGACTCCTGTGGCGCAACTCGATCTCGCCGTTCGCGGCGGCACCATCGTGACGGCCGGCGACGAGTTCCGCGCCGATATTGGCATTCGCGACGGCCGCATCGTCAGCATCGCCGAGAGCGTCGAGGGCGCAGCGCGCGAGATCGACGCAACCGGTCTGCTGGCGCTGCCGGGTGGGATCGACAGCCATGTCCACATCTCGCAACCGTCCGGTCCCGACGTGGTGATGGCCGATGATTTCGCGTCGGCGACGCGTTCGGCAGCCGCCGGCGGCAACACCATGGTGTTGCCCTTCGCGCTTCAAGAGAAGGGCACGTCGCTCCGAACCTGCGTCGAAAACTACCGCAAACTCGCCGAAGGCGAATGCTATATCGACACGGCGTTCCACCTCATCATCTCCGATCCGACCGCGGTCGTGCTCGGGCAGGAGCTGCCGGCGCTGGTGAAGGACGGCTACACCTCGTTCAAGGTGTTCATGACCTATGACGACCTCGTGCTGAGCGACCAGCAGCTGCTCGAAGTGTTCGAGGTCGCGCGCCGCGAGGAAGCGCTGGTGATGGTCCATTGCGAGGGGTACGACGCCATCCGTTTTCTCACCTCGAAACTCGAGCGAGAGGGGCATATCGCCCCGTATTTCCATGGTGTGTCCCGGCCGCAGGCCGTCGAGCGCGAGGCGGCGCATCGCGCTATCAGCCATGCCGAAATCGTCGGTGTCCCCATCATGATCGTCCACGTCTCCGGCCGTGAGGCGATGGAGCAGGTGCGCTGGGCCCAGCAGCGCGGGTTGCCCGTGCATGCCGAGACCTGCCCGCAATACATCACGCTGACGGCCGACGACATGAAGGGCCTGAACATGGACATGTCAGGTGCGAAATATGTCTGCTCGCCGCCGCCCCGCGATGCCAAAAGCCAGCAGGCGATCTGGGAGGGCATCACATCAGGCGTGTTCCAGACCTTCTCGTCCGACCACTGCCCGTTCCGCTACGACGATCCCAAGGGCAAGCTGACGCCGAACGGTCGAACCTCGTTCCGCTGGGTGCCGAACGGTATTCCGGGTATCGAGACCCGGCTGCCGATCCTGTTCTCCGAAGGCGTATCGAAGGGACGGATCAGCTTGCAAAAATTCGTCGAGCTCACCGCGACTAACCATGCACGTATCTACGGCCTCTATCCGCGCAAGGGCTCGATCGGCGTCGGCTTCGATGCGGATATCGTGCTCTGGGATGCCAAATTGAAGAAACCTATTCGGCAGGCCGATCTGCATCACGGCTCGGACTACACGCCATGGGAAGGGTTCGACGTCACGGGATGGCCGGTAACGACGATCGCCCGTGGCCGGGTGGTGTACGAACACGGCAGGATCGTCGGCACCAAAGGCGCAGGCGAGGTTCTCAGCCGCGGCAGGTCGAGCCTGATCTGATCGGGCTCAACACGCTGCTGCGCAACTGTGCCGGCCGTGCGCGCGGGCGATGGCCGTCTCAAGTCCACAGACAATGCCGGTCATATGTTCGTATCCAGCCCTCGCATGCGGCAAAACCGATCGCTCAATTCGGACAAGGTTGCCCGGCCGCCCCCCACAAGGCGACGTCCTTGACATGTTCCTCGAAACTGCCTGGAGGCGTCGTCCGGCCCGCGCCGGGCGCCCAACCGCGCGGAATGAAGCCGCTCAATGACGCGTCATGGCGCAGATGCTCCACCAGCCCGGCGGCGTCGCGGCCGCCATTGCGCTTGGGGTCCTTCAGTTGCGCGCAGATCTCGGCGCCGCTCTTTCCGAACCAGATGAAAGCAACGGGAGCGAGTTGCCAATCGATCCCGGCGCGGGGCGGAGCGGGAGCCGGCTCGTTTGCTTGCGTGGAAGTCATGTGACAGGTCGAGCAAGGGACCGCCTCCTCGCCCTTGCGGCTTTCTCCGCCGTGGATGTTCATGCCATGCACGCGAGGTTTGGTTTCGCCGGCCGGCGTCCAGATCGGAATCGCCTTGGCGTCGACGTGGCAATTCGCGCAGCGGGGATGTGTCACCACCGCTTCAATCCGATTCCAGGCCTTCAAACCCTCGCTGCGGCTGACGCTGCCCGGCCGCAGCACATCTTTGGCAACCTCGTCCTTCGCCGCGACAATGCCTGTGAGGACCGCGACGGATGAAGCAGCGATGACGAGCGCAATCAGCGATATTTTCATGGCTCTGCCTCACACGAAATCAATGAACTTGTTGAACGGCATTTCGCGGATGCGCTTGCCTGTAGCCGCGAATATCGCGTTGGCGAGCGCGGGCGCGGCCGGAGGAACGGGAGGCTCGCCGATGCCGCGTACTTTCGGGTCGTTCTCGAGTGCGCGGACTTCGATGACCGGACATTGATAGATTCGCATCGCTTCGTGGTGGTTGTAGTTGGTTTGCTGGACCGCACCCTTGGCGTAGGTGAGCTGGCAGTTCATGGCATGGCCGAGTCCCCAGACCACACCTCCCTGCACCTGGCTTTCCAGATTCACGGGATCGACGACCTTGCCGACATCGACGGCGACCCAGACTTTGTCGATCCTGACGCCTTTGTCGGTCATTGTGACCTCGATGACCTCGGCCGTCGGTGTCCCGAAGGATTCCACGAACGCGACGCCCCGGCCTCTGCCGTTGCCGAGTGGCCCGTTCCAGTTCGACATCTCCGCAACCGTCTCCAGCACCTTGCGGTAGGTGGGAACGGAGCACATCGCGATGCGCGCCTTCAACGGATCAAGCCCCGCCGCGTGGATCAGCTCGTCGATGAAGCTCTCGGTGAAAAAGCCGGCCGTCGAGGCTCCGACCGACCGCCATGTGGTGCTTGGCGACAGCCCTTGCGCTTCATAGCTCGTGGCCCGGAAATGGGGCAGGTCGTAATAGACGTTCCACAGACCGGCGGCTAACTGCGGGTCGGGGTCCTTCGACGGCGCTCCCATCCGTTCGAGCAACCCTTTCAGCGGAGCCGTCGATGCCAATTGCAGATCGGCCGCGACGATCTTCCCCTTGTCGACACTGCCTCTGTGGCGGGCGATTGCAATCTGCCTCGGGATGTCCTGCAGGAAGTCCTGCTCGCGCGAAAAGACCAGCTTGATCGGCGTTCCCCGCATCTGATTGGCGATCTCGGCCAGGACGCGGATATTCTCGAATTCCAGACGGTGACCGAAGCTTCCACCGGTCCACTGATTGTGGAACGTCACCTGTTCCGGCTTGAGGCCGATGGCAGCTGCCGCGATGCTTTGGACGGCCTGAGGGCTCTGATGGCCGACCCAGATCTCCATGCCGGAATCGGAGACAATGGCAAGCCCACTGAGCGGCTCCAGAGGCTGATGCCCGACATAAGGCGCGCGATATTCGGCTTTGACGAGCGTGCCCTGTTTCAGCCCAGCCTCTACGTCCCCGACTTTCCGCCATTCCTTGCCCAGGAACTGCGGCTTGAACGATCCTTCAAGGACTTTCCAATGGCCGGCCTGTTCGGCAGGGTAGGTCGAGGGCGCCCACACGCATTGGATGGCATCGACCGCCTTCATGGCGTACCAGCTGTTGGTTGCGATCACAGCGACGCCGTTCTTCAATTTGAGGATCTTCTTGACCCCCGGCATCGACTGCGCCTTGCCTGCCTCGTAAGATTTCAGCGGCTGGCCCTTGTTGGGGTTCAATTTGACGGCGGCATACATCATGCCGTCTATCTTCTTGTCGATACCGAATTTCAGCTCGCCCATGACCTTCGATCGGACGTCGAGGCGCATCATCGGCTTGCCGACCATTCGCCATTTGGACGGATCGCGCGGCTTCGCATCGAGCACCGGCGCGATCCGAGCGGCCTCCGCCGCAAGTTCGACATAGGGAATCTTGGTCCCATTGGGCAGGATGACGTGGCCAGACTGCGTGTTGATGTCGGCCAGCGCGACACCGGAACGCTTGGCCGCTGCAGCCTTGAGCGTTTCGCGCGCGACCGCGCCGGCGATACGCAACTTTTCGTAGGTGTCCGGAATCGAGCTTGACCCGCCAGTCATTTGCAGGCCCGACTTTCGCAAAGCTTCGAGCGCGTCGGCACGCGCGGCCTCCGCCGCCGGGCTATGGTCCGCCGACAGGAAGGGCGCATTCTCATTGGCAAATCCGGTGTTGAAGTAAGCGGGACTCGGCCCAGCGAAGCGAACCTCGAATTGACCTGGGTCGAGGTCCATCTCTTCTGCAATCAGGATCGGCTGCGCCGAGCCGACGCCCTGACCAATATCAGCGTGTTGGGCAATGAGCGTTATCTTGTCCGGGCTGATCTCGACCCAGGGATTGAAGGTGACTGAGTTCGGCCCGAGCCCCGCGGCCAGGGGATTGCCGTTCGTTGCCGTAGCAGCCATGGCCGCATCGCCGTAGGAGCCGAAAGCTATTCCGCCCGCTATCGCGGCGGAGCCGAAAACGAAAGCGCGACGGGAAATATTCTTGATGTCCTCCATCTCACTTCTCCGCCATTTTCTTTGCGGCAGCCGCGTGGATCGCAGCGCGGATACGCGGGTAGGTGCCGCACCGGCACAGATTGCCGGACATCACTTGGTCGATAAGCTCATCCGTCGGCTTGGAAGCGCGTTCAAGCAGCGAGATGGCCTGCATGATCTGGCCGGTCTGGCAGTAGCCGCATTGTGGGACCTGATGTTCGATCCAAGCTTGAAGAACCGGATGCTGATCCCTGTTCTCCAATCCTTCGATCGTGACCACCGAATTTCCCGCGACTTCGCCGATGCGCGACTGACAGGATCGAACGGCCTTTCCATCAATATGCACAGTGCAGGCGCCGCATTGCGCGACACCGCAACCGTACTTCGGGCTTGTAATGCCGAGTTCGTCGCGCAACACCCAGAGCAGGGGCATTTCGGGTACGACGTCAACCTGGCGCTTGATCCCATTGACCGTGAGTTCGATCATGTCGCTACGTCCTTGGCGGATTGTTGATGCGGTCGTGTTGGAACTGGTGTCCTGACATCTTGCTTCCCTCACGCCGATCGACATGTGGCCGCTTGCGATCGGGACATCCATTTGTTCGCCCCAACAGCACTGTCTCATGCGTGCCGAGCGGTATTGCCGAATCCTGCGCTTTCATGCGCAATCTCTGCCGAGTCCCGCAGCGATGCGGTCGGTCCTGACGTCGAGCGGGCCGCAGCACAGCTCGCGGTAGTGCCCCGGTGTGAGGGTGGTGGCCTTGCGGAACACGCGCGTGAAATTGGCTTGGGACCCGAAACCGAACTCCAGCGCAATGTCGACCAGCGACGAATGGTTGCGTGCCAGTTCTTGCCGCGCGGCCTGGACGCGCCGATCGGTCACGTAGCGGTGTGGCGAGAGGCCTGTCGCCTCGCGAAAAAGCCTCGAAAAATGATAGGGACTGAGGCAGGCTTGCGCCGCCAACTCATCAAGCCTGATGTCAAGGCCGAGCGAGGCCTCGATATGGTCGAGCACGCGTTGAAGCCGTCGCTCATCGAGCGACGGTGATTTCTCGGGCGGCCGCCAGCGGTCGATCGTGTAATGCGCCAGAAGATGCGCCGCGAGCGCGACCTGGATGCCTTCCACAAACAACGCATCTGTCGGCTGGCGCGGACGATGGAGCAGGTCACGCAAGGGCGAGCAGACGTGGAAGAGAACCTGGTCTGGCAGGCCGTGGGCATAGGCGATCTCGACCTTCGCCGGATCGATATCGAAGTCGGCAAGGGCGCTTTGGTCCAGCAGCGCCGGCGGAAGGTAGAGATGGAGACATTCCATCCGGTCCGAAAGCTCGAGATGGCTCTCCTGCGTACCCGCCGGTACGAGGTAGCTCATGCCCGGCCGGGCCAGGCTCTTCTGGACTTCGCCATTGCCGATCCGGTGGACCATCCCGCCGCCTGACAGCAGCATGACGAGTTCGGTGCAAATGGGGGCGGGGGTTGCTTGGTGGCCCGCCTCGAATTTCCGGTGTTCAATGCTCAGCGCAGGCCACTCGCTGGTCTTCGCGAGCTTCTCGCTGTTCTGATATTTTTGATCTCCATGCGTGACGAACGCCATCATGACCTCCGTCCCGGCCCCGTACGCGAGCGAGCGATGATTTCATCCAGCGGACAGTCGCAGTCTCGATCGCTGCCCGCTCAGGGATTTCTCACAAACCGCCGCATGCGTGTCCAGAGGCGGGGCGGTTAAAAGAGGTAAAAGGCAAGCATGGCAAGGGCTTGGCAATGCGCCCGCCAGTTTCGAAAGCTGATCTCGCGCCGAATGAGCAAGATGCGTCCGTCATCTCGCAAGAATCGAAAATACCACAATGGGCGCGCGATCTAGTGATGGCTCATCTAACTGCGATTGCTGCAGTCGACGTTCTCGCGATCATCCCTCGACGAATGGCTTCGCCTGCCACAACGAAGGACATGCGCTATGGCCCTTAGGGATATTCTGTCCAGCAGGCTTGGCTTCGGCGCGGCGCCACTCGGCAACATGTTTCGCGACATTCCGGAGCAGGAAGCGCTCGCGACGGTGAACGCGGCCTGGGACGATGGCATCCGTTATTTCGACACTGCCCCCTTTTACGGCGCAGGTCTCGCAGAAATCCGCATGAGCGCTGCCCTGGCCGCCAAGCCGCGCGGGGACTACGTGATCAGCACCAAGGTCGGTCGTCTGATTCAGGACGAGATCGAGGATCTGGGTGCCCGCGACCTCGGCGAGAAGGGCGGCGTCTTCAGATATGGACGCCCCAACAAGATTGTGAACGACTACTCGCGCGATGCCACGTTGCGCTCGATCGACGACAGCCTGAAGCGGCGGCTAGGCACCGACCGTATCGATATCGTTTTCGTGCACGACGTCGCGCAGGATTTCTACGGCGACGAGTGGCTGTCGGTCTTCGAAGATGCGCGCAAGGGCGCCTTCAAGGCGCTTGACCGGCTCCGCGACGAGGGTGTGATCAAGGGATGGGGGCTCGGCGTCAACCGCGTTGAACCGATCGAACTGCTGCTTGGGCTGGAAGGCCCGCGTCCTGACGGGTTTCTTCTCGCGGGCCGTTACACGCTCCTCGACCACGCACGGGCGCTTCAGAGGGTAATGCCGATGGTCGCAGAGCACGAGCTCGCAATCGTCGTCGGCGGTCCCTACAGTTCCGGGGCACTCGTCGGCGGCCCGAATTTCGAGTATGCTCCGGCGGCTCCCGAGATCCTCGGCAAGGTGGCGCGGATCAAGGCGATCGCTGACCGCTACGGCATCAGCATGAAAGCAGCGGGCTTGCAGTTTGCGCTGGCGAATCCGGTGGTTCAGGCCGTCATTCCGGGCGCGAGCCGTCCGAGCCGCATCGCTGAGGATCGCGCAGCTCTCCTCGAATCCATCCCTGCCGATTTCTGGCACGAACTCCGTTCGGCAGGTCTGGTCAATCCCGCCGCGCCGCTTCCCGCCGATTGAACGGCGCAATCGGCGCTCCGACTTTTCGGCTCGGCTGCGCGTCGACCGACAGGAACTGCTCGTGAATCAAACAACGGCCAAGGAGACGGACATGACGGACAACCGGGACAACGCGACGGGAACGGGGCGCCGTAGCGTGCTTCGAGCGGTCGGTGCTGCCGTGGTGACCGGTGTTGCCGCCAGCACGCGCCCCGCCGCAGTCGCCGCAGCTCAGGGCACGGATGCAATGTCGGCTGTCGAACGCAACCAGGCGCCGCTTGGCGCGCGACTCCAGGGTGTCCAGCACTTCGGACTTACGGTGCAGAACATGGAGCGGGCCTATCAGTTCTATACTGACGTACTGGGCGGTACCGAAGTTTTCCGTCACGGCGATTTCAAAGGTGACGGAGTGCATAACACCTGCTGGCCGACTAGGAGATTGAGGCGAACGCTCGTGGGGTCAATCCCCGTACCATCGGGGTCCCCGATTTGCGGAGCGGCGCGCAGCGGCTGGATGTCCGCTTCATTCAATTCGACAACATGGTGCTTGAGCTGCTGCAGTATCGCGAGTCCGATCAGCCGATGGGCACTTCGAAGAGCTTTGCCGAACCGGTGGAGCACATGAGTCCCGCGTTTCCGCGCATGATGCATATCTGCTTCTATGTTCGCGACGATGTCGATTTCAACAAGTTCATCACCGACCTCGAAGCCGAATCCGCTCGCCGCGGCCTGACGCGGGTGAGGGCAAACCGGACGGTCCGGGTCACGACCGAGGCGGAAAGGAAAGCCGCGCCGCAGAGCGCCAATACGAACCGGGTCACCGAGGAGCCCTCGAACGGCTGGGAACTGATCTATTGCAAGGGTCCGGAAGGCGAGCAACTTGAATTCGTCAAGGCGCTGGGCCCGGTGAAGAAGCGTTTCAGCGAAGCCCTCGCGAAACGGCAGCAGGCGATCACACGCTGATCCACAGATCACGGGCGACGGACATCCGATCTCCAGCCGGTTGCCAGCTTGGCCCTGCGAAGCGTTCGTGACTGACAATTCAAGATACTCATGATGCCAATTCTCGTCCGTAACTCGCTTGCCGCCCTGCTGTTCGCCGTCTCGATCACCGGAGCCGCGTCTTTGGCGGTCGCCGAAGAAGCGCCGCGAATCCGCTACCAGGAAATTCCGGAAGGCGCCTATTCGGTGGTGGCGCAGGTGCGAGCCAAGCCGGGTAAGGAAGATGCGCTGCGCGCAGCCACGTTGCCGCTCATTGCCAAGGTTCGGAGCGATCCCAGGAATCTGGTCTATTTTCTCGCGGAAGATCGGACAAAGCCAGGCCACTTCATCTTCTACGAGGTCTTCGCCAGCAAGGCCGATTTTGACGCACATAATGCCATGCCCTCTGTCCAGGAATGGTTTGCCAAGCTGCCGGAGCTTGCCGAGGGCGGCGTCGAAGTCATGCATATGGCAATCCTTGCCACGCCGGAAAAATAGCCGGATTCCGATCGAGCACTCAATCGGCGGCTCGCATGTGAACAAGCACTATCTGAGCGGGTGCACCGGCCGCTGGATACGCAATCTGCGCTATGACGTTCCTGCGGCAAATTGCTCTTCGCAATCGTGCTAATTCGGAAGCGCGCTATTCAACCTCTTCGCAATGCATGATAATTCCGCTTGATCTATTAGATCGAGCGGCAAGTATCGATGCTGGCTGTCACGGAGACACGACAACGGAGCGGGCGCCCGCAGGAATCGGCGTTCTCTTTCGGCCCATTTCGACTGATTCCTCGGCGCCAGTTGCTGCTTCTGGATGGGCGCCCGGTGAAGTTGGGAGGGCGTGCATTCGAGCTCCTGCACCTGCTGGTGCAGCGCTCTGGCGACCTCGTCAGCAAGAATGAGTTGATGGCGGCGGCTTGGCCGGGCACGTTCCTCCACGACAGCAACCTCAAGGTCAACATGTGGAGCTTGCGGCGTTCGCTGGGCGATACGCAGATCGAGCCTGTGTATATCGCGACGGTCGCCCGTCGAGGCTATAGGTTCATCGCCGATGTGCAGGCCATTGCCACCGACATCACCGACGATCCGGCGCGCGCTGATCCCGTCGTCCCGTCACGGCCGCCTTCCTTGCGTGGCATCGTTGGCCGCGAGTCGGACATGGCGGAGATTGCCGAGCTGTTGGCCCGGAAGAGGCATGTCACCCTTGTTGGGCCCGGTGGCGTCGGCAAGACGACGCTTGCCGTCGCCGTGGCGCAAGTCTTCGCCCCCCAATGCCGCGATGGCACGTGCCTCGTCGATCTCACCACAATCTCCGATCCGATGCTTTTCGGCCCCGCGCTGGTGACGGCGCTTGGGATCCGGGGCAACTCGGACAACAGCCTGGCCGTCGTGCTGGAGTATCTTAGGTCGCGCCAGATGCTGATCATCCTCGACAACTGTGAGCACGTGCTGCCTGCGGCGACCATCTTCGCCGGGAGCTTCGCGGACGACACGTCGCCGTCGGTTCTGCTCGCGACGAGCCGGGAGGCGCTTGGTACCGCGACCGAGCATGTCGTGCGGCTTGGCTCGCTTGCCGCGCCCAGAGTGGGCGAGACCACAACAGCTGTGCAGGCGCTGAAATTCCCGGCGGTGCAATTGTTCGTTTGCCGTGCGGCCGAATGGTCGGACTACCAGTTTAAGGACGAGGATTGCCCGGCCATTGTTTCGATATGCCATGCGCTCGATGGCCTTCCTCTGGCTATCGAGCTGGCGGCGGCCCAGATCGGCACATTCGCTCCTCTCGAATTGGTGGCGGCGATGGACGGGAACCTGGGTTTTCGTGCAGCAGGCGCCGAAGTCACGCCTCCGCGTCATGAAACCCTCATGGCGACGATCGACTGGAGCTTCAGGCTCCTCTCGCACAAGGACGCAAGGCTGTTTGCCTTGCTGTCCGTGTTCAACGATGCGTTCGAATCCGAAGATGCGGCTTTTGTCGCTGAGGGCGCCGGGCTGAATCCGGTTGACGTCGCGACCGGGCTCGGCAGTTTGGTCGCCAAATCCCTTCTGAGCGCAGAGTCCGACGGGCCGAGCTTGCGCTACCGACTGCTCGACAGCACGCGGCGATATGCAGCCGAGCGGCGGGAGAGGGATCGTGCTTGCCATCAGGCGCTACGCCACCATGCGGAGCGCGTCCTGGCGCTGTTCGAACGGTCTGAAGATGAATGGAACTGGCGCGAGCCGGCTGATTGGACGAATCGCTATCTCGGCCGCATCGCCGATCTGAGGGCTGCGCTATCGTGGGCATTTGGCAAGCATGGTGATCCTATCCTCGGAATCAGACTGACGGTCGCCGGGATCACTTTGTGGTCGGAGACCTCGATCCTGTCGGAGGCTCAAGCGCGGCTGGAAACGGCGCTTGCTCTGGCCAGGACCGTCGAATGCGATGATCTGCTGCGGGCAAAACTTGCCTGTGCGCTCGGATGGAGCCTGTTCTACGCCCGTAAATTGTCGAACGAGAACGAAGTTGCCTGGCTCGATGCCATCGAATTTGCAAGGCGCGCGCGGGATTGCGAATATCAGCAGCGCGCGCTGGTGGGGTTTGCATTTTATCTGCTTCAGATCGGACATGTCCCACGTGCCATAACCTATCTCGAGGAAGCCACCGAGCTCGCTGAGCGCGACCGCGACCTGACGGCAACGTCCGAAGCCGATCGGGCACTTGCCTGGGCCCGAGCCTTCGCCGGCGAGTTGAGCCGAAGTCGCCCGGTTCTCGATCGCCTCGCTGCGACCTATTCGCTGGCCGATAGCCGTTCGCGCAAGGACGCGAACGAGGTCTATCGCTACATCACGGTCCGCTTCAATCTGCCATTCGTTGCCTGGATGCAGGGACAGCCGGACTACGCGTCCAGACTGGCCAGCGACGCGGTCGAGGCCGCAGGCCGCAGTGGCCAATGGGTGTCCCAGTCGAATGCGCTCGGCCTTGCTGCGCTACCGGTGTCGCTCGAAACGGGAAATCTGGAAGCCCTTGAAAGCTACACGGAAAGGATGCGCGCCAATCTCGAGCGGGAGCGCATCTCGCGCTGGGTCCCGGTCGAGCGCTACTTCTCCGCGTGCCTTCGCGACCTGCGCGGCGACCCGCGCGCGGTGGAGGACATCCGAGCGGCGATCGACGAACTCATCGAATGCCGCTTTCTCATGCGAATTGGCAGCTATCTCGCGGTCCTCGCCCGCGCGCTGCTGAGACAGGGACGTATCGACGAAGCGCGCGCAGCCATTACCCGGGCTCTCGCGCATCAGGAACGCCAGGGCGAACGCTGGTGCCGGTCGGAGTTGCTGCGGATCGATGCATCGGTGCTGCTTCGCGCAGGTGAGGCTCCGCTGGCTGAAAAGCGGCTGCAGGAGGCTCTCGCCGAAGCGCGGTCCATCGGCGCACTGACGTTCCAGTTGCGTATCGGCACCGATCTTGCGAGGCACTGGATCGCACTTGGTCGCAGGCGCAAGGCTGCCCAGTTGCTCAGCCCGATCTATGAAGAGTTCAGCGAGGGCTTCGGATCAAAGGACCTCGTTGAGGCTTGGGAACTTTTGCGCCGAGCGCGAGCGAAAAATTAGTGCTGCGAGCAGCATGCTCAATGACGGCTTGACGATCGAATACAGTAGGCTGCCGGCAGCGAACGGAACGGCTTGGACCCTTTGGCGAACTCGCCGATCGAGGGCTTTGCGGCGGTCGATGTTGCGCTCCATGTCGAGCGGCCAATCTTCACCGTCCTTGCGACGGCGGAAGGTCTCTGACACATAGCGGCTCTGCGACGGACCTGGACGCGCCAGTTCCTAATTCGTGGACGCGACGTGCACCGAGAGGTCGAGACGGGTACAAACGTGTGCAATTTCGGCTAGATTGGAGTGCACGGGTTCGTGTTTCATCCTATTGACACGATAAGGTAAATCATTGAAAGCGCAAAGCTATCGCTTTTCCGTGGCCCCTATGATGGACTGGACTGACTGAACGCCGACGAATCAAGAAGTCCTTGCGGGACAGGGACTTTTTCAACGTTCATAAAAGAGCAGATGTGCGATGTAGTATTTTCGTCGTACCTAGCTCGCAAGCTGACGACATTCCTTAAGCGCGGCAGCGCGCCGGGCGTCGAGGTAATCGGCCAAATCCTGAAGGTGGACGCCCTTGGCACACTTCTGACTCGCCTCCATGCGGACTAGCGGGATCATGATTTCGCCTGCGCCAACCTTGCGGATGAACTTCGCCGGATCGAGATGCGAGAAGTAATCGCGGCACAATTCCTCCACCGGGATAATGGCTTTGCCGCCGTACTGCGCCATAAGCAAGAAGGCGGTGTTGAGGGTCGGGGAGTTGGCAGCTGCTTTGCTCATGAGATGGATGCTAGTTCGGCGCAGCGGCGACTCAAGCTGTTCTGGTCTCCCTTACGGGCGCACGCGCAAGGTAGCGTGGGCGGCCCCTGTGCCCATCCATATCGCAGTTGCCGCAATTGGCGAGGTGGGCGTCCCAAAGTGGGAGGCGTGGAGCGCGCTTTCGAAGCACCGAAGAGTAGGCCGAACAATCAGCCAAGCTAAACGCTGCGGGCGGACTTATCCGGGCATCGTTTCCGCTGTGAACGGTATCTTAGCGTACACCTCCTCATCCGATATTTCGGTGACCGTTATCCCGCCGTCTTTCAAAAGATCGTCGGCAATGGTCTCCAAGATGGCAAATTCCGCGATATCGGACCATTCACCGTAGCGATCCATGAGGGTTCTCAGCGCGACGTCTAGACGACTTACGAACTCGGCGCACCAATGATCGGCAACAAAATCACTGGCCGCTTTGTGGTCAGCAAGTCTCATTCCAAGGCCGTGAAGCTGACCCAACAAATACGCCGCGAATTTGAGGGTGTTTCCGTATTCTGCTCCGACTTCGCTGACAACTGAACGAATGTCACCGTGCCGCCTGTAGCGCTTTATCGATTCGTTGGCGCGTCCTCGCGCATCGCGAGCTGCGCCTACGAAGAGTTCCGCTAGATTGTCCGTCGTTTCAGCGGCGGAAAATTGCGCGCTGAAGTAACTCGCTGCGTATTCGTCCCAGCATGCGGCAGCGGTGCTACCGAGAACGTTACGCCGAAGGTTTGAATATCGCGTCTGCATCAATACGTTCGGGAACGCTTCGTCGCGAGCTTTTAGGTCATGAACGTGGCCGCATTCATGCGCGATGAGGTGAAAAAGCTCGCGACTAATCTCATCAGCTTCGATGCCACGTACAACGTTGGCGTCATAGACCATATGAGCTTTGACAACCCCGTTCCGTAGTACTGCCGGTGTCATTGCAACCCCTAGTCCGTAGAACGCTGACGTCGCGGTAAGGGGCGCGGTTCCTTCAACACCCCTGTCAACGTTTGCTAGCGCCTCGGGATAATTGTAGGCGACGCTCACTGCGTCCAAACGCTCCAAATCCAAGTACTGTCCGATCACATGGAGGTAGGCTTGCAGCTTCCCAGCAAATGTGCGTGCTGCCTCATCGCTTTCGAAGCCGCTAAGCGTCACCGGGAGCTGATTAGGTAGTGTAGACGGAGCCGCAGCGGTCATCCCCGATTCTGTCATTCGCACCTACGCGTCCCGGCTATCCAGAATAAGTATTGAACCTGCCCTGCTTCACGCCGCGAATGTACCCGCGCGACACCCGCTCATCCATCTTGCGCTCTAAGAACTCGTTCGCAATCAACAGCGCCTTCACAGCTTCGCGGGCGTCGCCGCCGCACGCTGCAATTGCCTGATTGGCGGCAGTTTCCAGCGCCTGCGTGTCAGATTGCAGGTTCAGGGCAGTGACTTCAGGCATGGGGAAAACCGAACGACAGGGCTTGGCAATGTTCTCACTTCGTTCTAAACAAGTCAAGCGTGTAGTGTGCCTGGGGGAAACGCGATGGCGGTTGGTAGGTTGGGCGGGCTGGCGCTGTTTGCCGCCATCGCTTTGTTAGCCTTTGGCGAGCCAATCCAGGCGGCTTCCGACCAGATCGATCCAAGAATTGCATTCTTTCGCGAATACGTTCGCGAAATCATCGAATTGCATGCGCTTCGCGAGCAGGCGTCTAAGGAGTTGGCTGAGGCGCCAAGCGCCGACCAGAAGCTTGCAACGATGGTACGCGTTGGCACGCGATATAAGATGAATACTTCGATAAGCATGAGACTGCTCAAGGACATAAAGCCGGACGCGCCCTGCGACGCCTTCGCCAATGGGCTCCACGATGTGAATGAATTGAGATGGTCGAAACACGCGGAGTTGGTTGGAGCAGCCCAAGAGTTAATAAGCGGACCAAAGCCCGGCGTGGACTACGGAAGAATATCTGCGCGTGTGCCAGAGATTAGCGCAGAGCTGGAACAGGTTGACCGCACGACGTTTACAATAGCTTCAGGAGCGTTTCTCTGTCTGGTGGACGCGACTAAAGTGAACGCCCAAGGCAAAGTGGATCGACTCATCATCGACGGCAACGAGCGTCGGTCGCTGGCGAAGCAGATACAGTCCGGCTTTGGGGCTACGCTGCAATCCTCGGATGACGCCGACACATTTGTATCTGCTGGCAAGCTCCTGAAATTTGCCCTGGAAGGACAGCAGTGGAAGAACAGCGATGCCCATTAGGCGGCTGACCGCTTTCGAAATCGCGTTCAGTGCAACCATCGTCATTTTGTCTTTTGAGTGTAGCGCAGGGACCCGCCTTAGCGGGCAAGCGAGCATCATCGATGGCGACACACTCGAAATCCACGGTGCGCGCATTCGCCTGTGGGGCATTGATGCTCCCGAAAGCTCGCAGCTCTGCCGCGGTGACGACAGCTTGCTTTATCGTTGCGGAAGGAAGGCGGCGAATGAGCTGGATGCGTTTATAGGGAGAAGACCAGTTAGCTGTGAGCCGGTGAGCCGTGATGTCTACGGACGTACAGTCGCTAGGTGCTCAGTTGGCCGCGTTGATCTGGGAGATTGGCTTGTGCGGGACGGGCTCGCGTTCGATTGGCCCCGCTACTCCAAAGGCAAATACGACAGCGCGCAACGCGAAGCCGAACACGCGGGACGTGGAGTGTGGGCGGGCAGCTATGTTGTGCCGTGGCTGTATCGCGCTTGCATCAATGGGGGCGGGAAGCCGGGCGGCTGTTCGGACGAGGCAAGGTCGCATCCGTGAAGGTAAAATTGTGACAAACAACTTGAATAGAGCGCGTCCCGATGAGTGGCAGCGCGGCGATCTTTTTCCCTTTATCGAGGAATGTTGGAGCAACTCGCTGGCTGTTGTTGGCAACAAGAACGTTGTGGCGGCACGGTTCACAGCAATCGACGACATCTTCGGCGAAGTGGTACGGCAAGGTATCAAACCGACAAAGACCGCCGAAATAGTGCCGGTGTTGCTATATATGCGGTCCTTCAATGCATTCAGGGCTTCGGTGATGGTTTGCCTAAGCTTACCAACCGAAAGCTTTCCATTGCAGCGCTCCTGTCTGGAGAATGCGGGATACGCTAGACTAATCGCGACAGATGCGACTCTATCTGCCTTGTGGTTGCAGCGCGATGAGAACTTGGCGGAAGTTCGAAAGCAATTTTCCAATAAGGCCGTACGAGAGGCTATTGCTAAAGATGACGAGCCGCTTTCGAAAATCTATCAGGAAATGTATGAGCGCAGCATAGACTTTGGCGCCCATCCGAATGAAAAGGGGGTCTTGGGTGCTGTCGTGCCTGGCTCCATCAACACTGGCACTTTGCAGCTGGCGATGCTGGCGGGTGATAGCACACAACTTCAACACGGTTTAAAGAGTTGCGCCCAGGTAGGCATATGCGCTTTGAAGGTCTTCAACCTAATATTCCGCACCCAATTCGCGAAATGGGATTTCGAGAGCAAGATAGCCGCGGCAGCCCGGTCGTTCTGATGAGGCTGTTGGTCGCTTCGGCCCTCATAGTCGTGGCGACAACTGCCCTCGCTGCGCCATTTGAGGGCGGTGCTAACAGCCCAGAATGCAAGGAACTGACGGCCAGACTAGCCGAAGCGACAAACGCGACGTTCGATCACTACTCGCCTTCGGGCAATAATGTGTTCCTCAAGAATCCCGACATGGTCCTGAGTTGCATGACCCATCGCCTCACCGGGGTTTCGCTCACCTGGGACAACAGCGGCTTTCCCCCAAGCGAGTGGTTCGGCCTACTAGCGAGAGCGGGGAAGGCCGTCACGGGAGTCGACGTGAAGACCTTAGAAGCTGAATCCCGGAAGTGTCATCGTGCGGCCCTAAAGGACAAGAGCGAGCTAGCGGATTTGGACATTCCCAATGCGAAGATCGAGTGCCAGGCGTTTACGCGCGACGGGGGCGGGGTCAACATCCACATTTGGATGAACGACCGTGAAGCTCGAAAATGAATTGAAGAGCGCTGAGGGAGAGGTACGGCTAGTGACAATCTCGCTGAAAACACAAAAGATGCTTTGGGGGAAAGCTGCGGGGCGCTGCTCAAGAGAGGATTGCCGGAGAGTGCTATTTGAAGACGAGACGACGGCCGACGATGCGTCGCTTGTTGGAGAAAACTGCCATATCGTAGCGGAAAGTGATGGCGGCCCGCGTGCCGATCCCACAATGCCAATAGAGCGGCGCAACAGCTACTCCAACTTGATTCTTCTCTGCCGCATCCATCACAAGGTGATTGATGATCAAGAGAGCACTTACACAGTTGCGTCCCTCCACGAGATGAAGGATCAGCACGAGGCTTGGGTGAGGGATCAGCTTGGATTCGACCAAGCTAAGCAGTTTCAGGACGAGCAGTACGCAGGGATCGTTGATGAATGGGAGCGTCTGGCTCATACCGAGAATTGGCTTGGGTGGGCGAGTTATGTGCTTTCCAATGATCATCCGAGAATGACAGTCGAGATCGATAGTGACCTGGAGAAACTTCGCCAATGGCTTCTTACTCGTGTTTGGCCCGAAGGTGACGCGGGATTGGAGAACGCATTCCAAAATTTCCGACGAGTCTTGAGTGACTTCCAGGAGATTTTTCGGAAGCACGTCGAGAGAACCAGCGACGGAGACTGGCTCTTCACGATAAAATTCTACCAAAATCCTGTATGGGACGCCGAGCGTTACGAAGGGATGCTCAAGAAGTACGAGTTCCACGTCTCGCTAGTCCAAGATTTGATGCTGGAGCTAACCCGCGCAGCTAACCTGATAGCGGACCGGATCAGGCAGACGCTCTTGCGGACCTATCGCCTCAAAGAAGGGAGGTTCGCAGTAGAATACGGTCCGCTAGAGGGGTTTCAATTTCGCACTGTCATAGTTCAGTATGGTCCTGAAGAGCGGAAGGAAAAGATGCCTTACCCCGGGCTAGCAGAGTTCCTGACCAAGCGAGCGAGCCGCGACTTGCATTTTGGCGAGGGGACCGAGCCGTAGCAGGAGATTGACCATCCTACCTTCATGCTGCTCGGTACCCAGTTCATGAAGTAATGCGCGGTTCTCTTTTCGAAAACCAACCGTGACGTGGCCGAGCTTCTCGAAACGAGCTCGTAGTAATTGACTCTCTTAGGAACTGACGTTTCCGCCGCGATCGTCAATCGCTTAAATAACCGTGCTGCTCGGACTCTAGCTCGGCCAGGATGACCTTGCCCCCAAGTTTTATCCAGTTCTGAGTTCGCCCCGGCGGTTGGATTTGCCCTCTTGGGCGGTGGGAGCGA
>NZ_JBVVPB010000024.1:0-112238 GCF_055807435.1 Bradyrhizobium sp. Ken51 | reverse complement strand
CGATCGTGCCCGGCGCGCCCAAGCCGTCGCGGGACGCCATCAACAAGATCGACGCCTACATGAAGCAGGGCGGCACCGTGCTGTTCGACACTCGCGACGCGGTCGAAGCGCCGCCCGGCGCCAACGGCGCCGCGCAGACCCCGGCCATGCAGACGCTCCGCGAGATCCTGTCCTCGCTCGACGTCCCCGAGCTGGAGCCGGTGCCGCGCGAGCACGTGCTGACCAAGACCTTCTTCCTCTTGCGCGACTTCCCCGGCCGCTTCACCACCGGCCAGACCTGGGTCGAGACCTTGCCGCGCGAAGAGGACGAGGACAGCGCGCAGCGGCCGGCGCGCGGCGGCGACGGCGTCTCACCGATCATCATCACCTCGAACGACCTTGCCGGCGCCTGGGCCGTGCGGCCCGACGGCCAGGCCATGCTGCCGGTGACCGGCGGCGACCCCCGCCAGCGCGAATTCGCCTACCGCGCCGGCGCCAACATCGTGATGTACACGCTGACCGGCAACTACAAGGCCGACCAGGTGCACGCACCGGCTCTGATCGAACGGCTGGGGCAGTAGGATCTATATGAATTACGGCATCGCATTCACGCCGCTGGTTCCCGCGATCGTCCTGTGGATCGCGCTGGCCGCGATCGTCGTCATCGCGATCGTGCTGCTGCTGGCGCGGGCGCGCGGCGCTGCCGTGCGCGTGGCCGCGTTGGCGCTGTTCCTGCTGGCGCTCGCCAACCCCTCCTTCACCCGCGAGGACCGCGATCCGCTCACCTCGGTCGCCGCCATCGTCGTCGACAAGAGCCCGAGCCAGAATTTCGGCAATCGCAATCGCGAGGCCGCTCAGGCGCAGGAAGCGCTGGTCGACAGCCTGAAGAAGATCAAGGGGCTCGAGGTCCGCGTCGTCGATGCCGGACAGGCCGACGGCGAGACCGACGGCACAAAGCTGTTCGGGGCGTTGGCCTCGGCCTTGTCCGACGTGCCGGTCGACCGCGTCGCCGGTGCGTTCCTGATCACCGACGGCCGCGTTCACGACATTCCGGCCAACGCTGCCGGGCTCGGCTTCCAGGCGCCGGTGCACGCGCTGATCACCGGGCAAAAAGACGAGCGCGACCGCCGTATCGCGGTCATCGCTGCTCCGCGCTTCGGCATCGTCGGACAGCCCCAGACCATCACCTACCGCCTCGACGACCAGGGCGTCAGCGGCGAGCGCGCCAAGGTCACGGTCCGCAGGGACGGCGAGGTCATCAACGAGCGCACGCTTTCGAGCGGCCAGGCGGCAAGCGTCGAAGTCGACATCAAGCATTCCGGGCCGAACATCGTCGAGATCGAGGCCTCGCCGCTCGAGCGGGAATTGACGCCGGTGAACAACCGCGCCGTCGTCGCCATCGACGGTGTGCGCGACAAGCTGCGCGTGCTGCTGGTCTCGGGCGAGCCGCATTCCGGCGAGCGCACCTGGCGCAACCTGCTCAAATCCGATGCCAGCGTCGATCTTGTCCACTTCACCATTCTGCGGCCGCCGGAGAAGCAGGACGGCACGCCGATCAACGAATTGTCGCTGATCGCGTTTCCGACCCGCGAGCTGTTCCAGCAGAAGATCAACGAATTCCAGCTGATCATCTTCGACCGCTATGCCCGCCAGGGCGTGCTGCCGATCGCCTATTTCGACAACATCGCACGCTACGTGCGTTCCGGCGGCGCGGTGCTGGTCTCGGCCGGCCCCGATTACGCCTCCAACACCAGCATCTGGCGCACGCCGCTGGATTCGGTGCTGCCGGCCGAACCGGTCGGGGTGACGGAAAAGCCGTTCTACGCGCATCTGTCCGACGTCGGCAAACGCCATCCCGTCACGCGCGGCCTCGAGGGTTCGGCCTCCGAGCCGCCGCGCTGGAGCCGATTCTTCCGCACCGTCGACACCCGCAATGCGGTCAACCCGCCCGTCATGACGGGCGTCGACGGTAAGCCGCTGCTGTTCCTGTCGCGTTTCGGCGAGGGCCGCGTCGCACTGCTGCTCTCCGACCACATCTGGCTGTGGGCGCGCGGCTATGAAGGCGGCGGCCCGCATCTCGACCTGTTGCGGCGGATGTCGCACTGGCTGATGAAGCAGCCTGATCTGGACGAGGAAGCGTTGCGCCTGCAGGTGCAGGGCAAGAATCTCGTGGTGGTGCGCCAGACCATGGCGGACAGCGTTCAGCCGGTGAGCGTGACCTCGCCGTCGGGCGTGTCGCGCGACCTGACGCTTGCAGCCGGCGATCCCGGCGAATGGCGCGCCAGCCTGCCGGCGAGCGAGCTCGGCCTGTGGCAGGCCACCGACGGCACGCTGAAGGCGCTGATCAATGTCGGCCCGACCAATCCGAAGGAGTTTTCGGAAGTCACCTCCACCGTCGACACGTTGAAGCCGCTGACCCAGGCGACCGGCGGTGACGCCGTGCGCGTGGTCGACGGCGCCAGCGTCGAGCTGCCGCGCATCCTGCCGGTCCGCTCGGCGAGCGTCTTCCATGGTGACGGCTGGATGGGCGTGCGGATGCGCGACGCCAGCGTCGTGAAGGGCGTCGGCGTGCTGCCGATCTTTGCCGGCCTGATCGGGCTGCTGCTGCTGCTTGGCGCGTTTGCTGCGACGTGGATGCGCGAGGGGCGCTAGGCGGCTTACGCGCCTCCCTTCGCTTCCGTTAGTCGGATAACCCCCATCGCCCCTTCTTCGCCGGAAGCTCCAGAGCGCCTTCGCCCCCGAACTCGGTCGAATGTAGCGCGTTGTGAAATCTGGAGGCGGTTCTTCCTCGGCCCTGGGCAGGCGTGTCCCTGTCCAGGCATCGCCCCCGCGGCAAGAGCAGTTCTGGACGCAGCCTTCGCAGCACTCAAAGAGTGCGAGCGTTCGGTGAGAAGCGGAGTTCGACAATGACAGACCCACTTCAACCGATCGGTTCTGGAGCCGAACTAACGCTCGATCAGCGCACGTTCAGCTCGCCTCGTCAGACAACGCGCTACATCGAGTGCGGGCCGGCCGACGGACCGTTGATGATCTTCGTCCATGGCTGGCCGAGCATCGGTTTGATGTGGCGCGCTCAGATGGACGCGTTTGCCGCCGACGGTTGGCACTGCGTCGCTCCCGATCTGCGCGGCTACGGCGGCTCTTCCACGCCTGCAGCCAACGACGCCTATACCATCGAGGAAATCGTGACGGACATGGTCGAACTCCATGATCACCTTGGCGGCAAGCCTGCGATCTGGGTCGGTCACGACTGGGGCTGTGTTGTGGTTGGTCAGTTGGTCGCGCATCAGCCAAGGCGCAGCCGCGGCGTCGTGCTGACCTCACTGGCGTATCAACCCGACGGGCACGCCATGCGCACAGTCGTCCCGCTGGTCGACCGAACGATTTATCCGGTTGACCAATATCCGGACGGCCAATGGGATTACTACCGCTACTACAACACGCACTTCGAGGCGGCAGTCGCCGATCTCGATGCAGATCTGGCAGCATCGTTGGCGTCGATCTTTCGGCCAGGCGACCCCGCCGGCATCGGCAAGGTTTCGCCGAATGCGATGGTCACGCGCAATGGAGGACGCTTTGGCGCCGTGCACCGCGCTCCGCCGACTGAGCCCGATCCGGCTCTCTGGCCGCCGGCGGACTTCGACGTGCTGGTGCAGACGTTCAAGGCTCATGGCTTCCGCCCATCCTGCGCGTGGTACCTGAACGACGACGCCAACATCGCCTATGCGCGCAAGGCACCCAATGGCGGCCGCCTGTCGCAGCCGGTGCTGTTCGTTAACGGCGACTTTGATCAGATCTGCAGCATCACCGGAAATCGCCAAGGTGACCCGATGCGCGCCGCCTGCCCGAACCTGACCGTGACGAGCATGCCCGCAGGACATTGGCTGCCGCTGGAGCGCAAGGCAGAACACATCGAGGCCATTCGCACCTGGCTCCAGAGCAAAAAGCTCTGATGCCGTAGGCCTTCAGTTGCCCGCACAACACATCGAGGAGCCGGCTGGCGCAGGTCGGCTCGACAGCAGTTGACATCCGCAGACCGATCGGGCGATGTTACATTATAACGTCGCGGGATCAGGGGATGATGCCTCGCGATGTGGGGTGGCGTTTTCGGATGAAATGGTTCCGGTCGAATATCAGGCACGGCGCCCGGCTCGCGATCTTCGCGATGCTGGTGCAGTTCGCGCTGACGTTCGGCCACAGCCATTGGTTCGCCCAGGCCGCTCCCCTTGCCCAATCCTCGCTGCAGCAGACCGACAGCAACCAAAGTCTCGCTTCGATCGACCGCGCTGCGATCGAGAGGCAATCGCCGTTGGCTCCGGACAGGGAGCACCCGGGCGAGGACAATTGCGCGATCTGCGCATTGGTTGCGATGGCCGGCACCGTCATGTTCGCGGCGCCGCCTGTGTTGTTGCTGCCGCAGGCAATTGACCTGCTCTACCGCACCACCGACGCCGAATTCGTCCATCTGAAATCGGCCGGCACGGCATTCCAGCCGCGCGCCCCTCCCGCGTCCTGACTTCCAACATCGCTTGATCACGCCCAGGCTCGCCGCTTTCAGGCGCATGCCCGGGAGACGTTGAAGTCGAATTCCGTCGCGCAGCGACGGCAGGCCGCCTCCGATCAGCAGACGAACTTGCGGACGGCGCCTGACTGGAATCAGGACCATGTCATTCAAATTGCGGCGCGCGCAGCGTCTAGGTGGAGCAAGCCTGCTCCTGCTCGGCGCCGCCACCTCGGCGCTCGCCGAGGATAAATCATCGACCGAGATCCCCGCCGTCACCGTGACGGCTCCGAGCCCCATCGTACGCAGGGCCGTGGTGCCGAACCGCAATCCGGGCCGCCCCACGCGAACCGCGCGAGCCCGCAGCCACGAGCGCACCGCGGACGCCACGCCGGCAGCCTCCACGCCGGCCGCACCTCAGCAGGGCGTGCTGCCGATCGTCACCAACCAGTTCGCGACGGTCACGGTGGTGCCGAATGAGGAGATCCGCCGCGAAGGCGGCGGCCAGCTCGGCGATCTCCTGTTCTCGAAGCCCGGCATCACCGGCTCGAGCTTTGCGCCGGGCGCCTCCAGCCGGCCGATCATCCGGGGGTTAGACGTCAACCGCGTCGGCATCGTCGAGAACGGCACCAATTCCGGCGGCGCCTCCGACCTCGGCGAGGATCACTTCGTCCCGATCGATCCGCTCGCGACCAACCAGGTCGAGGTGGTGCGCGGGCCGGCTGCGCTGCGCTACGGTTCGACCTCGATCGGCGGCGTCGTCAGCGCCACCAACAACCGGATTCCCGACGCGCTGCCGAACTGCGCTCCGTCGTTCCAGACCTACGGCATGCCAACCAAGGCGCCGCTCGCAGCGGCCGCGACGTCGCCTTGCGTCACCGCCGAGACCCGTAGCGCGTTCAGCTCGGTCGACCGCGGCGTCGAAAGTGGCGTGCTGCTCGACACCGGCGGCGGCAATTTTGCGTTCCATGCCGACGTCTACGGGCGCAACACCACCGACTACAGCATCCCGAGCTACCCGTACCTGAATGACCAGACGCGGACCGTCGCCAACGGACGCCAGCCCAATTCGGCGACACGCTCGGACGGCGCCTCGATCGGCGGCTCCTACTTTTTCCAAGGCGGCTATATCGGCGCGGCGATCACGCAGAACGACTCGCTCTACCACATTCCCGGCATCGACGGCGCCGACCACAACACGCGGATCGACGGTCACCAGACCAAGATCAACGTCAAGGGCGAGTACCATCCCGACGCTACGGCGATCGACGTCGTTCGCTTCTGGGCCGGTGCGACCGACTATCGGCACAACGAGATTGGGCTTGCCGATCCTGCCGATCCCACCAGCGACGGCGTGCGGCAGACCTTCACTAACAAGGAGCAGGAGATCCGCACCGAGGTGCAGCTGATGCCGTTCAACGCACGCTTCGCCGAGGTGACGACGGCGCTGGGCTTCCAGGTCGGCCATCAGGAATTGAGCGCGCCGAGCCCGGACAATCCGGGCACGCTGTTCAACGGCCTGTGGGACCCGAACAACAGCACGCGCGTTGCTGGATACGCCTTCAACGAGTTCAAGTTCACGGACGCGACACGGGCGCAGATCGCCGGCCGCATCGAACATGTCGAGCTGCACGGCACGACGCCGGATTTTCCCGCGGACTTCCTGCCCGACGGCACGCCGCAGGCGGGTATCGGCCGTAATCCGTCCTTCACGCCGAAGAGCGGCAGCATCGGCCTGTTGCAGGACCTGCCGGGCGGCTTGGTCGGCAGCATCACCGCGCAATATGTCGAGCGCGCGCCGAAGGCGGCCGAGCTGTTCTCGCGCGGCGCGCATGATGCGACCGCGACCTTCGACATCGGCAACCCCAACCTCGGCATCGAGACCGCGAAGTCCGCCGAGGTCGGCCTGCGCAAGGCGACGGGGCCGTTCCGGTTCGAGGCGACCGTTTACTACACGCACTTCAACAACTTCATCTATCGCCGTCTCACCGGCGTGATGTGCGACGACGACTTTGCCTCATGCGGCACACCCGGCGCCGAGGTGAACCAGGCGGTCTATTCGCAGCGGGACGCGAACTTCCGCGGCGGCGAATTCCAGTCGCAGCTCGACGTCGGTGCATTCCAGGGCGGCATCTGGGGCATCGAGAACCAGTTCGACGTGGTCCGTGCCACCTTCACCGACGGCACCAACGTGCCGCGAATTCCGCCGGTGAGACTGGGCGGCGGCGTGTTCTGGCGCGACGGCAATTGGCTGATGCGCGTCAATCTGTTGCACGCCTTCGCTCAGAACAACGTCGCCGTGATCGCGGAGACGCCGACGGCGGGCTACAATTTGCTGAAGGCCGAGGTCAGCTACAAGACCAAGCTCAATCCGAATGCATTCGGTGCGCGCGAGATGATCGCCGGCCTCGTCGGCAACAATCTCCTCAACGAGAACATCCGCAACTCGGTGTCCTACACCAAGGACGAGGTGTTGATGCCCGGCATCGGCGTGCGGGCGTTTGCGAACTTCAAGTTCTGAAAGCGCGATAGCTAGCCGGACTTCATCGCGCGTTGGCTGAAAGCGGCTGTTTCAGGGGCGTGCTCTGCCGCCTCCTGAAACAGCACGGCAAACAGCAGGGTCCACAATGTCAGGAGAGAAATGGGGATCGTGTAGTATGGCGTCGCGATCGGATAGGTGAAGAAGAAGGCGAGGTTGAGCGCCAGATTGGCCAACGTGAGCAGCGCGACGACGCGACGAATGCCGTTCGCCTGCCGCAACAGCCAGATCGAGCCCACAATTCCGATGACGATCAGCAAAGTCTGGAGCGGATCGGCGAGGTAGTCCCGGACCACCGCGAACGAAAAATCCAGCGGCCTGACATCGGGGTTGTTGCCATAGGTCGACGCGAATGGACTGCCGGCGTTGACGGCGTAAGAGACGATGGTCGGGATCACGCCGGCCAGCAATGCGACGCCGAACACGACCCCTTGCAAGAACCGGGACAACGTCCGATCCAAAAGGAACGCGACGAGGAGAAACAGGCCATAGCCGGACGCCAGGAAGAGATTGGCCAACCGGAAATCGACGGTCAGTCCGAGCAGGAAACCGATGGGCGCCAGCAGCCAGATATTAGGTTGGGATCGCGGGCCCGCCAGCCATCGCGCCGTGAGACATCCTGCGAGCGCGCACACGACGACGGTCGGGGCCATCGAATAGCTCGCCTTGACCGGATTGACCATCAGGTAGATCGCAAGACAGCCGAACGTCCCGGCCATCAAGACCGACCTCATGCTGCGCGCGAGAGAAAGGGCAAACAGCGCCAAGCCGAGGACGACAATGGTCGCCAGCATGTACATGGGCACGACCTGGTGACCCGGCGGAAACAACGCCAAGACGAGGCCGACACCCGGCGGGTATTGAATGACGACCTTCCCCGTGGCCGGCATCAGATTGTGACAGGGCGCAGCGGTCGTATCGTTCCAGTCGGGGTAGCCGATCTCCTTCAGCTTTGCTTTCTGATAGCCGTCGTCGTCGCGGGCGAGGCTGGTGTCGAAGCCCTCCACAAGCCCGAACCTCTGGAACAGATGCGCCTGCCTGAGGTAGCAGATGTCGTCATAGACGCCGCGCGCCTCATTCCATCGCATCATGGTCCAGAAATGGCCGACCAGCACCGCGAGAAACAAGACGGCGAAGACGGCTTTGCTGGCGTGGATTTTGTTCATCGGGATCATGCTGCGGGGAGGCGTCGCTGCTTCAGCGGAATGCAAGATAGAGATTGGACGATAGCGGGCCGAGCGACAGACCGGTGTAGCCCACGGCCGCGGACTTAGAGTTGGACGACTTGGCACTCGCAGATTTGGCAACCAGCGCGGCGAGCTCCAGCAGCCGTTTTCGCGTCATCAGAATCAGGTTTTGGTGGTCGGTCCATTCCGACTTGCCGGCGATCCTGCAGGCGATCCTGAAGGTGCCATCCAGATAGTGCGCCAGCGGGATGGCCGTGTGGTGCTCGACCGGAAAGAACCTGTTGGGCACCGTGATGAACACCCGCCGTGCGACGCGGCAAAGCTCCTCGACCAGGAGCACCTGATTTCGATGGCTTCCGGCGTGCTCGAGCACGGCATTGGACGTCGCGACATCGAACGCATTGTCGTCAAACGGCAGCCGTGTATTCGGTTCGATCTGCACGTAACGGCAAAGCGGAAAAGCCGCCTTGAATTCGATTCCTTCGCCAAGCCCGCAGGCCGTGATCTTGTGCTGATGCGGGTAGCTTCGCTCTAGCACGTTGGCGCCGTCGTTGATGACGTCGGACACGCCGACATCCAGGATCTCGTCCGAGGCAGACGGCTGCATCCGGGCGATGAAATCCTGGAAGATGCGGTCGCGCGCCGCGATCAGCAGCTTTTCCGCCGTGCTCCCGGACGCCACCTCCCGGTAATATTGCTGATCGACCGGCACTGCCCTACCTTCATGTGAGCTTCGAAGCGATGGCGCGTCAGGTTCGCGCCTTGCTCCAGTCGGGGCCGACCGGACCCGATACCCCTTCGAACGCGCCCTCGACGAGCTCGATGACGAGGAGCCTGCTGTAATCGACCGGGCCCGGCATGGTGACGCGCCCCTTGGCGACCTGCTTGAAGCCGACGCGACTGTAATAGGGCTCGTCGCCGACCAGCAGCACCAGGCGATGGCCCTGCGCCTTCGCATCCTTCAGCGCGCGCTCGAGCAGCAGCCGGCCGACGCCGCGGCTGCGGAACGGAGGCTCGACCGTCAGGGGCCCGAGCAGCAGCGCCGGCGTGTCGCCGACGCAAATCGGCAATTGCCGGACGGATCCGACCAGCAACGTACCGACGCGGGCGGTGAAGGATAGATCGAGCACATGATCCACATGCTCGCGGATGCGGTATGCGCTGAGCACGAAGCGGCCGGGCCCGAAGGTGCGTTCGTGCAGCCGCTCGATCGCCTGAGCATCGCCGGCGGCTTCGGACCGGATGGTGAGGGAGAGATCGTTCATCGCGTCGGCGGGATATCACCTTGGAGGGCAGCGGTCCATGGGATTGCGCTCGGCCCCGGGGGCAATTTCAAGTCCTCCCGAGCGGCGGCTGGGACAGGTAGGCGAGCATCTTCATTTCCCGCCGCCCGCGCGTCACGGTGTCGAGCACGAGCCCCGACGAAGCCGAAAGCAGCGCCATGATCATCAGACCCATGGAGAGCACGGCGGTCGGTAGGCGCGGGACGAGGCCGGTTTCGAGGAAGGTGATCACGACCGGCAGCCCGAAAGCAATCGACAGCAGCGCGAAGACGATGCCGATCGCCGAAAAGAACCGCAGCGGCCGCTCCGACCGGTTGAGCTTCAGCATCGTGTTGAAGATGCGCAACCCATCCTGCCACGTATTGAGCTTGGAGTAGGAGCCTTCCGGGCGCGCGTAATAGGGCGTCTCGACCTCGGCGACCGGCAGCGACAATTCCAGCGCATAGACCGCGAACTCGGTCTCGATCTCGAAGCCGCCGGACAGGACCGGAAAGGATTTGACGAAGCGGCGCGAGAACACGCGGTAACCGGACAGGATGTCCTTGAAGGCGTGGCCGAAGGTCGATGCCAGGAAACCGGTGAACAGCCGGTTGCCGATGCGATGACCGCGCCGGTAGGCCGCTTGCGATTGATCGACACGCAGACCGACAACCATATCCAGATGCTCATCGAGGAGCTGGTCGATCATGCGCGAGGCGCTCGGCGCGTCGTAGGTCGCATCGCCATCGACGAGCACGTAGATGTCGGCCTCGATGTCCGCGAACATGCGGCGTACGACGTGGCCCTTGCCCTGGCGCCGTTCGCTGCGCACGATCGCTCCGGCCTCGCGCGCGACCGCCGCGGTACGGTCGGTCGAATTGTTGTCGTACACGTAGACCTCGGCCGCAGGCAGCGCCTTGCGGAAATCGGCGACGACCGTCGCGACGGCGGCTTCTTCATTGTAGCAGGGCACCAGCACGGCGACCCGAAACGGCCATGGCCTTGTCGATTCAGACAATCTTCATCCCTCGTCCCTGCGCCGACACCGCAGGCGCGGCGATTTACTAGCACAGGCCGCCATCATCGCCACGTCGCAATCAAGGGCTTGCCGTCCAGCACTTCCGCGATCCGCAGCCGCGTGCCGGGCGTGGTCCCCTCGGGCAGCGCGGTGACCGCGAAGAACCCGCACTCGGCGATCTCGTGGTTGGGCGCGGGCAGGCGATCCTGCTTGAACTGCCTGACGACGTAGACCGCGACATGGTCGCGGCGGGAGACGTGACTGTTGAGGAAGATGCCGTGCAGCACGGCGTCGCCGGTGAGATCGATATCCCCCTCCTCCTTGAGCTCGCGCCGCAGCGCCTGCTCCATGGTCTCGCCGAGATCGACGCCGCCGCCGGGCAGATACCAGCCCGTGACGTAGCTGTGCCTGACCAGGAACACCCTAGTGTCGGCATCCAGCACCACCGCGCGGACGCCGAGCGTCATGCCGCGGACCAGCAGGAAATAGGCGTGGAAGATTCGCCGCAGCAGCGGCTCGAATCTCCGTCGGACGCTGTTCAGACGTTCCGCCATCGGGCTCCCTCGATGCCGCGCTTGCACGTAGCCTGCGACCTTGCCATTACAGCGGGCGAATAGCGAGGCAATCGCGCCCCATGGCCCCCTTCACGCTCGCCCATCTATCCGACCCGCATCTGCCGCCGCTGCCGAAGCCGCGGTTGATCGAGCTCGCCGGCAAGCGCGCGCTCGGCTACGTCAACTGGACGCGCAACCGTCACAAGTACCAGCGCCGCGAGGTGCTCGACGCACTCGTCGCCGACGTGAAGGCGCAAGGTCCCGACCACATCGCGGTCACAGGCGATCTCGTCAATCTCGCGCTGGAGGCGGAGTTCGCGCCGGCGCGCGCCTGGCTCGAGGGCGTCGGTCCGCCCGACCGCGTCACCACGATTCCCGGCAATCACGACGCCTATGTCCGCGCCACCTCTCATCGCTTCGGCGAAACATTCGCGCCCTATCTTGCGGGTGACGATGGCCGTATCGGCTTTCCGAGCCTGCGCCGGCGCGGGCCGCTCGCGCTGATCAGCCTGTCCACGGCGGTGCCCACCTTGCCGTTGATGGCGACAGGCACGCTCGGACGCAATCAGCTCGCATCGCTCGAAGAGGTGCTCGAGCAGCTCGCGGCCGAGGACGTCTTTCGCGTGCTGCTGGTGCATCATCCATTGAAGTCCGGCGCGCGTCACAAGCGGATGACTGACTCGGCCGGGCTGCTGACGGTCTTGAAACGCCACGGCGTCGAGCTGATCCTGCACGGACACGACCACATTCATTCGACGATGTGGTTCGAGGGATCCAACGGCAACATTCCCGCAATCGGCGTGCCCTCGGCCTCCGCGCTCGCGCACGGGCACACCCCGGCTGCGGCGTACAATCTGTTCACGATCGAGAAGGACAACATCGGCTGGCGTTGCGAGCAGACGGTGCGGAGCCTGGGGGCCGGATTTCAGATCGGGCAGATCAAGCATGTGAAGTTGATTTAAACCGCTGTCATTGCGAGCGCGGCGAAGCAATCCAGAGTCCCTCCGCGGAGGCAGCCTGGATTGCTTCGTCGCCAGCGCAAAATTGCTTCGCAATTTTGTCGCGGGATCCTCGCAATGACGACGCCTCACCAGCTCCGCAGGGCCGCGAGCACGGCAACGCCGAACAGCGCAGCGGCGCCGAGCACAAAACCGAACACGAATGGCCAGAGGCGCGAGCGGCGCCGCGGCGGCGCGACGTCGGGCTTCGGCTCGGGCGGGACCACCATCGCATGCTCGCGCTCGATCATGCGGCGCGCGACGTAATCGGTCACGGCCTCGACGATGACAGACGTGTCGTGCGATTCGGCGAGCACGATGCGGCCGAAGCGGGTGTCCTGCACGAAGCGGTACATCCGCTTGTCGCGCCCCATCAAGATGTGCGCGACGACGTCGATCCAGAGCCTGGGCGTATCGCCCTGGCTGATGCCGCGGTCGAACAGGTCGATCTGCTCCGGCACCTGCGCAAACAGGGGATCGAGCGAATCGTTGAGGATCTCGAGCCGCGCCACCTCGGCATCGCGCAAATCGACGACGACGCCGGTCCGGTCCGCGGCCTCGATCCGCGCCCGCAACAGCGCATCGCGCAGCCGCACCGGGCGCGGCTGGCTGGGATGGATCCCGCTGGTCTCGGGCTCTGACATTGGCGGCCTCGTCCTCACTTGGCCGGATTAACCTATCAGCAACCAAAGTGTCCGCAAAGGCCCTACAATTCCAGTTACTTACGGTGCCCACAGGCCGTTCACCTGTGCCAAAAACAGACGGTCCCACCCGGCTTGCGCCGGATGGGACCCTCCGTCCTTGGACGTCTTATTCAGGTTATCAGGCCGAGACCCGCGACGGCTCTTCCACGATCGAGAAGCGGACGCCCGCCTTGTGGCGGTTCTCTTCCGAGACCGAGCGCCAGGCGTCCTCGGCCTCTTTGCGGGTCTTGAACGGACCCTGCACCTGGGCCGAACCTTCCACCAGCTTGTGGAAGTTCATCGAGCCGAACTCGCCGCCGATCACCCAGAAATTGCTGTTGGTCATTGTCAGTCTCCTGTCGATTAGCGTGATGCGTTAGCCGAACTGGTTCATCGTGTTGTGGGCGCCGCCCGCCTTCAGGGCAGCCTCGCCGGCGAAGTATTCCTTGTGGTCGTCGCCGATGTCGGAGCCGGCCATGTTCTGATGCTTGGCGCAGGCGATACCCTGACGGATCTCGGCGCGCTGGACGTTCTTGACATAGCCGAGCATGCCCTGGTCGCCGAAATATTCCTTCGCCAGATTGTCGGTCGAGAGCGCCGCCGTGTGGTAGGTCGGCAACGTTATCAGGTGGTGGAAGATGCCGGCACGCTTGGCCGAATCCGCCTGGAAGGTACGGATGCGCTCGTCGGCTTCCTTCGCCAGCGGCGTATCGTCATATTCCGGCTTCATCAGCTCGGCGCGATTGTACTTGCTGACGTCTTGGCCGGCTTCCTTCATCGCGTCGTAGACCTGCCAACGGAAGTTGAGCGTCCAGTTGAACGAGGGCGAGTTGTTGTAGGCCAGCTTCGCGTTCGGAACCACCTTGCGGATCCGGTCGACCATCTTGGCGATCTGCTCGATATGCGGCTTCTCGGTTTCGATCCAGAGCAGGTCGGCGCCGTTCTGCAGCGAGGTGACGCAGTCCAGCACGCAGCGGTCTTCGCCGGTGCCCGGGCGGAACTGATAGAGATTGGAGGGCAGCCGCTTCGGACGCATCATCTTGCCGTTGCGGTTGATGATGACGTCGCCATTGCGGGCGTTCTCCGCCGTCACTTCCTCGCAATCCAGGAAGCTGTTGTACTGGTCGCCGAGGTCACCGGGCTTGTGGCTGACGGCGATCTGCTGGGTCAGGCCGGCACCGAGCGAGTCGGTACGGGTCACGACGATGCCGTCTTCGACGCCGAGTTCGAGGAAGGCGTGGCGGCAGGCCCGGATCTTGGCCAGGAACACCTCGTGCGGCACGGTGACCTTGCCGTCCTGGTGGCCGCACTGCTTCTCGTCCGAGACCTGGTTCTCGATCTGGAGCGCGCAGGCACCCGCCTCGATCATCTTCTTGGCGAGCAAATAGGTCGCCTCCGCATTGCCGAAGCCGGCGTCGATGTCGGCGATGACGGGCACGACATGGGTCTGGAAGTTGTCGATCTTCTCGATCAACTCCTTCTCTCGGGTCTTGTCGCCTTCCTTGCGGGCCTTATCGAGGTTGCGGAAGATATCGTTCAGCTCGCGCGAATCGGCCTGACGCAGGAAGGTGTAGAGCTCTTCGATCAGCGCCGGCACCGAGGTTTTCTCGTGCATCGACTGGTCCGGCAGCGGGCCGAACTCGGAACGCAGCGCCGCGATCATCCAGCCGGACAGATACAAATAGGTGCGATCGGTCTTGCCGAAGTGCTTCTTGACCGAGATCAGCTTCTGCTGGGCGATAAAGCCGTGCCAGCAGCCCAGCGACTGCGTGTACTTGGTGGGGTCGCCGTCATAGGCGGCCATGTCGGCCCGCATCAGCGCCGCGGTGTAGCGGGCGACGTCGAGGCCGGTCTTGAAGCGATTCTGCAGGCGCATGCGGGCGACGGCCTCGGCCGACACCCCGTTCCAGGTCGGCTGGGTCTCTAGGAGCGACCGGGCCGCCTCGACCTCACTCTGGTAGGAGGCGGGGGCCTGGAGGGTGCTGATGCCGCGGGGCTGGTAGTTCATGTGCCTGATCCTTTCGCTGACGATGGCCACCAGCCATCGACATTCTTGACAACGCATTGCGAGATGCGTGTCAGAAGCTAAACGCGAGAAAGCTCAGCTCGTATAGTAGGCTTGTATTTGAATGGTGATGTCATGTAACATCGGTACTTGTAATAGATGTCACTTTGTAAATCTTGTAATAAATAGGTCAGCAAGACTGCCTTCGATCCACCTCCGGAGACCTGAGAATGCCCGCCGGTTCCAGCAAGAAGCTCTTCGTCGGCCCCCGCTTCCGGCGGATCCGGCAGCAATTGGGGCTGTCGCAGACCCAGATCGCCGAGGGGCTCGGGATCTCGCCGAGCTATGTCAACCTGATCGAGCGTAACCAGCGTCCGGTGACCGCCCAGATCCTGCTGCGGCTGGCCGAAACCTACGACCTCGACCTGCGCGACCTCGCGACCGCCGACGAGGACCGCTTTTTCGCCGAACTCAACGAGATCTTCTCCGACCCGCTGTTCCGCCAGATCGACGTTCCCAAGCAGGAATTGCGCGATCTCGCCGAGCTTTGCCCCGGCGTCACCCATGCGCTGCAACGGCTCTATGCCGCCTATACCGAGGCCCGCCAGGGCGAGACGCTGGCCGCGGCACAAATGGCCGACCGCGACGTCGGCACCCGCTATGAGGCCAATCCGGTCGAGCGCGTCCGCGAGTTGATCGAGGCCAACCGCAACTACTTTCCGGAACTCGAGCAGGCCGCGGAGACTCTGCGCGACGAGCTCAACGTGCCGGCCGAAGAGCTTTACGCGGCGCTCGCGGCACGGCTGCGCGAAAAGCATTCAATCCAGACCCGCATCATGCCGGTGGACGTGATGCGCGAGACGCTGAGGCGCTTCGACCGCCACCGCCGCCAGCTCCTGATCTCCGAGCTGGTCGACCCGCCCGGCCGCGCGTTCCAGCTCGCCTTTCAGCTCGGCCTGGTTGAATGCGCGCAGCATCTGGAGACCATCATCGGCCGCGCCGGGCCGCTCGACGACACACCGCGCCGCCTGTTCCGCATCACGCTCGGCAACTACTTTGCGGCCGCCGTGATGATGCCTTACCCGGCTTTTCTGGCTGCGGCGGAAGCGCTGAACTACGACATCCATCTGCTGGCGCAGCGCTTCAATTCCGGCTTCGAGCAGGTGTGCCATCGGCTCACGACGCTGCAGCGGCCGAACGCGCGCGGCATCCCGTTCTTCCTGCTTCGTGTCGACAATGCCGGCAACGTGTCGAAGCGATTTTCATCGGGCACGTTCCCGTTCTCGAAATTCGGCGGCACTTGTCCGTTGTGGAACGTGCACTCGACCTTCGACACGCCTGATCGCCTGCTGAAGCAGGTCATCGAGCTGTCGGACGGCACGCGCTATTTCTCGATCGCGCAGATGGTGCGCCGCCCCGTCGCGCCGCACCCGCTGCCGCAGCCGCGCTTCGCCATCGGCCTCGGCTGCGAGATCCGTCACGCCGCGCGCCTGGTCTATGCTGCCGGCATCGATCTGGAGAAAACGGAGGGCACGCCGATCGGCGTCAACTGCCGTCTCTGCGAACGGGAAAACTGCGCCCAGCGCGCCGAGCCGCCGATCACGCGCACGCTGATTTTGGATGAGACGACGCGGCGGGTGTCGAGCTTTGCGTTCTCGAATGCACGGGAGTTGTGAGAGGGCACAACCTCCTCGTAATTGCGAGGGAAAGCGAAGCAATCCAGACTGTCTCCGCAGTGACAGCCTGGATTGCTTCGTCGCTCCGCTCCTCGCAATGACGAAGGCTTCACGCCAGCGTATGCACGATCACCGGACCCGCGGCGGCGCGGGCGTCGCCTGCAAGCAGCGCGCCCAGATCCTTCTCGATCCAGGCGATCGCACGCCTGTTCGCCTCCTCCGCCTGCTCGAACTTGTCGAAGATCGAAATCGCCGTGACCGTGTCGTCGCCGGCGTAGACGACGTAATAGGCACGGAAGCCGTCGACGTCGCTGATGATCGGAACGGCGCCTTCCTTGATACGGCGCGCCAGCTCTTCGGCGCTCCCGCTTTTCGCTTTGGCCTGACGGATGGCGGCGTACATGGCATCCTCCCTTCCGGCTATCTGGTTTGGGGCTCGGTGCCCGGATCGCATGCTACGCCGAACCGCGCGGGCAATCCACGCTTGGTTAACCCGGCACTAATTGACTTCAGCGATCTGCAACCATCGGTTAAGCACGCCTCAACATCGCTGCCTTAGTCTCGCCCCACTCACTTTTCGCAAACAACGGCGGCTTATTCTGCCGCGTGAAGTGACATCAGGGGGTTCATCATGCGCATTGCGTTGCTGCTGACCGCGACCATTGTCGGCGCGCTCTTTGCCAATCCGTCCCATGCCGGACCGCTTGATGCGTCCGCCGGCGCAGCGCAGGCGTTACCGCCGGGCTTCCAGAGCTACCGCGGCTACATGTTCGACCTGTCGGAGAATTCCGACCGCCAGGATGTCGACAAGCTCACCGACAATGTGAAGAGCCAGATCGACGTGGTCGAGGCAGCCGGCCTTTCGCCGCGCGTGCTGCGCTTCTTCCGCACCGTCCCGATCATCGCCAGCGAACTCGCCTGCCTCGACGAAGGCGCCGCGACCGCGTGCTACGGCCGGGTCACGCCTGACATCCAGCGCACCGCTCCCCGCACGCTGACGGTCTGGGACCCCAACAAGCAGCGCTGGAGCAATCCGAACGCCGTCGACCTCGCGGTCGATTCCGGCCTCGGCGTGATCATGCTGCGGCCGGACATGATGCGGTACGAAAAGGAAGCCGTGCTGCTGCACGAGTTGCTGCACGCCTACCACGCGCGGCTGTTGCCGGACGGCTACGCCAACAAGGGCGTGATCGGCTATTACGCCTACGCCAAGTCCAAGGATCTCCTGCCCAAGGAATCCTATGCGCTGAAGAATCACATGGAATTCTTTGCGGTGACCGCCAGCATCTTCCTGGCCGGGAAGAGCGAATTCCACGACCCGAAGTCGCGCGAGGCGCTCAAGGAGAAGTTGCCGGACTATTACAAATATCTGGTCGGCGTGTTCGGCTTCGACCCCGATCCGGCAGCGGCAAGCGGCCCAGTCGCCTCGCTGAAGTAAGGCTAAAAACGCCAAACCAAGCCCGAGAGCCGCGCGCACAGCGCGGCTCTTTTGTTTTGGTCACCGGAAGCTGCGGATGACGCGTGGCCGGGAATTGCCAAGGTGGGGGCCGATCTGCATAGTCCCGCCCGCATCGATACTGTTTTCGAAGAGGATAGAACAACATGGCGGACGCCGACCTGGATGTCGTGATCCGGCAACTGGCCAGACAGCTGCATACGGGCCTGATGACCCGCGCCAAGGAGCGGCGGGATCGATTCAACGGCCTTGCGGCCAAGGCCAAGAGCAAGGAGACTGGCGACCGCTTCAAGATGATGGCCAAGACCACCATGGAGCAGGCCATCGCCGCCGCCAAGCGCCTGCAGATGTCCGCCGACAACGTCGCCGACAGCTACGCGCGGTCGATGCGGATCGCCGCCAGCACACCGGTCGCGGTGAAGGTGGAGAAGAAGGCGCCCAAGGAAAAGCCGGTGAAGAAGGCGAAGAAGGCCAAAGCCAAGAAGGCGAAGTAGCGCTCACTTTCTTCCTTCTCCCCTTGTGGGAGAAGGTGGCGCGAAGCGCCGGATGAGGGGTTGTTTCCGCGGATTTCAACCGCAGCAGGCTCACGCGCGGAGAGATACCCCTCACCCGTCTCGCCGCTTCCCGGCGAGCCACCCTCTCCCACAAGGGGAGAGGGTTGCAGCGGCGCACGCAGCTCCAGATATCTCTACCTTCCTGGCGCGGCGAGGCGGGTCGGCTCGGCGCTTGCCAGTTCGGCGAGCTTAGCGCGCGCCGCATCGCGGGTGTGGGCATCCTTGCCGGCGGGCAGTGCCAGCGCGGCCTCGAAATCGGCGCGTGCCTCATCCGCTTGGCCGCGGGCAAGGAAGGCGAGGCCGCGGTCGAGCCGAGACTGCGCATCCGACGGGTCGACGCGGACCGCGGTGTTGTAGCTCAGAATCGCGCGATCGAGATCGCCGGTGGCGGCGAGCGCGAGACCGCGCTGGTGATAGGGCGCGGCGTGCCTGGGATCATGCGCGATCGCCTCGTCATAATCCTCGATGGCAAGTTCGAGATCGCCGTTCTGCCGGCGCGCCAGCGCCCGATCGCGATAGAGCGAGGCGCGGTTGGGATTGAGGTGGATGGCCTCGTCGAAATCCGCGATCGCCCGCCGCCAGTCGCCGTGGCGCAGCGCGATCCGTCCGCGCCCCTCATAGGCGAAAGCGATCAGCGAGCCGCGCAGCGGCGAGAAGCCGATCACCGCCGAGCAGATGTCCGGGTCGTCCTCGTCCCCGCAATTGACGACGGTGTGCGTGGACAGGCCAATCAGCACGCCCAGGACAATCAACAATGGTACCGCAGCTTTGGTCATCTTCGACGGCGGCAGGCAAAGGGCCGGCCACGCATCCCCTTTCGCAGGAACTGTCACGGCAGGGTGTTAACACCGGCCGGGACCGCCCTGTGTGCGACAGGTCACAAAGCGCGCAAATTAGGGCCGCGTCTGCATCAACCCCAAGGACCGCGCGAGGACGAGCGGCCCCACGGGCTTCGCGGCGGATAGTTCTCATTGGCGCCGACCGATGGCGCCGCCTGCGCGCCAAGCTCGGCTGCTAGCTGCTGAAGCGCCGCGATGCGATTCTGCGTCGAGGGATGGGTGGCGAACAGATTGTCCACGCCATGGCCCGACAGCGGATTGATGATGAACATGTGCGCGGTGGCGGGATTTCGTTCCGCCTCGACATTCGGGACCTGATGCGCCGCGCCTTCGATCTTCACCAGCGCCGATGCCAGCCACATCGGCTGACCGGCGATGCGTGCGCCGAGATTGTCCGCGGCATATTCGCGCGTACGACTGATGGCCATCTGCACCAGCATGGCGCCGAGCGGGGCAAGGATCATCATCAGGATCGAGCCGACGATGCCCGGGCCGTTGTTGTCGCGGTTGCCTCCGAAGAACATGCCGAACTGCGCCAGCATCGAGATCGCGCCCGCGATGGTCGCGGTCACAGTCATCAGCAGCGTGTCGTGGTGCTTGATATGGGCGAGCTCGTGCGCGATCACGCCGGCGAGCTCCTCGCGGCTGAGCTGGCGCATCAGCCCGGTGGTGACCGCAACCGCGGCATTCTCGGGATTGCGCCCGGTGGCAAACGCGTTGGGCTGCGGCTCATCCATCAGGAACACGCGCGGCATCGGCAAGCCGGCGCGGCTCGCAAGCTCGGCCACGAGCCCGACCAGCTCCGGGGCGCTGCTGCGGTCGACCTCATGGGCGCCATACATCGACAGCACCATCCGGTCGGAGTTCCAGTAGGTGAAGAGATTGGTCGCCGCGGCAATGACGAGCGCAATCATGGCGCCGCCGGCGCCGCCGATCAGATAGCCGACGCCCATGAACAGGGCGGTGAGGCCTGCGAGCAGCATTGCGGTACGAAGATAGTTCATGGCCGTCTCCCGAGGCCGGCCGTGGCCGCTGGAGGCGTTGCGGGCCGGCGAGCATGAGGTAGGGATGACCCCCGTCCACGTGCAAGGTTTCAGGGTGCGTCGCGGAGACGCGGCACTGGCCCAACATTGCCTTTCCGTCATGCCCGGGCTTGTCCCGCCTGCGCGGTCATGACGAAGGGATGGTTTGAGGCGCTCAATTCCCTTAAGCTTTGGCAAGATTCCCCACGCCCCTTCCCCGCCGGAAACCTCATGCTCCAGACCCGATTTGCGATCGCGGCCGCCGCCCTGCTCACGCTCGCCCTTCCCGCCTCCGCCCAGTTCGCTCCGCCACCCGCAAAGCCGGCGGCCCCCAGGGCCACCGCGCCCTCACCGCACGCGGCGTCGTGCCATAACGGCGCGAACTTCGATCGCTTCCTGGCCGATGTGAAACAGCAGGCTGTTGCCGCCGGCGTGTCGCAGCGGACGATCGCGGCGGCCTCGCCTTACCTCGTCTACGACCAGGGCATCGTCAACCGCGACCGTGGTCAGCGCGTGTTCGGCCAGCTCTTTACCGAATTTGCCGGCCGCATGGCCGCGCCCTATCGCATGCAGAACGGCCAACAGCACATCAAGCAACATGCGGCCGCATTCGCCCGCGCGGAAAAGGAATACGGCGTGCCGCCGGCGGTGATCGCCGCGTTCTGGGGACTGGAGAGCGACTTCGGCGTCAACATGGGCAATCTGCCGACACTGAAATCGCTGGTGTCGCTGGCCTATGATTGCCGCCGCTCGGAGATGTTCGTGAACGAGACCATCGCCGCGCTGAAGATCATCGATCGCGGTGATTTGCATCCCGACGAGATGGTCGGCTCCTGGGCGGGCGAGCTCGGACAAACCCAGTTCCTGCCCGTGCATTACGTCAACTATGCCGTCGACTATGACAGCGACGGACGGCGTGACCTCCTCCGCAGCGAGGACGACGTGATTGGCTCGACCGCGAACTACATCGCCAATGGCTTGAAGTGGCGGCGCGGCGAGCCGTGGCTGGAGGAGATCAGGGTGCCGCAAAACCTGCCGTGGGATCAGACCGATCTCACGGTGCGAGAGCCGCGCTCGAAATGGGCACAACTCGGCGTCACCTATCCCGACGGCCGACCGCTGCCGAACGACAACCTGGCGGCATCCGTGCTGCTGCCGATGGGACGCTTCGGTCCGGCCTTCATGGCGTACCCGAATTTCGCGGCCTACACCGAGTGGAATAACTCGCTGATCTATTCGACCACCGCGGGTTATCTCGCCACCCGCATCGCGGGCGCGGCTCCGATGCGAAAGCCGTCCACACCGGTCGCGCAGCTGCCGTTCAACGAGCTCAAGCAATTGCAGCAGCTTCTGGTCCAGTCCGGCTTCAACGTCGGCAAGGTCGACGGCGTGCTGGGCCAGCAGAGCCGCGCCGCGGTGAAGGCGATGCAGATCAAATACGGTCTGCCGGCCGATTCCTGGCCGACGGCCGAGCTGCTCGCCCGCATGCGCGGTGGCACGGCGCAGGCACAGCCGGCGGCCACGATCCGCTAAGCACTAGAATCGCTGTCACGCCCCGCGAAGCGGGGCATCCAGTACGCCGCGGCCTATCGATACAATCACAGCTGCCTCGGAGTACTGGATCGTCCGGTCAAGCCTAACGATGACAGCGGGGGGGTATGGCGCCGATAGCACCGCAAGCCCGCTCGGTAGAATTTTCGCACTGCACAAGCCGCTCGCGCGATTGTATTTTTCCATGAGGTTCCCATGTGAGTGGCTCAGGTTTTTCTCCTGAGATTTCCCACCACAGAGCGAGCATCACATGTCCTTCCACGACGCCGTCGTTCCCGCCTATTTGCAAATGCTGAACAGCCTGACCGGCCTGCTCACGAAAGCCGAGGCGCATTGTGCGGCCAAGAAGGTCGATCCCGCCGTCCTGCTCGGCTCCCGCCTGTTTCCGGACATGCTGCCGCTCTCGAAGCAGATCCAGCTCGTCAGCGATTTCGCAGCCAAGGGCTGCGCCCGGCTGACCCATAGCGAAGTGCCCTCCACACCGGACACCGAGACCAGCTTTGCCGAATTGAAGCAGCGCCTGGCGAAGACCATCGACTATGTGCAATCGTTCAAGCCGGCGCAGTTCGAGGGCGCCGACACCAAGGATGTCACCTTCCCGGCCGGCCCCGACAAGTCCATCACCATGAAGGGCCAGCAATTCCTGAGCGCGTTCTCGCTGCCGAACTTCTATTTCCATGCCGCGACCGCCCACGGGATCTTGCGTCACAACGGCGTCGAAATCGGAAAGCGCGACTACATGGGCGCGAACTGAGTTTTCCAACTCGTGCGACCGCGGCAGGGAGATCAAATCCACTGGCGCGGCCCGCAATTGCACATCAATTAAGCTGCGCAACGCCCGTGCGCAGCTCGCCTGCGCTTTCCGTATGGCTCCTCCCTTGCGCCTCGTGTCGCAATGCACAAGTGTTCCGGATCTCTCACCGCCTGGAAGCATTCTCATGAGCCGTTCGACCAAATTGTTTGAGACCTACAAGCTCGGCCCGATCACGCTGGCGAACCGTTTCGTGATGGCGCCGCTGACGCGCAACCGCGCCGTTCCCGGCACCTTCGTACCGGGCGCGCTCGCCGCCGACTATTACGCCCAGCGCGCCTCGGCTGGGCTTCTGATTACCGAAGCAAGCCAGGTCTCGCAGCAGGGCCAAGGCTACCAGGACACCCCCGGCATCTACTCCAAGGAGCAGGTTGCCGGCTGGCGCAAGGTCACCGATCAGGTGCACCAGCGCGGCGGCAAGATCTTCATCCAGCTCTGGCATGTCGGCCGCATCTCGCACGTCGACCTTCAGGCCAATGGCGCAGCCCCGGTGGCGCCGAGCGCGATCCGCGCCAAGGGCAAGACTTTCGTCAACGGCGGCTTCGCCGACGTCTCCGAGCCCCGCGCGCTCGAGCTCTCCGAAATTCCAGGGATCATCGACGATTTCAAGCGCGCCACGAGGAACGCACTTGAGGCCGGGTTCGACGGCGTCGAGATCCACGGCTCCAACGGCTATCTGCTCGAGCAGTTCGCCAAGGACGGCACCAACAAGCGTACCGACGCCTATGGCGGCTCGATCGAGAACCGGGCGCGGCTGATGCTGGAAGTCTCCAAGGCCGTCGCGGCCGAAGCCGGCGCCGAGCGCACCGGCATCCGCATCTCGCCGGTGACGCCGGCCAACGACATCTCGGATTCGAACCCGCAAGCCTTGTACGACCATATCGTCGACGGGCTCGCCGCGCTGAAGCTCGTCTATCTCCACGTCGTCGAAGGCGCCACCGGCGGTCCGCGCGACATCGCCCCGTTCGACTATGCGGCCCTGCGCAAGCGCTTCCCCGGCGCCTACATCGCCAACAACGGCTATGATTTCGATCTCGCCAGCAAGGTTCTGGACGCGAACGCGGCCGATCTCATCGCCTTCGGCAAGCCGTTCATCTCCAACCCCGATCTGGTCGAGCGGCTGAAGACGGGCGCGGCACTGAACGATTGGGACAAGAACTCGTTCTACGGCGGCGGCGCGAAGGGATACACGGACTACCCGACGCTGGCGGCCGAACCGGCGGAGTAAGGCGTCGTCGTCGCTCCATCCTCCGTCATTGCGAGGAGCGAAGCGACGAAGCAATCCAGACTACCTCCGTGGAAAGACTCTGGATTGCTTCGCTTCGCTCGCAATGACGGTGTGGAAGCAAATCCACGACAATAAAAAGGAAAAAGGCCGGGATTGCTCCCGGCCTTTCGTTTTTTGATGTCGCTCGACGCGGCGCTTACTTCGCTTCCGCGCGCTTCGGGGGCTGTGCCGGCCACGACTTGATCAGGGTGTCGTAGTCGACCGTCTCGCCCTTCGGCTTCTCGTTGGCGAGCTTGCGTTGCGGAGCAATCGTGCCGTCCTTCTGGGCCTTGGCGAACCAGTACTCGGCCGTTTCCTTCTTGTGCAGCTTCGGACCGCAGGCGCCCTGCACGCCGGACTTCTCCAGACGCTCCATGACGGAGTCCTGCGCAGCGGCAAGCGAGTCCATCGCGGCTTGCGGCGTCTTCGCGCCGGACGACGCATCGCCGATGTTCTGCCACCACAGCTGCGCCAGCTTCGGATAGTCGGGCACGTTGTTGCCGGTCGGGGTCCACTGCACGCGCGCGGGCGAGCGGTAGAACTCGATCAGGCCGCCAAGCTTCGGCGCACGCTCCGTGAACGACTTGTCCCAGATGTCGGATTCACGGATGAACGTGAGGCCGACATGGCTCTTCTTCAGCGACACCGACTTGGAGACGATGAACTGGAGATAGAGCCAGGCTGCCTTGCGGCGATCCGCCGGGGTCGACTTCAGCAGCGTCAGCGAGCCAGCGTCCTGGTAGCCGAGCTTCATGCCTTCCTTCCAGTACGAACCGTGCGGCGACGGAGCCATACGCCACTTCGGCGTACCGTCCGCGTTCATCACGGCGATGCCCGGCTTCACCATGTCGGCGGTGAAGGCGGTGTACCAGAACATCTGCTGGGCGATGTTCCCCTGCGCCGGCACCGGACCCGATTCGGAGAAGGTCATGCCCTGGGCCTGCGGCGGAGCATACTTCTTCATCCAATCGAGGTACTTGGTGATCGAGTAGACCGCGGCCGGACCGTTGGTGTCGCCACCACGCTCCACCGAGGAGCCGACCGGACGGCAGCCTTCCATGCGGATGCCCCATTCGTCGACCGGCAGACCGTTCGGGATGCCCTTGTCGCCGTTACCGGCCATCGACAGCCAGGCGTCGGTGAAACGCCAGCCGAGCGACGGGTCCTTCTTGCCATAGTCCATATGGCCATAGACCTTGACGCCGTTGATCTCCTTGATGTCGTTGGTGAAGAACTCGGCGATGTCTTCATAGGCCGACCAGTTCACGGGCACGCCGAGCTCGTAGCCATACTTGGCCTTGAACTTGGCTTTGTAGTCGGCGTTGGTGAACCAGTCGTAGCGGAACCAGTACAGGTTGGCGAACTGCTGGTCGGGCAGCTGGTAGAGCTTGCCGTCCGGCGCGGTGCCGAACGACTTGCCGATGAAGTCGTTGACGTCGAGCATGGGATCGGTGACGTCCTTGCCCTCGCCGGTCATGTAGTCCGACAGCGCGATGGTCTGGCCGTAGCGGAAGTGGGTGCCGATCAGGTCGGAATCGTTGATCCAGCCGTCGTACACGTTCTTGCCGGACTGCATCTGGGTCTGCAGCTTCTCGACGACGTCACCTTCCTGGATGAGGTCGTGCTTGAGCTTGATGCCGGTGAGTTCGGAGAACGCCTTGGCCAGCGTCTGCGCCTCGTATTCGTGGGTCGTGATGGTCTCGGAGACGACGTTGATCTCCATGCCCTTGAAGGGCTCGGCGGCCTTGGCGAACCACTCCAGCTCCTTCTTCTGGTCTTCCTTCGACAGCGTCGAGGGCTGGAATTCCGCGATCCACTTCTGGATCGCGGCGTCGTCGGCGGCGCGCACCGGCGCCGAGACGGCCAGCGACACCGCGACGATGGCGGCGACGCTGGACATCGTCAGAAAGCTATTCTTGGTCAATGGACGTTCCCTTCTCCTAAACTGCCGCATGTTATTCCTCCGTTGCAGCGACAAACTTTTTACAGGCCCGGGTTGGTCCCGGATCTGGCCGTTCCTTCGCGGGCTAGACCGTGCGGAAAATGAGTACGGCCGTGGCCAGCGAAATTCCTGATGCGATCCAAAGGCGCGAAATTTCAAGTCCGTCCTCGCCGATCGGCAGCGTGGCGAGGGCGTCAGTGCCGGCGAAAGCGATCCAGAGCAGGTGGATGACCGCCGCCGTGATCAGGGAGATGAACAGACGGTCGCCGCGCGTGGTCGGGATGCGCAGCACGCCGACTCGCTCGGCTTCGGGATAGGCCACCCCAAGCCAGGTCATCACGGCCAACGTGCAGGCGAGCGCGACAAAGAAGATCGCCGTCGGCGGCGTCCAGGCCATCCATGCAATAGATTCCATTGATGCCTCCCTACACCCGACCGAGCGCGAAACCGCTCGCGATATAATTGCGGACGAACCAGATCACGAGCGCGCCCGGGATGATCGTCAACACGCCGGCAGCGGCCAGCAGGCCCCAGTCCATACCCGCGGCCGATACCGTACGCGTCATGATCGCCGCGATCGGCTTGGCCTGCACCGAGGTCAGCGTGCGCGCGAGCAGCAGCTCGACCCAGGAGAACATGAAGCAGAAGAAGGCGGCGACGCCGATGCCGCTCGCGATCAGCGGCACCAGGATCTTGATGAAGAAGCGCGGGAAGGAATAGCCGTCGAGAAAGGCGGTCTCGTCGATCTCGCGCGGCACGCCGGAAACGAAGCCTTCCAGGATCCACACCGCAAGCGGGACGTTGAAGATGCAGTGCGCGAGCGCGACCGCCCAGGGCGTATCGAACAGCCCGATCGCCGAATAGAGGTTGAAGAACGGCAGTGCATAGACCGCGGCCGGCGCCATGCGGTTCGACAGCAGCCAGAAGAACAGATGCTTGTCGCCGAGGAAACGGTAGCGCGAGAACGCATAGGCCGCCGGCAGCGCCACCGAGATCGAGATGATGGTGTTGAGGACGACATATTCCAGCGAGTTGATATAGCCGGAATACCAGCTCTCGTCGGTGAAGATGCGCTTGTAATGCTGGAGCGTCGGGGCGTGCGGCCACAGCGTCATCGTCGAGACGATCTCGGCGTTGGTCTTGAAGCTCATGTTGACGAGCCAGTAGATCGGCAACAGCAGGAAGATCAAGAACAGCGCCATAATGAGGCGACGGCCGGGGATCGAGTGCATCACGCGGCTCCTTCCTGCGGCTTCCGCTCGGCGCCGGCATTGGTCATGACGGTGTAGAAGATCCAGCAGACGATCAGGATGATGAGGTTGTAGACCAGCGACAATGCGGCGGCCTTGCCGAGGTCGAACTGGCCCAGCGCGATCTTGACCAGCTCGATCGACACGAAGGTCGTCGAATTGCCGGGACCGCCACCTGTCACCACGAACGGCTCGGTGTAGATCATGAAACTGTCCATGAAGCGCAGCAGCACCGCGATCAGCAGCACGCGGTTCATCTTCGGTAGCTGGATCGCCTTGAACACCGCCCAGCGCGAGGCGCCGTCGATCTGCGCCGCCTGGTAATAGGCTTCGGGAATCGACTTCAGGCCGGCGTAGCAGAGCAGCGCGACCAGGCTCGTCCAGTGCCAGACGTCCATCACGATGACGGTGACCCAGGCGTCGATCTCGTTGGAGACGTAATTATAGTCGATGCCGATGGCGTTGAGGACATAGCCGAGCAGGCCGATATCGGGGCGGCCGAAGATCTGCCAGATCGTGCCGACCACGTTCCAGGGGATCAGCAGCGGCAGCGCCAGGATGACGAGGCAGGCCGCGACCGTCCAGCCCTGGCGCGGCATCGACAGCGCGACCACGATGCCGAGCGGCACCTCGATCGCGAGGATCACCAGCGAGAAGAACAGATTGCGGCCGAGCGAAGCCAGGAAGCGGCCGCCGAGATCGGTCGAAGGATCGAGCAATTCCTTGAACCAGCCGACACCGTTCCAGAAGAACTGGTTGTTGCCGAAGGTATCCTGCATCGAATAGTTCACTACCGTCATCAACGGCAGCACTGCCGAGAAGGCGACGACCAGGAACACCGGCAGCACCAGGAACCAGGCTTTTTGGTTGACGGTCTTGTCCATCAGGCGGCTCCCTCCACCAGAAGGCTGTCGACATAAACGTGGACGTGCGACGGGTCGAATTTCAGGCCGGCCGTGCCGTCCGGGCTGGTGAAGCCGGCCGGCGCGCGTGCCGCGAGTTTTGCGTCACCGAGCCGCGCCCGCGCGAAGCGGATGCGGCCGAGGTCGTCCACGCGTTCGATCTTCGCACTGAGCAGGCCGGGCGCAGGCGCGACGGCCTCAACGAATTCTGGACGGACGCCGATCTCGATCTTCGCGCCATCAGGCAGCTTGTCGTAGCTACGGTTGAGCGCGATGACGTGACCGCCGATCCTGGCCTCGCGGCCCCTCACCTCGGCCGGCAGGATGTTCATGCCGGGCGAGCCGATGAAATAGCCGACGAAGGTGTGCGCCGGCTTGTCGAACAGCTCGGCCGGCGTACCGCTCTGCACCACGCGGCCGTCATGCATGACCACCACGGTGTCGGCGAAGGTCAGCGCTTCGGTCTGGTCGTGGGTGACGTAGATCATCGTAAGGTCGAGCTCGCGATGCAGCGCCTTCAGCTTGGAGCGGAGCTGCCATTTCAGCTCGGGGTCGATCACGGTGAGCGGCTCGTCGAACAGCACGGCGGCGACGTCGGAGCGGACGAGGCCGCGGCCGAGCGAGATCTTCTGCTTGGCATCGGCCGTGAGCCGTGTCGCCTTGCGGTTCAGATAGGGCTCGAGGTCGAGCAGGCGGCCGATCTCGGCGACGCGCTTGTCGATCTCGACCTTCGGCACGCCGCGGTTCTTCAGAGGGAACGCCAAATTCTGCCCCACCGTCATGGTGTCGTAGATCACCGGAAACTGGAACACCTGGGCGATGTTGCGCTTCTGGGTTGACAGCGGTGTGATGTCCTCGCCGTCGAACAGGATTTTCCCCCGCGAGGGCGTGATGATGCCGGAGATGACGTTGAGCAGCGTGGTCTTGCCGCAGCCGGACGGCCCGAGCAACGCGTAGGCGCCGCCCTGCCGCCACGTCATGGTGACAGGCTTGAGAGCAAAGCTGTCCTGCGGCGCATCATTGCCGCCGTAGGAGTGGGCGAGATCGACGAGGTCAATGCGGGCCATGTCGCACCTCCCTCAAGAAACTTTATTTGTTGACGCGTTTTCTTCACGCGAACCGCTACGCACTTCGCTTGAAAACGCTATGGCGGGTGCCGCGACCAGCCGGTCGGCAGCATCGAACACGAAAACGTCGTTGGGATCGAGCACGGCATCGAGCGTCTGGCCGGGCTCGAACTCGTGCACGCCGTGCAACACCGCCACCCAATTCGATCCATCGCGGGTCAGATGCACGAAACTCTCCGAACCGGTGATCTCGGTCACCGTTACTGTGGCATGGAAGGCGTGGCGGTCAGTCTCGCCATTGGCAAGCGCGAGCTGATGGGCACGAAATCCGACGCGATAGGCGCCGTCGGCGAGCGAGGAATAAAGACCGGACGCCGGCGCGGCGATGCCACCCGCATATTGCACAGAACCGTTCTTCTTCTCGATGCCGACGAGATTGAGCGGCGGATCGGAGAACACCTGCGCGACGCGCAAGGTCTGGGGCCGCCGGTAGACCTTCGGCGTCTCGCCGATCTGGAGCGCCTTCCCCTCCCACATGCACACCGTATTGCCGCCGAGCAGCAGCGCCTCGGTCGGCTCGGTGGTGGCATAGACGAAGATCGCACCGGACGCCTCGAAGATGCGCGGCAGCTCGGTGCGCAGCTCCTCGCGGAGCTTGTAGTCGAGATTGGCGAGCGGCTCGTCGAGCAGGACGAGGTCGGCGCCCTTCACCAGCGCGCGCGCCATCGCGGTTCGCTGCTGCTGGCCGCCGGAAAGCTGGAGCGGGGTGCGCTTCAGGAACGGCTCGAGCCGGAGCAGCCGGGCCGCTTCCGCGACCCGCGCCTCGATTTCGGCCCGCGGCTTGCCCTGCACGCGCAAGGGCGAAGCGATGTTCTCGTAAACCGACAGCGAGGGGTAGTTGATGAACTGCTGATAGACCATGGCGACCGAGCGTTGGCGCACGTCAACACCGGTGACGTCCTTGCCATTGACCAGCAACTTGCCCGATGTCGGCTTGTCCAGGCCAGCGAGCAGCCGCATGATCGAGGTCTTGCCCGACAGCGTCGGCCCGAGCAGCACGTTGAGCGTGCCGCTCTCGAGCGTCAGCGAGACGTCACGGATGTGTGGGATACCGTCGACAGTCCGGGTCATGTGATCGAGTGTCACGGTCATGAGCGTCCTCCCGCTTCCAGCAGGGGACTTTGCTGCACGGCGTGGGTCCTGATCCAGTCGTCAAGCGCCGCGATCTCATCGGCACTTAGTCGCAGGCCGAGCTTGGAACGGCGCCAGACGACGTCGTCGGCGGTAACGGCCCATTCGTGGGCCATGAGATAGCGGACTTCGCGCTCGGTCAGCGTCGCGCCGAAGGCCTGGCCGAGATCGGCCGCCGATTTCGCATCCCCAAGCAGCTTGATCGCCCTCGTGCCATAGGCGCGCGCGAGGCGCCGCGCATGCTCGTGGCTGAGGAAGGGATAGCCGCGCTGAAGCTCGGCGATCAGACCGTCGACATCGGACACGCCCATGTCGCCGCCGGGCAGCGGCCATTTGCCGGTCCAGCCTTCGCGCGCTTTCGCACTGCGAAGATAGGGCCCGAGCCGCTCCAGCGCCTCCTCGGCGAGGCGGCGGTAGGTCGTGATCTTGCCGCCATAGATCGACAGCAGCGGCACGCCGCCAGGCGTGTCGAGCTCGAACACATAGTCGCGCGTCGCGGCCTTGGCTTCGCTGGCGCCGTCGTCGTAGAGCGGACGGACGCCGGAATAGGTCCAGACCACGTCATCGGGCGTGACAGGCTTGGCCAGATATTCACTTGCCGCCGTGCAGAGATACTGAATCTCTTCGGCCGTCGCCTTCACCTTGGCGGGATCGCCGTCATAGTCGCGGTCGGTGGTGCCGATCAGCGTAAAATCGTCCTGATAGGGAATGACAAAGATGATGCGGCCGTCGGCATTCTGGAACATGTAGGCGCGGTCGTGGTCGTAGAGCTTTTTCACGACGATGTGCGAGCCTTGCACCAGGCGCACCTTGGCTTTGGCGTTGACGCCGGCGCCGCGGCCGAGCACATCCTCGACCCAGGGACCGCCGGCATTGACCAGCGCACGGGCCTGGATCGACGAACGCGCGCCGGTCAGCGTGTCGATCATGCTGACGGTCCAGATGCCGTCTGACTGTTTGATATCTGTCGCGCGAGTGCGGGTGCGGATCTCGGCGCCCTTGTCGGCGGCGTCGCGTGCGTTGAGCACGACCAGACGGGCATCATCGACGAAGCAGTCGGAATATTCGAACCCACGGCCATAGCGGTTCGGGATCAGCGGGCGGCCGACCTCGTCACGCCGAAGGTCGACCGAGCGGGTCGCCGGCAACAGATGACGGCCGCCGATGTGGTCATAGAGGAAGAGGCCGAGGCGCAGCAGCCAGGCTGGCCGCAAGCCCGCATGGTGCGGCAAAACGAAACGCAGAGGGCGAATGATGTGGGGCGCGATGCCCCAGAGGATCTCGCGCTCGATCAGCGCCTCGCGGACCAGCCGAAACTCGTAATATTCGAGATAGCGCAGGCCGCCATGCACCAGCTTGGTCGACCAGGACGACGTCCCGCTCGCCAAATCATTCATTTCGCACAGGAAAACGGAGTTGCCGCGGCCCACCGCGTCGCGCGCGATGCCGCAGCCGTTAACACCGCCTCCGATAATGGCGAGGTCGAAAATACGCTCCAACAGACGCATCCCCCGGCGACCGCCCGTTCAATCGAGCGGTTACTTTCGTTTTTGATTAGATCACACCGAGAAACGAAAGCAAGATGAAAGAGAGGCGGAAGGAAGTGAAAGCGGAACTTAGTCGGCGCCAATGAGGTGAGAAATTGCCAGACCGAGCGCCGCATTTGAGGGCAAAGGGCTCGATCGAATCGCATGCGGGCATGGCTCGCATCAACCAGAGCGCTCAACCCCTTGAATGTAGCAACATGTCTACATATACTTGGCGGTATGGCACTGCCACGGCGAGGAGGCGCTGACGATGGTGACCACCCTGACCAGTCGGGAATTCAATCAAGACACCAGCGGCGCGAAAAAGGCCGCATCGCAGGGGCCCGTCTTCATTACGGACCGCGGCCGTCCGGCCCACGTCCTGCTCTCAATCGAGGAATATTTGCGTCTGAGCGGCGGGCACATGAGCCTTGCCGAGGCTCTTGGGCAAGTGAGCGCGGAGTTCGATTTCGATCCGCCTCGCATGGCAGGTGAGATTAGGGCTGCCGATCTCGACTGATGTTTCTGCTGGACACCAATGTCATTTCCGAACTGAGGCGGCCAGATAAAGCTGATCGCAACGTCGTCGCATGGGCCAATGCAATTCCCGCGGCGAATTTCTTCATGTCTGCCATCTCGATCCTCGAAATTGAGCTGGGCGCGCGCTTGATCGAGCGCAAAGACGCGGCGCAAGGTGCCGTCCTGCGCACCTGGATCGATGGCCAAATTCTGGTTCGCTTTGAGGGGCGAATCCTGGCCATCGATACAGCCGTGGCGCAGCGCTGTGCGCAACTTCACGTTCCCAACCCCCGGGCGGAACGCGATGCTCTCATCGCAGCGACCGCGCTTGTTCACGGCTTGACGGTTGTCACGCGCAATGTGGGGGATTTCGAACCAACGGGCGTCCCGCTACTCAATCCATGGGACGCCGCATGAATTCTACCTCAGCCGCACCACCGGCGCCGCCTCGGGCGCTTCTTGTGCCTCGGCTTGGGCATCATCGACATCCGCCGCCTTCGGCATCGCCGCCATCACCTCGATGCCCTTACCGTGGCAGATGGTGGCGAGGCGCTCGGGCAATTCCTGGTCAGTGACGAAGGTCTGGATCTGGCTGATATGCGCGATGCGGACCGGCGCGCTGCGCCGGAGCTTGGTGGAATCAGCGACCAGCATGACGCTGCGGGCGTTGGCGATGATGGCCTGCGCCACCTGCACCTCGCGATAGTCGAAGTCGAGCAGCGCGCCCTCCTCGTCGATCGCGGACGCCCCGATGATGGCGTAGTCAACCTTGAACTGGCCGATCAGCTGCGTCGCGGTCGAGCCGACCACCGCACCGTCGGCGCGCCGCACCGTGCCGCCGGCGACCACCACCTCGATGCGGGGATGGCGGTACAGCAGCATGGCGACGTTCAGATTGTTGGTGATGACGAGGAGGTCCTCGTGCGAGGTCAGCGCGCTCGCGACCTCCTCGGTCGTGGTGCCGATGTTGATGAAGAGCGAGCAGCCATTCGGAATCAGTGAGGCGGCCGCGGCTCCAATCGCCTTCTTCTCGTCGGCGGCGACGAACCGCCGCGCCTCATAGGCGAGGTTTTCCACGCCGGAGGCGATGATGGCGCCGCCATGAATGCGGGTCAGCGATCTCCGCTCGCAGAGATCGTTGAGATCCTTGCGGATGGTCTGCGCCGAGACCTCGAACCGGCGCGCCAGCTCCTCGACCATGACGCGGCCCGAGGCTCGCGCGATGTTGAGGATTTCGGCTTGGCGATGAGTCAGTCCGGTCACGGCGATGGCCTTAGGTCAGGAAGCTGCATGGTGCGGCGGTTCGCGCGCCCGGTCAATGCGCGCGCCGATCACGGTTAACGGACGAAGGTCTCACCACGCCATTGCGGCGGTGAGGCGCGCGAGCAGGTCCGGATCGTCGAAGGCGCTGGCGGAGGCGATAGCCCCGGCGGCGACGAGATCGGCGTGGCTGAGGCTGGTCCGGATGCCGATGGTCGGAATGCCGGCCGCCGCGGCCGATTGCACGCCGGTGCGGGAGTCCTCGAACGCGATCGAGGCCATCGCGCTGGCGCCGGCAAAGCGCAACCCTTCCTGATAAGGCAGCGGATGCGGCTTGCCGTGCAACAGCTCGGCGCCGATCACGAGCGCCTTGAAGCGGTCCGTGATGCCGAGGCCGGACAGCAGCATCTCCGCATTGAGCCGCGGGGCGTTGGTCACGGCAACCATGGGAATACCGGCCGCATCCGCCCTGTCGAGCAGCGCCATCAGGCCCGGCAGCGGCTCGATCTGCCCAGCGACGAGCTCGCGGAAGACTTCCTCCTTCTCATCTAGGATCAAGGCACGCCGTTCCGGCGCCTCGTCGGGCAGAAAGCGCTCACCGATCGATACGTTCGCGAAGCCTTGCAGCTCCCTGGAGAAGCGTGCGTGATCGAAGACATGGCCGCGAGGGCCGAACACCTGATTGAAGGCCTTCAGGTGCAGCGGATCGGTGTTGGCGAGCGTACCGTCGATGTCGAACAGCAACGCCCTGCCGATAGCCTCGATCATGTCCGTACTTTCCCGAATATATGACGCATCAATACGAAAGCCGTATCAATACAGCGGCAATCGCGCAATGACGCACGTGAATGACCACGACGCGACACTCGACAAAGTCGCGCGCGGCTGCAACACTCCATGCAAGATCAAAAAGGAGGAAACGATGACGATCAACCGACGCGATCTGGCTCTCTCGACTCTTGCCGTGCCAGCTCTTGCCGTCTCCACTCTTGCAGTCTCAGCGCTCACGACACCGGTGCTGGCAGCCTCGGCGGACGAGGAAGCCGTGGCGAAAAAGGTCGAGGCGTTCCGTCTCGCCCAGATCGCGGCCGATCCCAAGGCGCTCGGCGCGCTCTGCGCCGACGAGGTGAGCTACAGCCATTCCAGCGGCAAGGTCGAGGACAAGGCGACCTTCGTCACCAACGCCACCGACGGCAAATCCAAATTCCTGTCGATCGAGTACAAGGACCCGACCATCAAGGTCGTCGGCCCCGCCGCGATCGTGCGTTTCCACTGGGTGGCGGAACAGGAGATGGCGGCCGATGGGAAAAAAGTGCCTACCAACCTTCACATCCTGATGAACTGGCAGAAGCAGGGCGACGACTGGAAGCTGCTCTCACGGGCGGCGACGAAGTTGTGATTGACGGTGTCATTCCGGGACGCGCCGAAAGGCGCGGGCCCGGAATTCGTTCGTCGACATTCTCTGCGGCAAAACGGATTCTCAGATGCGCAATTGCGCATCGTAGCTCGCGCTACGCGCCCCGGAATGACAGCTGCGCTTACGCCGCTTCCTTCACATCACCGTTAACCAGCTTGCGCGCGGCGCGCTCGGCTTCGCGGGCGTTGCGGAAGAGCTGGCCTTCGAGACGGTTGAATTGGTGGGACGAGGCGAAGAAGCAATAGCCGCCCTGGCCACGAACAACGATTCCCGCGGTCTCTGAATTAACTTCGATGATGTAGCTGTCCGGCATGGCCCGTAGATTCCTCAGTGCGGGCAAATAACGGCAGCTCTGCCCAAAGGTTCCTAGGGCATATGAGGCCGTTTCCACCCCGAATCGACAGGCAACTGAGTACGCCGGGACCTCATCCGTTTTATGACTGGTTCTTGGCAAAGCCGCGGCGTCGTGACTCAGTCGCGCCGCGTTTGGCGGTGCCGCACGCATCAGACAGATGAGGCGCAACGCCGCGCGCGATTACGTCGCGATCGCGGTGTCGGTCGGGCGAACCGGCTGCGGGCGGCCGTGCTCGTCGATCGAGACGTAGGTGAAATTGCCGTCGGTGACGAGGAACGGTTGCTGCTCGCCGCGGCGTAGCGCCCACGCTTCCAGATGCACGGTGATGGAGGTACGCCCGACGCGGACGAGGTGGGCGTGAACCGACACGAGATCGCCGACATAGACAGCCTTGCGGAAATTCATCGCCTCGATGGCGACGGTCACCGTGCGCGACTTCGCGACCTTTGACGCAAACACGCCGCCGCCGACGTCCATCTGGCTGAGCAGCCAGCCGCCGAAGATGTCGCCGTTTGCGTTGGTGTCGGCAGGCATCGCCAGCGTGCGGATGCAGAGATCGCCGCCCGGCCCGGCATTGGCTTGTTCGTTCATGCCTCTCTCACTCGAAGATTGCTCACTTGAAATCGCTCACTTGAAACTGCTCACTTGAAATTATCCCAGCCCGGATCCGGTGCAAAGCGTTCGCCGAATCTGCCGGCCAGCGCGCGCAGAGTGGATACGACGTGATCCACGCCACGCGTGCGCGCATAGTTCAACGGGCCGCCACGGAACGGTGCATAACCGGTGCCGAAGATCATGGCGCCATCGACCATGTCGGCATCATCGACGATACCCTCGCGAAGCGCCGCAACGCAGACGTTGGACATCGGCAGCACCAGGCGGTCGATCATCTGGTCGGTGACGCGCGGACCGGTCTCGGGTAACGGCGCCTTCTCGGCCTTGCCGTCGCGCCAGACGTAAAAGCCCTTGCCGGTCTTGCGGCCGAGTTCGCCCTTCGCAACCTTCTCGCGCAGCCAGGCCGGGGTCGGCGGCAGCAGATCGCCGAACTTGGTGCGCAGCATGTCGCCGACATCGAGACAAATGTCGAGCCCGACCTGGTCGGCCAGTTCGATCGGCCCCATCGGCATGCCGAACTGCTCCGCGGCAGCGTCGATCAGGCGCTGGTCGATCTTCTCGTCCAGCATCACCATCGCTTCCAGCATGTAGGGCGTCAGCGCGCGGTTGACTAAGAAGCCCGGCGAGCTCCTCACCGATAAAGGCAGCCGATCGATCGCGCCGACGAAGGCGAGTGCCTGCTTCAGCACCTGCGCATCGTTGCCGTCATGGCTGACGACTTCGACCAGTTGCAACCGCGACACCGGGTTGAAAAAGTGAAGGCCGACCAGCCGCTCCGGCCGCGCCAGCGTGGTGCGCAAATCCTGGAGCGGAATGCTCGACGTGTTGGTCGCGAGAATCGCGCCCGGCTTCATCCGCGGCTCGAGAGCGGCATAGACCTTCTGCTTGAGCTCGAGCTTCTCCGGGACCGCCTCGATGATGAGATCGGCGTTGCGGGCGCCCTCCCCGGTCACGTCGGGGATCAGGCGATCGAGCGCGTCGCGCACCTCGGTCGGCTTGCGGATGATCTTGCCATAGAGCTCGGCGGCGCGCTTGACCGCGCCCGCAATCGGCTCCGCCTTCATGTCGGCGAGCGAGACGCGCAGCCCCTGCCCCGCGCACCAGGCCGCGATGTCGCCGCCCATGGCGCCGGCGCCAATGACATGGACATGCTTGATCGTGTTGCCGGAGCCTGCCGCCTTCTTCATCTGCTCGCGCAGGAAGAACACGCGGATCAAATTCTGCGCAGTCGGCGTCACCATCAGCTTGGCGAACGAGGCCTGCTCTGCCTTGAGCATCGCGGCCTTGCGGCCGTCATGGGTCTCCCAGAGATCGATCAAGGCATAGGGCGCCGGATAATGCTCGCGGGACGCGGCCTTCGCGGCCTCCGAGCGCATGCGCCTGGCCAGCAGCCCGCGCACCGGGCCGAAATTGGCTGCGCGCGTGAGCATCCCCGGCCGTACCCGCTTTAGCCGGCCAAACAGTGCGTCCTTCACCGCATTGCGAACGTGGCGCTCCTGCGTCACGGTGTCGACGAGGCCGAGCGATTTGGCGCGGCGGGCATCGATAGTGCGGCCGGTCAGCATCAGGGCCATCGACTGGGTCGGATTGACCAGCGCGGTGAAGCGCGCGGTGCCGCCGAGACCGGGATGTAGCCCCAGCATCACCTCAGGGAAGCCGAAGCGGGCGCCGTCGATGGCGATGCGCGACTGGCAGGCCAGCGCGACTTCGAGCCCGCCGCCGAGGCAGAAGCCATGGATCACCGCGACCGTCGGCAGCTTCAGCGCTTCCAGATGGTCGACCACCGCATGGGCCGCGCGGATCCGCGTCTCCACCATCCCGGCATCACTGGCGCCGCGAAATTCGTTGACGTCGGCGCCAGCGATGAAGCCGGACGGCTTTGCGGAGCGGATCACGAGGCCGGCAGGGCGCTCGGTCTCGATCGCCGCCAGCACGGCGTCGAACTCCTCCATCACGTCCGAGGACAGCGTGTTGGCGCTGGCGTCAGTGCGGTCGAACAGCAGCCAGGCGGCGCCGTCGGCGTCGCGCGTCAGCTTGAAGTGCTTGTAGGGACTATAGGCAGCGGGCTTGGGCCCGAGCTCCAGCACGCGATCGCCGAGCGCGGTCATGATCCTGGAATCCATGGTCACACCGCCTCGATCAGCATGGCGCCGCCGAGCCCGCCGCCGATGCATTCGGTGGCAACGCCGCGCCGCGTGCCGAGCCGCTTCATGGTGTTGACGAGATGCAGCACGATGCGATTGCCGGAGGTGCCGACGGGATGCCCGAGCGAGATGGCGCCGCCATCGACATTGAGTTTTTCGCGGTCGATCTCACCGGCAGCGCCGTCCAGCCCCAAAATCTCGCGGCAGAACTTGTCGTCATTCCAGGCGGCGAGGCAGCCGAGCACCTGGGTGGCAAAGGCCTCGTTCAGCTCCCAGGTCTGGACGTCCTGGATGGTGAGATCGTTGCGCTTCAGCAGCGGCGTCGCAGACATCACGGGACCGAGACCCATGATGCTTGGATCAAGTGCGGCCCAGTTGCTGTCGACGATGACGGCCTTCGGCGTCAGACCGTGCCTGGCGACCGCTTCGTCGGACGCCAGGATCACCCAGGACGCGCCGTCGGTGATCTGAGAGGAATTGCCGGCAGTGACCTGGCCCCAGGGACGCTCGAACACCGGCCTCAGTTTTGCCAGCGACTCGGCCGTCGAGTCCGGACGCACGCCATCGTCATGGTCGAAGAATTTTCCGTCGCGGGAGAACGCCGTTTCGACTTCGCCCTTGAGAAAACCTTCCGCCTGCGCATGCGCGAGCCGGCGATGGCTCTCGGCGGCATAGGCATCGGACTGCGCGCGGGTGATGCCGAAGAGATGGCCGACGACTTCGGCCGTCTGGCCCATGTTCAGGTCGGTAATGGGATCGGTCAGCCCGCGCTCCAGGCCGATGATCGGTTTGAGATAGCGCGGCCGCAGCTTGAAGGCGGCAGCGAGCTTCGCGGCGACGCCCTTGGCGGTGGCAAGGCCGGCGAACCAGCGCACGCCGGAATTGGGCCAGACCAGCGGCGCGTGGCTAAGCGCCTCGGTGCCGCCGGCGAGAATCATGTCGGCATGGCCCTCGCGGATGTAGCGGTAGGCGGTGTCGATCGACTGCATGCCCGAGCCGCAATTGATCTGCACGGTGAAGGCGACCATGTCCTCGCCCATACCGAGCCGGAGCGCGGCGACGCGGGCCGGGTTCATTTCGTCCGCGATCACGTTGACGCAGCCGAGGATGACCTGGTCGAAGGTATCAGGCGGAAACGGCTGACGTGCCAACAGCGGCCGGCCGCATTGCACGGCGAGGTCGACCGGCGTGAACGGCCCCGGCCCCGAACGCGCCTTCAAAAACGGCGTCCGGCTGCCGTCGACGATGAAAACCGGTCGTGCCATCAGCTCGCCGCCCTCTGTTCACCGAGTTCCTGGAAGAACTGATGCACGTCGCCGGTTTTCTTGTAAATCGGCGACAGCGCCTCCGGCGCAAAATCGTCGACCTCGATCACTTCAGTGACGGCTTCGCGGGCCGCGGCCAGCTGCTCGCCTTCGGCCTGCGTGATCACACCCTTGGCCACCGCATCCTTCCAGTCGCTCATATGCGCCGCGCGCATTCGCCTGGCGATGGCGTCCGTACCTGCGACCAGGTTGAACGCACGCTCCAGCCGGGCGAAGCCGCCATCGTCGTCGACATAAGCGAGGTCGGGCGTGAGGCGGTCGCGCGCGGCCGACGGCTCCAGCACCAAGCTCGCGCATTGATGCACAACCCGGTCCGAGGGACCCAGCACGCGGGCGCCGAATGGCTGGACCACGAATTTGAGGATGCCTGCGACGAAGCGGTTCGGCAGATTGGCGAGAATCTCCGCAAGCCGGTTCTCGATGGTCCGAAAGCCCGTCGCCATGCACCATTCGAGCGCGGCAAAGTCCTCCTTCTGCCGGCCCTCGTCCTCCCAGCGTTTGAGCGCGGCCGAGAGCAGGTACAGCTCGGACAGGATGTCGCCGAAGCGCGCCGACAGCATCTCCTTGCGCTTGAGCGCGCCGCCGAGCGTCAGCAGCGCCATATCGGCGCAGAGGGCAAACGCAGCGGAGTAGCGCGAGAGCTGACGATAGAATGGCCTGGCGTCACCTGCATCCGGGGCAAGCGCGAAGATGCCAAAGCTCCAGCTCCGGCCGAACGCGCGCAAGAGTGTCTCGAAGCTGTGGCCGACATGCTTCCAGAACACCTTGTCGAAGGCAGTGAGCCCGCGCTCGCGATCGGCATCCGCGAGCGCATTCATCTCGTCGAGCAAATACGGATGGGCGCGGATGGCGCCCTGTCCGAACACGATGAGATTGCGGGTGAGGATATTGGCGCCCTCGACGGTGATGCCGACAGGTACGGCACGGTGGAGATTGCCGAGATAGTTTTGCGGACCGTCGATCACGGCCTTGCCGCCATGGATGTCCATGGCGTCATCGACCGCGGTGCGCATCCGCTCGGTCGCGTGCAGCTTCATGATGCCGGAGATAACGGCCGGATGGATGCCGGCATTCAGCGCGGCGCAGGTCAGCCGGCGGGCCGCATCGAGCTGATAGGCGGTCGCGACGATGCGGGCGAGCGGCTCCTCGATGCCTTCGAATTTGGAGATGGAAATGCCGAACTGCTCGCGGATGCGGGCATAGGCGCCGGTGGTGCGGGCGGCATAGGCGGCGCCGGCGGCGGAGAGCGACGGCAACGAGATGCCGCGGCCGGCGGCGAGCGCCGTCATCAGCATCTTCCAGCCCTGCCCCAGCCGCGCCTGGCCGCCGATGACGTAGTCGAGCGGAATGAAGACGTCGCGGCCCCAATTCGGGCCGTTCTGGAACACCTGCATCGACGGCAGATGGCGTTTGCCGATTTCGACGCCGGGAAGGTTGGTCGGGATCAGCGCCACGCTGATGCCGAGCTCTTCCTGGCTTCCCACCAGATGATCGGGGTCGTAGGCCTTGAAGGCGAGGCCAAGCAGCGTCGCGACCGGACCGAGCGTGATGTAGCGCTTGTGCCAGTTGAGTTTCAGACCTAGCACCTCCTGGCCCTCGAAGGTGCCCTTGCAGATGATGCCGGTGTCAACCATCGAGGCGGCATCAGAGCCGGCCTCGGGGCTGGTGAGGCCGAAGCAGGGAATGTCGCGGCCGTCGGCAAGACGCGGCAGCCAGCGCTGCTGCTGCTCCTTGGTGCCGAAGTGCATCAGGAGTTCGCCAGGGCCTAACGAGTTCGGCACCATCACCGTCACCGCGGCGGCAATCGAGCGGGTCGAGATCTTGCGCACCACTTCCGAGTGCGCATAAGGCGAGAAGCCGAGGCCGCCGAACTCCTTCGGAATGATCATGCCGAAGAATTTTTCGCGCTTGATGAAGTGCCAGACATCGGGCGGCAGGTCGAGCCATTCCCAAAAGATCTTCCACTCGTCGAGCATGGCGCAGAGCTCATCGACGGGGCCGTTGAGGAAGGCCTGCTCCTCTTCAGTCAGCGTTGCCTGTTTGACCTTCAGCAGCTTCGACCAATCAGGGTTGCCGGTAAAGAGATCGGCGTCCCACCAGACGTCGCCGGCCTCCAGCGCCTCACGCTCGGTGTCCGACATCGCCGGCAGCACGCCGCGTGCCCAGGAGAAGATCGGCTTTGTCAGGCTGTCGCGGCGGAAGCTCATGGCGGACCTCATGCATCGGCGCGGTGATCGGGCATTTTAGCGGAAAGTGGCCGGCGGCGGTGAACACTTCACCTGCGAAAAGACGCGAATTGACGCGGCCGGGCAGCCGCCCAGGGCCATAACGGCCGAGGCGTGGTGGCAGTTCCGGGAGTACGGAGGTCGGCCGATCTAATCCGGCCGCACCATCTCGAACATATTTTCCGGCTTGATCTCGAAATAATCACCGCTGCGGCCGGCGCGGACGATCGGGCGGGCGGCGGCGGTCTGGTAGACGCCGTCCTTGATCATAGCCTTGTCGATGTGAACGGCAACGACCTCGCCGAGCGTCAGCCAGGCATTGGCCTCCTTGCCGTCGGCGCCCTTGAGCCGGACGATGTCGGACACCTTGCACTCGAAGGCGACGGGACTCTCGCCGACGCGCGGCACGTTGACGAGCCTGCCGGGCACAGCGGTGAGGCCGGCGACCTCGAACTCGTCAACCTCAGGGCCAACGTGCGCCGCCGTCGCGTTCATGTGCCTCGCCAGGTCCATGGTGGCGAGATTCCAGACGAACTCACCGGTCTGCTGGATGTTCTCGACCGTGTCCTTCCAGTTGGTGGAGGAGAAGCCGATGATCGGGGGGACATAGCAGAACGCGTTGAAGAAGCTGTAGGGGGCGAGATTGACGTGGCCTTTGGTGTCGCGCGACGAAATCCAGCCGATCGGCCGCGGCGCGACGATGGCGTTGAAGGGATCGTGCTTGAGGCCGTGGCCCTTGGCGGGCTCGTAAAAGTGCAGGTCTTTGTCGGTCACGCGCTTGCTTCTCCACTGCCCGTCGTTCCGTGGCGGTCCGCAGGACCGAACCCGGAATCTCGAGATTCCGGGTTCGCGCTTTGCGCGCCCCGGAACGACGGCAGATCCGCTTATAGGGGGAAATTCCTGGGCGCGTCAGTGCCGCGGGGACAATCCCGCGATGACGAAATCGATCATCTGGTCGATGGTCGGGCCCGGCTTGGTAGCGCACTGGGCGATCATCTGGGGGTGGAAAAAGCGCATCATCGCCGTGCAGGCGCACAGCGCGGCCAGTTGCAGGTCCGGCGCCTCGAACTCGCCGGAGGCCACGCCTTGCGCGATCATCTGGCCGATGACTCCGGCAATGCATTCCATGTGGTTGACGCAGACGTCCCAGTCCTCCTGCATCGCGATCTCGACCATCTCGTGCAGCTTATTGTCGCCGACATAGCGCTCGGTGTTCATGCGATGGATGGTGGTGAGCAGCTCACGGAAGCGCGGCAGCACCGGACCGGGCCTCGCCACGATCCGCTGCGCTTCCAGCTCGACCTCGCCCATCAGCGAGCGGGCCACCGCCTGATGAATCGCCTTCTTCGATTCGAAGAAACGATAGACGTTGGCGGGGCTCATCTTGAGCTCCTTGGCGATGTCGCCGACCGTGGTCTTGAGATAGCCGATCTGGCGGAACAGCCGCTCAGCCACCTCGAGAATACGATCCCGGGTGTCGCCTTCGATATGTTCCGAAACCAGTGTCATCTGTCAGGACTCGTCAATCAGCAGTTTATCTTCACTTATTCAGCCGCCTCAGCAAGCGGAATTGCGTGCTGGTCATCGCTCCCATGCTGCGGCGCGGCAGGCTGCTCAGGCGTGCCCGCCTCATCCAGGCTCTTGCGGAACCAGAGGGCGTAGAGGCCCGGCAGGTACAGCAGCGTGAGGAAGGTCGCAACGAACAATCCGCCCATGATGGTGATGGCCATCGGCCCCCAGAACGCCGAGCGCGACAGCGGGATCATGGCGAGGATGGCGGCGAGCGCCGTCAGCACCACCGGGCGGGCCCGGCGGACGGTGGCCTCGACGATCGCCTCGCGGCGGGTCAGGCCGTGCGAGACGTCGGTCTCGATCTGATCGACCAGGATCACGGCGTTGCGCATGATCATGCCGGCGAGCGCGATCAGGCCGAGCAGCGCCACGAAGCCGAACGGGGCGTTGGCGATGTTGAGCCCGAAGGAGGCGCCGACAATGCCGAGCGGCGCGGTGAGGAACACCAGGATCAGGCGCGAGAAGCTCTGCAGCTGGAACATCAGCAGCGTCAGCATCACCATGACCATCAGCGGGAAGAGAATGAAGATCGAGGCGTTGCCCTTGGCGGATTCCTCGAACGCGCCGCCCGCCTCGATGCGGTAGGCCGGCTCGAGATTGTCCTTGATCGCCTTCAGCTTCGGCGCGATCTGGCCGGTGACGTCGGGCGCCTGCACGCCGTCGACGACGTCGGAGCGCACGGTGATCGCCATGTCGCGGTTACGCCGCCACATGATCGGCTCCTCGTGGGCATACTCGATCTTGGCGATCTGCTGCAGCGGCACGGCAACGCCGTTGCGCGAGGTGATGGTGAGATCGCCGACTGCGCCGAGGTCGAGCCGCTCGGACGACACGGCGCGCGCGACCACGCCGACCTTCTCGATGCCGTCGCGCACGGTCGTCACCTGTGAGCCCGAGATCAGCATCGACAGCGCCTGCGACACGTCCTGCGGGGTCAGGCCCATGGCGCGGGCGCGGTCCTGGTCGACGACGAGCTTGAGGTAAGGCGACTGCTCGTTCCAGTCGAGCTGGACGTCCTTGACGCTCTTGTTCTGCCGCATGACGTCGCGGACCTGGTAGGCGATCTCGCGCACCTTGTTGGCGTCGGGGCCGATGACGCGGAACTGCACGGGAAAACCAACGGGGGGACCGAAATTGAAGCGGTCGACGCGCACGCGGGCCTCGTTGAGCGCGCCGTCGGCGACGGCGTTTTCAAGCTTGGCCTTGATGCGTTCGCGCGCCTCGACGCCCTTTGCGACGATGACGATTTCGGCAAAAGCCTCGTTCGGAAGCTGCGGATTGAGGCCGAGCCAGAAGCGCGGCGAGCCCTGCCCGACATAGGCCGTGTAGGTCTCGATGTCCTTGTCGTCCTTGAGCATGGTCTCGGCCTTCTTCACCGCCTTTTCCGTGACGTTGAAGGCGGTGCCCTCGGGCAGGCGAAGCTGCAGGAACAGCTCGGGCCGCTCGGACAGCGGAAAGAACTGCTGCTGGACGTGGCCGAAGCCGACGATCGAGGCGATGAAGACGCCGACGGTCGCGGCCACCACGGTGATGCGGTGGTTGACGCACCACTGCACGATGGCGCGCAGGCCCCGATACATGCGGGTCTCGTAGACCGCGTGCGGATCGTGATTGTGGTGCACCTTGATGTTGGGCAGCAGCATGACGCCGATATAGGGCGTGAAGATCACCGCCACGAACCAGGACGCGACCAGCGCGATCGCCACGATCCAGAAGATGCTGCCCGCATATTCGCCGACCGCGGAATTGGCAAAGCCGATGGGGAGGAAGCCAGCGGCCGTGACCAGCGTTCCCGTGAGCATCGGAAACGCAGTGGATTCCCAGGCAAAGGACGCCGCACGCATGCGGTCCCAGCCTTGCTCCATTTTCACCACCATCATCTCGACCGCGATGATGGCGTCATCCACCAGCAGGCCGAGCGCGATGATCAGCGCACCGAGCGTGATGCGGTGCAGGTCGAGCGACATCGTGTTCATGACGACGAAGACGATGCCGAGCACCAGGGGCACCGACAGCGCGACCACGATGCCGGTGCGCCAGCCGAGTGCCAGGAACGACACGAACAGCACGATGACGAGGGCTTCCATGAAGGAGTGCACGAACTCGCTGACGGCGTGCTCGACCACCTTAGGCTGGTCGGCGATCAGCTTGATGTCGACGCCCTGCGGCACCGCCTTCATGAATTCAGCCGTCGCCTTCTCGACCTCCTTGCCGAGATCGAGGATGTTGGCGCCCTTGGCGGTGACGACGCCGATGCCGATCGCGGCCTTGCCTTCCTGGCGCACGATGAAGCTCGGCGGGTCGACATAGCCATGGGTGACGGTGGCGATGTCGCCGAGACGGAACACGCGGCCGTTGCTCTCGACCGGGGTTTCGGCGACGGCCTTGGCGCCGTCAAGCGCACCGGTCACGCGCAGCGGCACGCGCTGCGACGAGGTCTCGACCGTACCGGCCGGAGTCACATTGTTCTGCTTGGCGAGCGAATCGAACAGCGCCTGCGGCGTGATGCCGAGCGTGGCGAGCTTGGCATGGCTGAACTCGACGAAGATGCGCTCATCCTGGTTGCCGTAGACGTCGACCTTGGTCACGCCCGGCACCTTCAGGAGGCGCTGACGGAAACCCTCAGAGACCTTCTTGAGCTGGGCGTAGTCGGCGCCGTCGCCGGTCATCATGTAGAGGATGGAATCGACGTCGGAGAACTCGTCGTTGACGACGGGTCCCAAAATCCCCGAGGGCAGCTGGCCCTGCACGTCGGCCAGCTTCTTGCGCAACAGATAAAAGAGATACGGCACGTCCTTCGGCGGCGTGGAATCGCGGAAGGTCACCTGGAGCGCGGTGAAGCCCGGCTTGGAATAAGTCTGGACCTTCTCGAAGTAAGGCAGCTCCTGGATCTTCTTCTCGATGGGATCGGCGACCTGCGCCTGCATTTCCTGCGCGGTCGCGCCCGGCCACAGCACGGAGACGTTGACCACCTTCACCGTGAAGAAGGGATCCTCGGCGCGGCCGAGCTTCTGATAGGAGAAGAACCCGGCCACGCCGAGAATGAGCATCAGGAACAGGATCAGCGTCGGATGGCTGACGGCCCAGGCCGAAAGATTGAAGCGCTTCATCGCACTCTCCAAAGAGATCCGTTTGCAAAAAACGACAGCCACTCTGTTCAACGCGTCGTCGCGAGGCAGCGAAGCAATCCAGGGGGCTGGGCAGGTTCTGGATCGCTTCGCCGCTTCAGCCAAAGCATTTGCGCTTGGGCCGAAACTCACCTCACACGACGTAACTCGTAAACGAGACTTAAAAGGACAGTGACGAGACGATCCGCACCCTCTGGCCCGGATCGAGCTTCTGAACGCCGAGGGCGACAATCTTGGCGCCCTCTTCGACACCGCCGGTGATGACGACGTCGTTGCTCTCATAGGACTTCACCGCGACCGGCTTCAGCGTGACCGCGCCGTTGTCGTCGACGACGTAGAAGGACGGCTTGCCGCCTTCGTTGAACAGTGCCGACAGCGGCAGCCGCGCGACGCGCTCGGTTGCGGCGTCCGACAAGGTCAGCGTCGCGGTCATGCCGAGCGAGACTTTGTCGTCGGCCTCGGGTAGCGAGAACTTTGCGAGATAGGTGCGCGTGGCAGGATCCGCGGTGGGCGCGATCTCGCGCAGCTTGGCCGTATATTTCTTGCCCGGCTCCGACCAAAGAGTGACGCTGGCGGCGCCCGATTTGGCACGTCCGACCAGCGTCTCAGGGATCGCGACGACCGCTTCCTTCTCGGCAAAGCGGGCGACACGGATCGAGGTCTGGCCCGCGGAGACCACCTGGCCAGGCTCGATCAGCGTTGCGGTGACGACGCCACGGGCGTCGGCGTTGAGCGTCGCGTAGGAAAGGGAATTCTTGGTCAGCTCGACCGAGCGCTCAGCCCGGTTCAGGCGGGCGCGGGCCTCGTCGGCGGCGGCGCGGCTCGAATCCAGCTGCGCGTCGGTGGTCCAGCCCTTGGCCTTCAAATCCTTGGCGCGCTGCTCGGCGGCGGCGGCCTGAGCCAGCACGCCGGTCGCAGCGGTCTGCTCCGCGACGGCCTGCTCGGCCTGGAGCTTCAAGTCGACTTCATCGAGTGTGGCGAGCGGCTGACCGATCTCTACCGTCTGGCCGACCTCGACGAGACGCTTGGCAACCTTGCCGGCCACCCGAAAGCCCAGATCGCTCTCGATCCGCGGCCTGATGGTGCCGACGAAGCTGCGCTCGGGCTTTTCGGCATCGTAGTGGGCGGTGGCGACGAGAACCGGCCGCGGCGGCTCGGCCTTTTCAGCGACGGTGTCATTGCACCCAGCGAGAGCGGCAGCCATCAACGCCAGCGAAACACCGGCGAAGAGCTTGGAATAGCTGGACAAAACAGTTCGGACGAACATCGGAGGACACTCCCTCGGCTGCAATGAGAGGAATGTCGACTAATCACTGATAAAAGTCAATAATCGTCAGTCATCAGGAAAGCGTGATCGTTAAGGGGTGGTAAGGATTTTTCAGAGGGTTGGCTCTGGGCTGCAATGGTCGCGGTGGCTGGCGCGAACCCACTATCTGCTATAAGTTACATGTAACGATACGGAGGGACATATGACCTCTTCCTCGAAGCGCGAGTCCTCAAAGTCAAAGCCTTCACGCGTCAAGGTGCGAGAGCATCGCGAGCGCCTGCGTGCGCAAGGGCTCCGGCCAATCCAGATTTGGGTTCCGGATGTTCGCTCCGCGTCCTTCAAAGCGGAAGCTCATCGTCAGTCGCTGGCGGTCGCGACGAGCGCTCAAGAACATGACGATCAGGCCTTCATCAACTCCGTCTCGATCCTGATTGACGAATGAAGCGCGGCGAGATCTGGACACTGGCCGGCGGCAAAGACTACGCGGGAAAGCCGCGTCCTGTAGTCATCGTGCAGGATGACAGCTTTAACATCACGAACTCAGTCACCGTCTGCGCCTTAACGACCAACCAGACCGAAGCGCCCCTGTTTCGCCTGCCTATCAATCAAACGGAACGCAATGGTCTGCGGGTACCCTCCCGCCTGATGGTGGACAAGATCGCTACCGTACCGAAAGCCAAGATCGGGAGTCTGGTCGGACGCCTCGATGACGAGGATGTGCTACGACTCAATCGCGCAATCGTCGTCTTTTTGGGATTGGCTGGTTCACCGAGGACAGCCGACCGGGAATGACGAACTAGTCGATCACAGCCCCTGCTCGACAAACTCGTGCTTGCTGTCGTGGCCGCCGATGAAGACCAGGATGCCGGCGATCAACGGCAGCACCGCGAGCACGAGCAGTCCGGTCGAGGTCTGGCCGGTGGCTTCCTTGACCCAGCCGATCAGATACGGCCCACCGAAGCCGGCGAGATTGCCGATCGAGTTGATCAAGGCGATGGCGCCGGCCGCCGCCGTGCCGGACAGCCAGGCGGTCGGCAAGGTCCAGAACACGCCGAAGCAGCAGAACACGCCGATCGCGGCGACCGTCAGCACGATCATCGTCAGGGTGGGGTCGGTGAGATAGCTGGAGACGCCGAGCGCGACGGCGGTGAGCAGCAACGGCGCGCCGACATGCATCACGCGCTCGCGCGTGGCATCGGAATGCCGCGCCCACAGGATCATCGCGATAGTGCCGAACAAATACGGGATCGCGGTGACGAAGCCGGTCTGGGCGTTGGTGAGGCCGAACGCCTTGACGATCTGCGGCAGCCAGAACTGCATGCCGTACAGCGCGCCGACGAAGCCGAAATAGACCAGGGCGAGCATGATCACCTTCGGTGAGGTCAGCGCTTCACTGAGCGACAAATGCTTCACCGCCTGCTTGGCCGCGATCTCGGCATCGAGCTTGGTCTTAAGCCACGCCTTCTGATCGGCCGAGAGCCAATCCGCCTTCTCCGGCCTGTCGGTGAGATAGAACCAGGTGACGATGCCGAGCAGCACCGAGGGAATGCCCTCGATGATGAACAGCCACTGCCAGCCCTTCAGGCCCATGGCGCCGTCGAGCCCGAGCAGCAGGCCCGAGACCGGTGCGCCGATCACGGTGGAGACCGGCACGGCGATGGCGAAGGCCGCGAGGAAGCGGGCGCGATATTCGGCCGGATACCAATAGGTGAGATAGAGGATGATGCCGGGGAAGAAGCCGGCCTCGGCGACGCCGAGCAGGAAGCGCAGCACGTAGAAGCTCGTGACGCCGCTCGTGAGCGCCATCAGCGCCGAGATGATGCCCCAGGTCACCATGATGCGGGCGATCCAGCGGCTGGCGCCGAACTTCTCCAGCGCCAGATTGCTCGGCACCTCGAAGATGAAATAGCCGATGAAGAAGATGCCGGCGCCCCAGGAGAAGATCAGCGGCGTGAATTTCAGCTCGGCATTCATGGTCAGCGCGGCGAAGCCGAGATTGACGCGGTCGAGATAGGAGAAGAAGTAGGCCAGCACCAGGAACGGGATCAGGCGCCACGAGATGGCGCGGATCGTCGAGGTCTCGATTTCCGACTTGGCTGCGCCGGTCGAACCGGCATAGGTCGTAGTCTGGTTCATGGCTTCCCCCGGGGTTGTTGCTTTTATGGGCTGATGCGGGGTTTTGAGGATCGCCGCGAAAGAGTCAATGGAGCAAGCAATGCATCAGGCGCAACCGGTCAAACCCATTGCGCCGCTTCGGACATCGCTGATCCGCGCCGGGCTGGCGCTGGTCGTGATCGCATGTGGATTGTCGTTGCGCTGGTACGGCTTTCCGCTCGGGCTCCCCGCCTTCGTGGTGAAGTATGGCGGCTCGCTGCTATGGGCGACCATGGTGTTTCTGCTGGTCGGGGTTTTACTGCCACGGCTGTCACGGACACAGATCGCAGCGATCGCAATGGCGATCGCGGTCGCTGTTGAGTTTTCCCGGCTCGTCCATACGCCATGGCTCGATGCGTTCCGGCTAACGACGGCCGGTGCGCTGCTGCTGGGGCGCATCTTCTCGCCGTGGAACTTGCTGGCTTATGCGGCCGGGATCGCGTTCGGCGTTTGGATTGATCGGCTCGCCAAGGTGCGTAGGGTGGGTTAGCGCAGCGTAACCCACCACTGTTTGTCTCCGCGGAAGTGAAAGAGGTGGATTACGCTTCGCTAATCCACCCTACAGACCGACGAGGGCGCATCTCACTCCGCCAATTGAAACTTCTCAAAACGATCGAGTTCCTCCTCGATCTTCCGTTTCAGCTCCTTGCGCCGCACGGTCTTCTTCCCCTCGCCGACCCAGGTCCATTTCTGCATCAACAGCTTCTTCGCCTGGCGGTCGGTCTTCAGATCGAGCGCGGCGACGATCTCATCGCCGACCAGTACGGGCAGCGCGAAATAGCCGAGCTTGCGTTTGGCCTTCGGCACATAGGCCTCGAACAAATGGTTGTAGCCGAAAATGAGATTGGTGCGCTTGCGCTGGATGATCAGCGGATCGAACGGCGAGAGGATGTGGACGAGATCCGGCGGCGCGCGCTCGCCGGGCTCGAGCACAGCCGGCGGTGCCCAGTGCGCCTGCTTGCCGGCCCCGTCGATGGCGACAGGCACGAGCTCGCCACGGCGGACGCGCGAGGCGATCAGCGCAGCCACCGCCGTCTTGCGCGGCGCGTCGAGATGGCAGACCGAATCGAGGCTCACGACACCTTGCGATCGCAGCGCGCGATCGAGCAGATAGGCCGTAATGTCCTTTGCCGACGCGGGCTTCGGCAGCTTGTCCCAGCCGAAATGGCGCGTCATCAGCTCATAGGTCTTGAGCATGCCCTGGCGCTCGCTGACGGTCACGGCACCCGTATAGAAGGCGAGCTGCAACGCGCGCTTCGAGGGTTTTCGGCTTTGCCAGAGATGCTCCTTCTCGGTGAGCACGTCGTCCTCGATGTCGCGGATCGTCAGCGGGCCGGCGCGCACCAGCCGCATCACCTTGCGCATGTCGGCAGGCTTCACCGAGGCGAACCATTTGTGCCCCTCACGCCGGTGCTCGCGCATCGCGGGCAGGAAGAAGCGGAAGTCACCGGCCGGCACATAAGAGAGCGCATGCGTCCAATATTCAAAGACGCTCTGGTCGATGCTCTGGGCGTGGCGCAGGTCGGCGCGGCGGTAGGACGGGATCCGGCTAAACAGGATGTGGTGATGGCAGCGCTCGATCACGTTGATGGTGTCGATCTGCACATAGCCGAGATGGGCGACCGCGTCGGCGACGGCTTGCGCGCCGTCACCGAACGGCGCGCGCTCGTCTAGCCGCTGGGCATGAAGCCAGATTTGCCGGGCCTGTGTCGTGGTGAGTGGAATTGGTTTGGGCGCGCGGGACATTGCGGAATGCAGTGTAGCGGGATTCGCATCCAGGCAAGAAGCCGATCCAGGAGCGGACAAGGAAAAACCGCGCTGCCATCTGCTGACAGCGCGGTCGGGAGGTGCGCTACCCGTGCCTACTTCATCGACATCGCCTTCTGCGCCTTCATGTAATGCATGCAGGCGCTTTTCATCTTGCCGTTGCTCATGTCGGTGTTGGCCATGGCCATTTCCTTGTTCATGGCCGTCTTGGCCGGCGTATCCGCCGTGCCGCCCATCATGGCGGCGGACTTCATCATATTATCGCTGGTGCACGCCATCATGGCGGCCGATGCAGGGCAAACGGCGAACGCGACCAAAGCGGCTGCTGTGAGCAAGATTTTCATCGAAAAGTCTCCTCCGTAAGACGAAACCGGCGTCATGCCGGCCTTCGCAATTACGTATTTCTCTGGCGAAGACGTTTCGTGGAGAAGACAATTTTCTTGCTGCGGTGCGAAGGCGGACAGCTCAGCGGCCAGCTTTCGGGGCTTTGGACCGCTCGCCAACGCTGCCTGTTGCGACATCGGGTTCGCACGAGGCCTTGCCGCGCTCCTCCGCCTGGCAGCGATAGACGCTACCGGTGAGACGATCGACCAGCCACATGTTCTCGTCGGTCGGCCCTCCAAGCCCGACATAGCGGGAGGTCAGTCCCGTGATCAGCGTCGACAGCAGGATCGCCACCGCGATCATCGCCGCGCCGATGTAGATGGGCATGGAGTTCAGGGACACGGTCCGATCCGGCGGGCCACTGCGATAGAACTGGTAATCACTTGGCCTCGGCACTGGATGGAACTCGGCTCCCTTCGTTGCGCTTGTCGGAGGCTCCGCCCTAGGCGTCCATCTGGCCGAAAAATTGTCCGCAGACAGGCCATCAGGCGACGGCTTTGCGACGATCGGTCAGCGCAGGTTTCCCTGAGTGAACCAGGCCCCGCCCCCGAGCGGCACCTAGGCGCGGTGATCCTCAGTGATGCGGATCACGACAGGACTGCGACGGCTCGAACGCTCGCCGGGCAGCGTGCAACCACTCTCTTCACGCGTTAGCGTCCGTCCTCGGAGTGGACCGCGGGTCGGCCCTCCGTGAGCCCGAAACCGCTTGAAATTCGCTGCCGTGGCCCCGGAAGCCCGGCTTCCCCCGTGACCAAGATCACACCAAGGCTTTTGAACCTGCCCTATGCTTGCAGCATCAAATAGCCATCAGGCGTCACAACGAGGATACGACAATGACTAGTTTCAATAAGTCTTTTGCACTGAAGGCGATGACCCTCTCGACGGTTCTGTCGATGACGGCCGGCCTGGCCATGGCCGGCGACGGCAATGTCTCTACCAACCAGATCCTGGATGCATTGAAGCCGAAGCCGGCGACCCGCGGCCTGTCCGCAGGCCCGCAGGTCGATCCGGCGGTGCAGGCCAAGGAATCGACGTTCCTGAACACCGTGCGCAACCGCTCGACGCGGTCGCTGTCGACGGGCGAGCGCGAGCAGATTGCCGAGCTCGCCGCGACCAAGCCGAAGATCGATCTGGAGATCCAGTTCGACTACAACTCGGCCGACATCGCCAAGACGTCGGTGCCGTCGGTGCAGGCGCTCGGCAAGGCGCTGTCTGATCCCTCGCTGAAGGGCTCGACCTTCGTGGTCGCCGGCCACACCGACGCGGTTGGCACGGAGGGATACAATCAGGGGCTCTCCGAGCGGCGGGCCGACACCATCAAGAAGTACCTGGTGCAGAACTACGGCCTCACCGGCACCGATCTCGTCACCGTCGGCTACGGCAAGACCAAGCTGAAAGACACCGCCAACGGCGCCGACCCGATCAACCGCCGCGTCCAGGTTGTGAACATGGACACCCAGACCGCGTCGAAGTAATTCTCGGTCACGCCAATAAAGACGCCGCCTGCCGTTCCCCCGGCAGGCGGCGATATCATATCCAGCCTTGGAAGAGCATCAGCCGGTTGAAGGTCTGCATCGTCGTGCCGACGAAGGCCGCCGAGATCGGCAGCATGGCGGCAAAGCCTGCCGCCGCGAGCGCGACATAGGCCCACAACAGCCAGCGTGGCAGACCGCCCCGGCGCAGCACGTAGACCAGCGCGAGCGACGCCACGGTCGCAGCCGGCAGATAGTAATAGATGAAGGCGAGCGTACGAGGCAGCAACGCCCAGGCAAGCCAGCACCCGAAATAGAAGACCGCGATCAGGAACGCATCCCAGCGACGCGCAACGACGAAGTCGCGCAGCACGACGGCGAGCGCGGGCAGCGCCGGCCACAGCACCAGGGGATTACCGAGGAAGACGATCGCGGAGACATTGTCGTCCGCAGTCTTGTCGAACAGGAACCACACCGGGCGCGCGAGCAGCGGCCATGACGGCCAGGGGCTCATATACGTGTGGCCGGCGATGGCAGTGGTGGTGTTGTCGGCGAAGATCCGGCGTTGCGCCTCGACCAGATCCTGCAGCGACACGCCGTAGAGCGGGACGAAGGCCGCAAGATATGTCATCGCGGGCAGGACGGTGAAGCAGAGCACGACATGATGTAATCTGAAATCGAGCCAGAGATCGGGTCGGTACCAATCCCCCGGCTTCGCGTCGGCAAACAGAGTGCGCCAGCCCTGCATCAGGCGGATCACCCCGACGATGACGATGCAGATTCCGAGCGGAAACAGGCCGCTCCATTTGCAGGCCGCAGCACAGCCGAACAGGCTGCCGGCAGCCGCGAACAATGCGTGGGGGCGATCCTTTCGAAAGCCGTGCATGAAGGCGGCAATCGCGAGCAGGCCGAAGCCGAGTGCAAAAATGTCGAGCATCGCGACGCGCGCCTGCACGTACAGCATCTGGTTGCAGCCGGCGATCAGCGCGGCGGCGATCGCAGGCCCTTGCGCGGCGAACAGCGCGAGGCCGCACAGATAGATCGCGACGATCGCGAGCGCGCCGAACAACGTCGAGGGATAGCGCCAGCCCAGCGCGGTGTCGCCGAAGGCCGCAATCGAAAGCGCGATCAGCTCTTTCGCCAATGGCGGATGCATCGGATTGAGCATCGGTTGCGACACCGCTGGTGCCAGCATCTGCCGCGCCGCCGGCACATAGTGCACTTCGTCGAAGACGAACTTCTCCGGCGTCGTCAGGCCGATCAGCAGTGCGAGATGCGCGAACAGGAAAATCGCGACAGCAATCACTGCGCTCCGCGACACCTTCGGAACCGCGGGCAAGTCAAGTTGCGCTTGTGGAGATGTTTTGCGTGGCAAATTTGCGTCACCGCGGAGAATAATAGAGATCGCGGTTTTCATTGAACGCATTCTGCCGCAACTGTCACTAAGCATAACGCAGGTCCCGCGGCGCTTGTGATAATTCCGCCACATCGCAAGCGCGCGTGATCCGGTACGATCAGGGACACATCGATCGGTTGCGAAATGAATTTGCGTTTCTGGCTTTTCTCCACGCTGTTCTCGACTGCCTTGTGCGTAGCCCCTTGCGCCCAGGCGCAGACGCGCGTCGGTGAAGCCGTCGTGATCCAGAATGAAGTGGTTCGCGTAGCCGCGACCACGACGCCGATCAGCGTCGGCGACAGCATGCTGCGGGACGAGACCGTGCGCACCGGCGCCGGCAGCGCGGCGCGCTTCGTGATGGCGGACAGCACCAATCTGTCGCTCGGTCCGAGCGCCACGCTCAAGCTCGACCGCACGGTCTTCAACGACGAGCACAGCTATCGCGACGTCGCGATCCGCATGACGACCGGCGCATTCCGTTTCGTCACCGGACATTCCGAGAAGACCGCCTACAAGATCACGACCCCGCTCGCGACCATCGGCGTGCGCGGTACCACACTCGATATCCTGTCCCAGCGCGGCCGCTCGGTCGTCGTGCTGCAGGACGGCGCCGCCAGTGTCTGCACGACGAGCCAACAGTGCGTGCAGCTCACCCAGCCCGGCGACACCGCAATCATCACCTCGACCGGCGGCAAGGTCTCTATCAGTAAGACCAATACGCCGCCCTGGACCTTTGCCGCGACCTGCGCCGCCAGCGCGGGACTGTGCGCGGTGAACCAATATGCGGACGCGTCGCCGACCATCACGCCCGCCGTCCATGACGACGGCATGCTGTGCGGGCGCTGACGATGGAAGTATTCAACGTCAGGCGCTTCATGCTCGCGGGCGTGCTGACCGTCGTGGCTGCGTTTGCGTTCGTCGCGGTCGAGGCCCGTCCGGCGGCAGCCGCCACGGCGTGCGAGTCCGAGTGCGCAGGGTCGACGCCCACCCCGGCGCCGAGCTATTCACCCTCGCCGACGCCGACCTACAGCCCCTCGCCTTCGCCCAGCCCCTACCCGTCATCGTCGCCAAGCCCTTATCCGTCCTCCTCGCCGAGCCCGACGCCGACGCCGACCGGCGCGGATTCCAGCGGCGGTTCGATCGGCGGCCTTGCCAACCAGCGCTTCAACCAGATGATCACCAACCGGGTGCTCGGCACGGTGCTGCTCGGGGTCAACGAGCAGGTCAATTGCAGCAACTGCGTCAGCGCATTCGGCTCCGCCGGCTCCTTTTCGGCGGGCATCCACGGCCGCAAGGAGCTGACCAACAATCTGTCGCTGCTCGCCGGCATCGCCTACACGCAGTACAGCGAGGGCGGCTACAACATCACCAGCGCGCCGATCGGTGCGTTCGCGCTGCGCTATGACTTCACCGACTGGGGCTCGTCGCGTCCGTTCTTCGACGTCGGCACGATCCTGACGCCGTGGGAGAAGGCGCGCTACACCCGCAGCTACAACACCAGCCTCGGCCCGGTGAGCGTCACGAGTTCGACCAACGCCTCGAATTACGCCGTCTACGGCCGCGCCGGCTGGATAAGCCGCGTGTCGCCCCGCGACGAGGTCGCCGCCTCGATCGAGGTCTGGCAGCTCTGGCAGCGCGTCTCGGGCTACACCGACAGCGCAGTGGCGTTCAATCCGTTCGACGCCAGCATCGCGACCGGCACCGACCGCACCAGCCTGGTCAAGATCGGCGGCCAGTGGACGCATCTCTACGGCAGCAATATCGAGGCCAACATCAACGGCGGCTGGGTGCAGTCATTCGCTGGCCATAGCGGCATCGTCGCCACCGTGACCGGCGACGGCGTGGTGGTGCCGACCATGGGCAACCAGGGCTGGTTCGAATATGGCGGCCGGCTCGGCTTCCGCGTGCAGAAGGGCTGGATCGTGGACCTGTTCGCCAACGGCACGCTCGGCCCGCAGCCGGTGGGCAACACCATCCATGGTGGCGTGGGGCTGCGGATCAATTATTAGCGGCAGGCCTTCGCCTCAAATTCCGCTGTCATGCCCGGCTCGAGGGCATCCAGCACGCCGCGGCCTATCGATTGACCAACGACCGTCTCGGCGTACTGGATCGCCCGGTCAAGCCGGGCGATGACAGTGAGTATGTGACAAGGGCACGCCCTTCACGCTGCCGACTTGCCCTCGAACGCGCGGCGCAAGGTCTCCACGTCCAGTTTCACCATCTTCATCATGGCCTGCATCGCGCGTGCGGCAGCCGCCTTGTCGGGGCTCGATAGGAATTCGAACATCACCTTTGGCACGACCTGCCATGACACGCCGTAGCGGTCGTGGAGCCAGCCGCACTGCTCTTCCTTGCCGCCATGGGCCAGGAAGGCATTCCAGACGCTGTCGACCTGGGCCTGATCGTCGCAATGGATCATCAGCGAGAGCGCATGGGTGTATTCCATCTTCATGCCGCCGTTGAGCGCGACCAGGGGCTGTCCCGCGACCGTGAACTCGACGACGAGCACGGAGCCTTCCTTGCCGGACGGGCCATCTGAAACGTTGCGCTGAACATGAGTGATCGCCGAATTCGGCACGAGCGAGACGTAGAACTTCGCGGCTTCCTCGGCATCGCCATTGGACCACATGCAGGGAACGACCTTCGACATCGTGAATGCTCCTCTTCAGTTGTGATGTTCGCGCGCTTAGATCAGGCGTTCGCCATCTCGGACTGCGCCGCGAAGGCTGCCATGTCCATCCAGTTCACGCCCCACATGTGGCCGTCCGGATCCTCGAAGCTGCGGCCGTACATGAAGCTGTATTCGTCCTTCGGGCTGGGATCGGCGACCCCGCCTGCAGCCTTGGCCCTGCTGACGATATCGTCGACCTCGGTCCGGCTGTCGGCGGACAAGCAGAACAGCGCCTGGTTTGAGGTCTTTGCATCCGAGATCGGCTTCGGCGTGAACTGCCGGAATTTCTCGTGGGTCGTCAGCATCGCGTAGATGGTCTCGGAAAAGACCATGCAGCTCGCTGTTTCGTCGCTGAATTGCGGGTTCCTGGTCGCACCGACCGCCTCGTAAAACGCAGTGGCGCGCTTGAGGTCGGTCACGGGCAGATTGACGAAAATCATCCTGGGCATCGGAGCTCCTTGGGCGGGGTTCTGCCCAAGGACGGACGGCCAAGCGGCGATCCGACACGGCTTCCGGATCTTTTTTTGGACCCTTGCCTGCGAGGTTCTGTCGCACCGAACCCGCTGGCTTTCAGGCGATCCTCACTTCTTCTCGTTCGGATCGCGGTGAATGGGATCGACCCACAGCACGGTCTCGGGCTTCTCGACCGGCTCGATGTCGAGGTTGATCGCGACCGCCTCGCCGTCGCTGCGCACCAGCACGCATTCCAGCACCTCGTCCGGGCTGGCGTTGATCTCCTGATGCGGCACGTAGGGCGGGACGAAAATGAAGTCGCCGGGACCGGCTTCCGCAGTGAATTGCAGGTTCTCGCCCCAGCGCATCCGCGCCTTGCCCTTCACCACGTAAATCACGCTTTCGAGATGGCCGTGGTGGTGCGCGCCGGTCTTGGCGTCGGGCTTGATGCTGACCGTGCCCGCCCACAATTTCTGCGCACCGACGCGCGCGAAATTGATCGCGGCCGCGCGGTCCATGCCCGCCGTCGACGGCACGTTGGTATCGAGCTGGTTGCCGGGAATGACGCGCACGCCATCATGTTTCCAGCGATCGTCGCGATCGTGGTCATGGTGGGAATGCGAATGGTCATGGCCGGTCATGGGACTTGCTTTCTGTTGGTTCCGTGTGCGGCAAACTAACCCAAAGCCGCGACATCGAGCCATAACAAAAACGGAACCCTCGTAGCCGCCGGACGTTGTCCTAGCGAGCAAACCGCAGGAGAGTTTCATGGGTAGCACGACCGACAAGATCAAGGGCACCGCAAACGAGGCAATGGGCAAGGCCAAGCAGGGCATCGGTGAAGCCACCGGGTCCGAGCGCCTGAAGGGTGAAGGTGCGGTCCAGGAAGTGAAGGGCAAGGGCCAGCAGGCCATGGGCGACGCCAAGGACGCCGCGAAGGACGCGGTCGATCGCGCCGCGGCTGCAGCCAAGCGCGCGACGGAATAACGGCGCCGCACTGAAAGCAAAAAGACCGGCCGAGAGGCCGGTCTTTTTGTTGCGGGCTTACTTCACCCCGAGCAATTCCACGTCGAACATCAGCGTCGCGTTCGGCGGGATCACGCCGCCTGCGCCGCGGGCGCCATAGCCGAGCTGCGGCGGAATGATCAGCGTGCGCTTGCCGCCGACCTTCATGGAGGCAACACCCTCGTCCCAGCCGGCGATAACGCGGCCCTTGCCGATCGGAAATTCGAACGGCTCGTTGCGGTCGACCGACGAGTCGAATTTCTTGCCCTTCTGGCCGTTCTCGTAGAGCCAGCCGGTGTAATGCATCACGCAGATCTGGCCCGGCTTGGGCGAAGCCCCGGTGCCGGCGACGCTGTCGGTGATCTGCAAACCTGAAGCTGTGGTCATGGTCTTCCCTGCGGTCTGGGCCGAGGCCGTGGTGGAAACGAAATCGGACACGCCGGCGATCACGGTGATCGCGAGTGCCGACATGATGGCGAGGAGCACGCGCTGTAAACGCTGCATAAGACACCTTCCGTTTGAGGCGCAAGGTGTCTAGCGCAACGCCGAGGCCGTTGCCACCCCTCACACCTCGATATTTTCGAGCCGCACGGGCAGCTTTCGGATGCGCTGGCCCGTGGCGTGATAGATCGCATTGCAGATCGCCGCATTGGTGCCGACATTGGCGAGCTCGCCGAGGCCCTTCACGCCTGCCGGGTTGATGTGATCGTCCTGCTCGGAGAGCAGGATCACCTCGACACCGGGGACGTCGGCACTCACAGGCACGAGATAGTCGGCAAGATTGTCGTTGACGTAGCGTGCATTGCGCTCGTCGATCTCGGTGGCTTCCAGCAGCGCCGAGGACATGCCCCAGATCAGGCCGCCCATGAGCTGGCTGCGTGCCGTGCGCGGATTCATGATGCGCCCGGCCGCGAACGCTCCCACCAGCCGGGGGCAGCGGATTTCATGGGTAAAGCGGTTGACGCGGACCTCGACGAACTCGGCACCGAAGGCGTAGGCGATCTTGTCCTTCATCTGATGGCCACCGACGAGCCGCGCGTGCCCGCTGTGCATCGCCGTGAAGGAATCCAGCGGCGCGCCTTCAGGCTTCCACTCGCCGTATTCCTCGACGATACCGACGCCGAGCGCGTCGAAGGCCTTCTCGATGTCGAGCGGACGATCACTCTTCGCCGCCTGGGTGCTCGGCGCCTGGCTGATGCCGACAGTCTCCTTGGCCTTGTCGGCGAGGCTGTCGCTCGGCATCACGGCCTTGAACAGCCTTTGACGAATCCGGTCGCACACCATCATCACCGCCGAGCAGGTGCTGGCAGTCGAGTTCGAACCGCCGGCAACAGGCGCCGGCGGCAGATCGCTGTCACCCAGGAAGACCGCGACCTTCTCCAGGGGGACGCCGAGCCGCTCGGCCGCGGTCTGGGCGATGACGGTATACGCACCGGTGCCGATCTCGTGACCGGCGATCTCGACCCGGGTACGGCCGTCGCGCTGGAGGCGGACGCGCGCCGCAGACGGCGCCATCTGCGTCGGATAGCAGGTGGCGGCACAGCCATAGCCAACCAGCCAGTCGCCGTCGGACACCGATTTCGGCTGCGGCGAACGCTGCGACCAGCCGAACGCCCTGGCGGCCTCATCGAAGCATGCCATCAATGACCGCGTCGTATAGGGCTTGCCGCCGATCGGCTCGACATTGGTGTCGTTGATGCGGCGGAGCTCGACCGGATCCATGTTCAGCTTCACCGCAAGCTCGTCCATCGCGCTCTCCAGCGCGAAGAGATACGGCACCTCCGGCGGCGAACGCATGAAGCCCGGCGTGTTGCGGTCGGCGCGCACGATCGACACCAGACTGGCGACGGTCGGGCAGGCATAGAGCCGCGTCGTCGTCTTGGTGCCACCGACGCAATAGGCATCCGGGCGCGACGAAACCTCCGCGCCGTCGTGCCTCAAAGCCACCAGCTTGCCGTCCCGGCCCGCACCAAGCCTGATCTCATGGCGCGTCTCGGCGCGATGGGTCGCGATGGTGAAACCCTGATCGCGGGTCGGCACGAGCTTGATCGGCCGGTTCAGGCGTTTGGCGATGCCGGCGATGATGGCGGTGCGGGGCGTCATCGAGCCGCGCGAACCAAAGCCGCCACCGACATAGGGATTGACGACACGGACCTTGTCGGCGTCGATACCGAGCTGCTCGGCGACGCCGTTCTTCAGGCCATAGACATACTGGCTGCCCTCGTAGATGACGAGCTCGTCGCCCATCCAGGCACAACTCGTCGTAAACAACTCCATCGGATTGTGGTGCTGGGTCGGCGTTTCATAGGAGGCGGTGAGCTTGACCTCGGCTGCGTCGAACGCCTTGGCGAAATCGCCGACCTCCGGGTCTTCCTTGAACTGCGCGTTTTGTCCCTTTGCCGCTGCCGTGGTGGTGCCCGGCGAGTCGAAGGTCGCACTCGGAGCTACGGCCGTGTAGCTGACCTTGACGCGATTGGCGGCTTCGCGCGCCGCCTCGTAACTCTCGGCGATGACGACGGCGATAATCTGGCCGTCATGGGCGATGTCGGCTGATTTCAGCGGCTGGATCGTGGTGCCGGCATAGCCGCCATTGCTGAACAGTTTCGATTCCTTCAGCTTCGGGGCGTTCTCGTGCGTGACGATGTCGATCACGCCGCGGACCTGCCTGGCATCGTCGAGATCGAAACTGTCGATGCGACCCTTGGCGATGGCGCTCGTGACCAGGAATGCGAAGGCTGGATTGTCGAGCGGCATGTCGGACGCATATGTCGCCCGGCCCGTGACCTTTGCAGCCGCGTCGTAGCGCGGCACGGGCCGGCCCATGTTTGCTTTCGGCTCGGGAGCTGCAGCGGTCATGATCAGATCTCCATCGTTACGGCCTGCTGGAGCGCGCGCGCCACCACGCGCTTGCCGAGCGCGATCTTGAAGCCATTGTGCCGGCGGCCCTTGGCCTCGGCAAACGCGGCATCCGCCACACGCTGCGCCAGACCGTCGTCGAATTTCTGTCCCTTCAGCAGCGCCTCCGCCTCGCGCGCCCGCCACGGCACGGTGGCGACACCGCCGAGCGCGACACGCGCATCCCTGATCGTGCCATCATGCACGTCGAGCGCGACCGCAGCCGACGCCAACGCAAACTCGTAAGACTGGCGGTCGCGCGCCTTGAGATACACGGAGCGCGGCCAGCGGGCGGGAATGGAGAACGCAGAGATCAGCTCACCGGGCCGAAGCGTGGTCTCGATATCGGGCGTCCTGCCGGGTGCCTTGTGCAAGTCCGCGAACGGCAGGTTGCGCGTGCCGGACCTGCCGGTGATCTCGATCATCGCATCCAGCGCGATCAACGCCTGGGCAAAATCGCCGGGATAGGTCGCGATGCACTGATCGGACGTACCGAGCACCGCATGCATACGATTGACGCCATCCATGGCTGCACAGCCCGAGCCGGGATTGCGCTTGTTGCAATTCTCATAGGAGACATCGCGGAAATAGCTGCAACGCGTTCGCTGCATCACGTTGCCACCGAGCGTCGCCATGTTGCGCAGCTGGGCGCTGGCGGCAAGTTTCAGGGAATTCGCGATCACTGGATAGTTGCGCTGGATCTCGGCATGCGCGGCCACGTCGGACATCTTCGCCAGCGCCCCGAGCCGCAAGCCATCACTGCCGGGCTCGATCGCGGACCAGCTGCGCGCCAGCGGATTGATATCGACGATCGCGGCGGGCCGCATCACATCCAGCTTCATCAGATCGATCAGCGTGGTGCCGCCCGCGAGCGGCTGCGCTGTAGCCTTCGTCAGCGGGTTGTTCGCAGCCGCGGCAGCGCTGAGCGCCTGCACGGCCATGTCGGGGTCTGTTGCCCTTTGATAGGAAAACGGTCGCATGCGCCTAGCCTTTCATGATCTCGGGCGCGGCCTGCTTCACGGCGGCGACGATGTTGGGATAGGCGGCGCAGCGGCATATGTTGCCGCTCATGTATTCGCGGATGTCGGCCTCGCTGCCAGCATGCCCCTCCTTGACGCAGGCCACGGCGGACATGATCTGGCCCGGCGTACAATAGCCGCATTGAAACGCATCGTTGTCGACGAAGGCCTGCTGCATCGGATGCAAATGATCGTCGGTGGCAAGGCCCTCGATCGTCGTGATCTCCTGCCCCTCGGCTGCGAGCGCGAGCGTCAGGCACGAGACCACGCGCCGATCGTCGATCAGGACTGTGCAGGCACCACACTGGCCATGGTCGCAGCCCTTTTTGCTGCCGGTGAGCTTGAGATGCTCCCGCAGCGCGTCGAGCACCGTCGTGCGCGCGTCGATGCGCAGGCGCTTGTCCTTGCCGTTGACCCGCAGCGTGACATCGACGGGAAGCGCCGGATCCTGGGCGACCGACACGTTCGCATCCTGCGCGGCGGCACGCGCCGCCATAGGGACCAGCGCACTGCCGGCGGCCGCCGCGATGAAGGCGCGCCGATCGAATCCGGATGGTCCGGAACCTGGTTTTTCGGACATGGAGGGCCTCCGCCGCTTCGAGCAAAAGCAGCGCACGCCTGCACCGCTCATCGGCCCTTAACCTGAAGCAATGAGCTCCGTTCCGAACGAGAAAGGGCGACGCAGCAAATGCCGCGTCGCCCTTTGTCAATTTTTCCTGATCTTGCGCGGGGAACCCGTGCGCGGTGATCAGTATCCGAGCGCGCAACCATCCTTGCGCGGATCGGAACCGCCGGTGAGCGTGCCCTTGTCCCAGTCGATCCAGATCGCCTGCGCGCCGCCGAGCGGACCGACGACGCTGGTGGTCTTGTGGCCGAGTTTCTTCAGGCCTTCGACGATATCGGCCGGCACGCTGTCCTCGAGCTGGTACTGGCCTTCGTAATGCAGGCCGCGCGGCATATCGATCGCCTCCTGCACGTCGCAACCATAATCGAGAACGTTCGTCACCACATGGGTCTGGCCAACCGGCTGATACTGTCCGCCCATCACCGCAAACGGCATCACGGAACGGCCACCCTTGGTGAGCAGGCTCGGCATGATCGTGTGCAGCGGACGCTTGCCGCCGGCGATGCAATTCGGGTGGCCGGGCTGGATGCGGAAGCCGCCGGCGCGGTTCTGGAGCAGAACGCCGGTCTTGTTCGAGACAATGGCCGAGCCGAAGGAATGCGCGACCGAGTTGATGAACGAGCAGACGTTGCGGTCCTTGTCCACGACGGTGATGTAGATGGTCGAGGGATTCATCGGCGGCGCGACGTTCGGCAGGTCGAGCATGCCGTCCATGCGGATCTTGTCAATGTGCTCGTTGCAGTATTCCTTGGCAAGGATCTTGGCGACCTCGATCTGCATATGCTCGGGATCGGCGACATGCAGCTCGCGATGCATGTACGCGATGCGCGCGGCCTCGGCCTCAAGGTGGAAACGCTCGACGCTGAGCGGCGCATATTTCGTCAGGTCGAACCGCGACAGGATGTTCAACATCAGCAGCATGGTGAGGCCGGGCCCGTTCGGCGGGCACTGCCAGACGTCGTAGCCCTTGTACATGGTGCCGATGGGCGTCGTCGTTTCGGTGGTATGCGCGGCGAAATCGTCGAGCGTGTGCAGGCCGCCGATTCCGCGCAGGGTCTCCACCATGTCTTCCGCGATCGGGCCCTTGTAGAAGGCGTCGCGTCCGTCCTTGGCAATCGCCCGCAGCGTCTTGCCGAGCTCGGCCTGGCGGATGACGTCGCCGGCCACCGGCGGCTTGCCGTGCGGCAACAGATACCGCTCCGTGTTCGTGCCACCCTTCAGCTTCTCGAACTGGTTCTTCCAGTCGAAGGCGATGCGAGGGGCGACGACGTAGCCTTCCTCGGCCGCCTTGATCGCGGGCTGGAGCAGCCGGTCGAAGCCGAACTTGCCGTGATCGCGCAAAACGGTCGCAAAGGCGTCGATCACGCCGGGGATCGAGACCGCGTGCGCCGAGGTCAGCGGCACGGAGTTGATCTTGCGCTCGAGATACCAGTCGGCGTTCGCCGCCTTCGGGGCGCGGCCGGAGCCGTTATAGGCGATGATCTTGCCCTCGCCGCGCGGCTGGATCAGCGCAAAGCAGTCGCCGCCGATGCCGGTCGATTGCGGCTCGATCACGCCGAGAATGGCCGAGCCAGCGACTGCCGCGTCCACCGCCGTGCCGCCCTCGCGCAGCACCTCGATCGCGGCGAGCGACGCCTGCGGATGCGAGGTCGCCACCATTGCGTTGGTGGCGTGCACCGTGGACCTGCCGGGGAAATGGAAGTTTCTCATCGAATTCTTGCTCTCATTGGACGTCTGGCGCGGATGGCGCACCGGCTCGGAAAAACCGGGCCTACATGACACATTCCGGCCTGCCGGGGCAATGCTGGCATACCAGGGAAATGGCTGCCATCCGCTGGCAATAGAGCTGCTCGTTGCGGGTTTTGCGGGCACGCTGCGCCTGCTAAACGGGCGCGATGAGTTACAAGGTCGCCGCCTTCTACCAATTCGCCGCCCTCCCCGATTACCGCGAGCTGCGCGAGCCGCTGCGCGCGTTCTGCGCCGGCCTGGCGCTGAAGGGCAGCGTGTTGCTCGCGCAGGAGGGTATCAACGGCACGGTCGCGGGCCCGGGCGAGGCGATCGACGCGCTCACCCATGAGCTCGCGCACGGCGACATGTTCGGCGGCAGGTTGAACAATCTCGAACTGAAGTTCTCGACCGCCGAGGCGATGCCATTCGGCCGGCTCAAGGTGCGGCTGAAGAAGGAGATCGTCACGCTCGGCGACGAAGCCGCCGATCCGACGCGGCAGGTCGGCGCCTATGTCGATGCGGCCGAATGGAACGCGCTGATCGCGGCGCCCGACACGCTGGTGCTCGACACCAGGAACGCCTTCGAGGTGGCGATGGGGACGTTCGACGGCGCGCTCGACCCAGGCATCAGGAGTTTTGGCCAGTTCAAGGAATTTGCGGCCGAGCAGCTCGATCCCGCCAAACACCGCAAAATCGCGATGTTCTGCACCGGCGGCATCCGCTGCGAGAAGGCGAGCGCGCACCTGCTCGCGCGCGGCTTTGCCGAGGTCTATCACCTCAAGGGCGGCATTCTCAAATATCTGGAAGAGGTGCCGGAGACCGAGAGCCGCTGGCGCGGCGAATGCTTCGTGTTCGACGAGCGTGTCGCGCTCGGCCATGGTTTGCAAGTCCTTGGAGTGCGAGAAGCTAGCTTGCCCGAACGGAATAAGGACGCTGCACGTGACGAATGAGATCAAGACGCTCGGCGAGCGCATCGACACGCTGGAGACGCGCCTCGCCTATCAGGACGACGCGATCGAGACGCTGAACCAGACCATCACCGCGCAGTGGAAGCAGATCGACACGCTGACGCGGAGGATCGCAGAGCTCGGCGAGCGGCTGCAGGAGGCCGAGGTGAATGCGCCGGGAGCGACCAATGAGCGCCCGCCGCATTATTGAGCGGGGTCACTGACCGGACGCCTTGAGCAGGAGGTTGCTCACCTCCCCCGACATCATCAGCCGGTTGCGACCGGCGTCCTTGGCGGCATAGAGCGCCTGGTCGGCGGCCTCGATCAGCGAGGTGACGCCGGCCGTGCGCTCCAGCGCCGGCCGGCAGGCAGCCCCGCCGAGCGAAGCGGTGACGCACCCAGCCGCATGGTTGCTGGTGTGGACGAGGCCGGCATCGCGGATCGCCCGTCGAATCCGGTCGCCGATCAGGGCGCAGCCGGCAGCGTCGGTGTTCGGCAACAGCATGGCGAACTCCTCGCCGCCGTAACGCGCCGCCAGATCACTGGAACGATGCATCTCGGTGGCGATGATTTGCGCCACCTGCCGGAGACAGGCATCGCCCGCGGGATGGCCGTATTCGTCGTTGTACGACTTGAAGTGATCGACGTCGATCATCAGCAAAGAGAGGCTGGAGCGCTCGCGATAGGCACGCGCCCACTCCTCCTTCAGCCGTTCATCGAAGCGGCGGCGATTGGCAAGCCCGGTGAGGCTGTCCTCGATCGCCAGCGTTCCAAGCCGGTTCTCAAGCTTCTTCTGCTCGGTGATGTCGCGCGAGATCGCGACCACGCCGTCGACGCTGCCATTATCCTTGCGGGTCACCCGCATGGTCGATTCGAGCCAGACTTCGGCATTCTGCCGGTGCGCGTTGCGATAGGTGACGCGCACCTCCTCCTTTTCGCCGCGCTTCATGGCATCGACGAGAGCCTGGACCTGCGGCCGGTCGTCCGCGTGAACGCCGGCGAGCGCGGGCGTTCCGATCAGTTGATTGGCGCGCCAGCCGACGACGCCAATCGACGATGGCGAGACATAGCGCAGCCGCTCGTCGAGCCCGATACGCGTCACCATGTCACTGGAGCCTTCGGCAAGCAGTCGGAAATGCGCTTCCTTCTCGACCAGCGCGGCCGCCATGCTCTGGCCCCGCTGCAACTGCCGCACCAGCACGGCACCGATGATCGCGAGCAGCATGACCAGCGCGAGCACGTAGAGCATGCGAGAGATCGCCGCAGCACGCCAGGGCGCCAGCAGTTCGGCCTTATCGACGGTAGCGAGCAGGACCAGCGGATAGCGGCCAGAGCGCTTGAAGAAGCTGACACGCTCGGCGCCGTCGAGCGGCGACTTGAAGTGATAAACGCCGCCCGGCCGCTGCAGGCCGGCGTCGCGGAACAGCGGCGTATTGGCAACGCTGCGGCCGATGAATTTCTCGTTGCTCGGGTTGCGCGCGATGATCAGGCCGTCGCCGTGTGTCAACGCGACCGAGCTGTTGCGGCCGATCTCGAACTGTTCGTAGAAATGCGAAAGATATCCCGAGCTGATGGTCGCGAGCACCACGCCGCCGAAGCTGCCGTCCAGCTTGTTGAAACGACGCGACAGGGTGACGACCCACTCGCCGTCCAGCAGGCTCTTCACGGGCCGGCCGACATGGGGCTCCCGTTTCGGCGAGAGCTGGTGATAACGAAAGAACGCGTCGTCGTTGAACGTCGTGCCAATCGTGCCGGGCGAGGTCAGCCAGTTGCCGCGGTCGTCGATGATGGCGAGGCTGTGGATGCGCTCTATCGCCTTCTTGCGCGCCTCCTGCAGGGTTTTAAGCTTGGCGATCGTGGCCGGCTCGGTGCCGTCCATCTCCAGCCGGCTGACGACGCCGACGACGCCTGAATCCAGGAGATCGAGGCTGTCCTCGGCATGCTGCGTCAACGAGCGCGCAACATTCGCCATCTCTGCCTCGGCGCTCTTGAGCACCGCGTCGCGCGCCGCCCATTCCCGCCAGCCGCTGACGCCGAGGATGGCCACGCAAGTCAGCGCGACGAACGCAGCCGCCCGCAGCGGCAGGCGGCTCCATCCGGCTCTTTGGGTCACAGCAATCATGCGGCAGAATTCTCCGAAGATCGGAAACTCTGCTGCTTCTGTTAGTGAACCCTGAAACACCGGGATAAATATGCAGTGATGTCCCCGGTTTCCCGTAGTCGTACGGACGCCGGACTCGGCGCATCGCTAACAAGCCTTTAGCAAGCCTATCGGAATCCGGCGCTCCCCGCGGCTAGCTGAACATGGCCTTAACCTTGTCCCAGAGCGAAGGATTGTCGGCCTCCGCATCGGCCTTCGAGGGCGTCGGCTGGGCGGCGCTCACGGGATCGGAAGCGGGGAAGGTATCTTTCAGACCGGCGTCGAGCTTGGCGTGGCGGTCGGCGGCGAGCGCTTCGTGCAGATCGTCGGCGTGCTTGTCATGCGGCGCGGGGTTGAATGTCTCAGCCATGGTCTCGTCCTCCGTTGGCTGGTCAACGCGGTCCAATTGCGCTTGGTTCCCCTGTTCCGCTCCGGGCTGTGGCGGTGTATCAGGAGCCGTAACCATCTTCAGGACCGTTCGTGCCCCAGTCTGCGACAAAACCGTTCATCGACGTCCTCTCCGGCCAGCGGCAGGTCATTCCGCCGGTCTGGATGATGCGGCAGGCCGGCCGTTACCTGCCGGAATATCGCGAGGTGCGCGCCAGGGCCGGCGGCTTCCTCGATCTCTGCTTCAATCCCGAGCTTGCCGCCGAGGTGACGCTGCAACCGATCCGGAGGTTCGGCTTCGATGCGGCGATCATCTTCTCCGACATCCTGGTGATCCCCTATGCGCTCGGACGTTCCGTGCGCTTCGAGGTCGGCGAGGGTCCGCGGCTCGAACCGCTGGACGATCCCGCCAAGGTTGCAACACTGGCGAAGCACGCCGATTTCGGCAAGCTCGCGCCGGTGTTCGAGGCCCTCAAGATCGTGCGCGGCGCGCTCGATCCCAAGATCGCGCTGATCGGCTTCTGCGGCGCTCCGTGGACGGTGGCGACCTACATGGTTGCCGGCCAGGGTACGCCCGACCAGGCGCCGGCACGGATGATGGCCTACCGGCATCCGGAGGCGTTCGCAGAGATCATCGACGTGCTGGTCGAGAACTCGATCGAATATCTGCTGGCGCAGCTTGCGGCCGGCGCCAACGCCTTGCAGATCTTCGACACCTGGGCCGGCGTGCTGCCACCCGCCGAGTTCGCGCGCTGGTCGGTCGAACCGACGCGGCGCATCGTCGAAGGCGTGCGCGCCAAAGTGCCGGATGCAAAGATCATCGGCTTTCCGCGCGGCGCCGGCGCGCAATTACCCGGTTTCGTCGAGGCGACCGGTGTCAACGCGGTCAGCATCGACTGGACCGCGGAGCCGGCCTTCATCCGCGAGCGCGTGCAGAGCAAGGTTGCGGTTCAGGGCAATCTCGATCCGCTGGTGCTGATCACAGGCGGCGCCGCGCTCGACCGCGCGGTCGACAACACGCTGGCGAATTTTGCGCAAGGGCGGTTCATCTTCAATCTCGGCCACGGCATCCAGCCGGAGACGCCGATCGCCCATGTCGAGCAGATGCTGAAGCGCGTGCGGGGCTGATTTATTTTGCGCCTGGGGAGTGGGAAAACAAAAAAGCGCGAAAACAACCCCATGCACAGTAGAGAGGCCACGCCCGATCAATGACTTAGGGGGGACGGAAATCGGATGCGCCGTCATCGCATCAGATCGCGCCAACATTTGACGCGTCGGGCAAAACAGGCGCATGATGTCATCATCGCACCCATGCCCGTCACGCGACCGACTTAGCGCGGCCGGCTGCGCTCGATGATCTCGGCGGCGCCCTTGGCCAACAGATCCAGTCCTACCGCACGGCCGAGTTCGCGTGGGCGATTGGCGGGGCCCGACCGCAAGGCTTCGATGATGGTGTTTCCGGAGAGATCGAGCACGGACGCGGTGAGCGACATCTGATCGCCCGCAATGGTCGAAAAGCCCGCCACCGGCGAATTGCAATGGCCGTTCAGCACCCACAGCACCTCGCGCTCGGCATCGGCAGAAGCGTGTGCAGCGGGATCGTCGATCGATGCGAGGATGCGACGCGTCTGCCAGTCCTGTGCCGCGCATTCGACGGCGACGATGCCCTGCCCCGCTGCCGGCAGCATCTCCGCTGCGGTAAACTCGTACGCGATGCGCTGCGAAAGGCCGACGCGGTCGAGGCCCGAGCGCGCCATGATCAGCGCATCGGCAGGACCTACCTCGCCACCATCCGGCAGCCGCTGCTTTTCGGCATTGTCGAGTTTTCGCACGCGCGTATCGGCGGCGCCGCGGAAGTGGATGATCTCGACGTCGGGAAACAATCGCCGCGCATAGGCGGCGCGGCGGACGGCGTTGGTGCCGATCTTGAAACCCTTGCCACGTGATTGACGCAGCGCCTCCAGCGTCACGCCATCGCGCAGGACAAGCGCGTCATTGGGAGGATCGCGCGACAGCGTGGCGCCGATCACGAGGCCGGGCGTGTCTTCGTTGCCGGGCATGTCCTTCAGCGAATGCATCGCCGCCTGGAGTTCGCCCGACAGCACGGCGGCGCGGATCTGCGCCACGAAGGCACCGCCCTTGCCGCCATGGGGCAGCAGCTTGCTGGTCTGGTCGAGATCGCCCGTGGTGTCGAACTTGACGATCTCGACGTCGAGATCGGGCATGGCAGCGGTCAGGCGACGCGCGATCTCCTCCGTCTGTGCCAGCGCCATCGCGCTCTTGCGTGTGCCGATCTTGAATCGCGTAGCCAAGCCCTGGTCCCTTTCAACGCACGTCATTCTTTTGAGCATCATCTTATCGGAAAACCGGTTTCCACTTTGCGCTAACGCGGCCCTCCGGGTCCGGATCATGCTCTACCGCGCATCCTCCAATATCATGTCGGAGGCCTTTTCGGCGATCATGATGATCGGCGCATTGGTGTTCCCCGATACGAGATCGGGCATGATCGAGCCGTCGACGATTCGAAGCCCTTCGAGGCCCCTCACCTTCAGCCGCTGATCGACCACCGCGAGCGCATCATTGCCCATACGACAAGTCGAGGTCGGATGGTAGATGGTGCTGCCCCGCTCACGGCAATAGTCCAGCAGCTCGGCATCCGTGACTACCTTCGCTCCGGGATCGTACTCGTCGACCACGAACGGCTTCAGCGCCGGCGCATGCAATATCTTGCGCAGGATCTTCAGACCTTCCACGTTGGTGGTGCGGTCGGTCTCGGTCGACATGTAGTTGATGCGGATCTCCGGCGGCACTGTCGGGTCGGCGCTTTTGATGCGCAAGGACCCGCGGCTTTCGGGACGCAGTTGGCATACCGACGCCGTGAAGCCGGAGAAACCATGAAGCTTTTCGCCCATCTTGTCGGTCGAGAACGGCAGGAAGTGGACCTGGATATCCGGCGAGGCCAGTCGCGGACTGGTCTTGAAGAAGGCGCCCGCCGTGCCGGCCGCGATCGTCAGCCAGCCCTTGCGGAACAGCGCATAGCGCGCGCCGGCCATGGTGCGGCGGAGCGGATGATTGACGGTGTCGTTCAGCGTGATCTTCTGCGAGCAGCGCATCACGATGCGAACCTGCATGTGGTCCTGGAGATCGTGCCCGACGCCCGGCGCGTCCAGCACGACATCGATGCCGTGCTTGCGCAGGAGGTCGCCGGGTCCGACGCCGGAGAGCTGGAGCAGCTGCGGCGAGTTGTAGGCGCCGCTCGACAGCACGACCTCCTTGCGCGCGCGGGCGCGGCGCAAATTGGCGCCCTGACGGTATTCAACACCGACTGCGCGGCGGCCCTCGAACAACACGCGCTGGCCAAGCGCGCCAGTTTCGATCTTGAGATTGCCGCGGGCCTTGGCGGGGCCGAGATAGGCCACCGCCGTCGAGGCGCGGCGGCCGTTGCGGGTCGTGGTCTGGAACAGGCCGACGCCTTCCTGGGTGGCGCCATTGAAATCAGGATTGTAGGGCAGACCGGTCTCGACCGCGGCATCAATGAACGCCTTCGACAGCGGATCGGTCACGACCATGTTGGAGACCGGCAGCGGGCCGCCGCTGCCGTGATATTGATCGGCGCCCCGCGACTGGTTCTCGGCTTTCTTGAAATAGGGCAGCACGTCGTCATAGCCCCAGCCGGCGTTGCCGCGCTGACGCCATCTGTCGTAATCCTCGTGCTGGCCGCGGACGTAAAGCAGGCCGTTGATCGAGCTCGATCCGCCCAGCGTCTTGCCGCGCGGCTGGAACACCTGTCGGCCCTTCAGCTCGGGCTCCGGCTCGGTCTGGTACATCCAGTTGACGGTCTTTTCCTTGAACAGCTTGCCGTAGCCGAGCGGCACGTGGATCCAGATGTTGGAATCCTTCGGGCCTGCCTCGAGCAGCAGCACGCTGTGCTTGCCGTTCGCCGACAGCCGGTTGGCGAGTACGCAGCCCGCAGAGCCGGCACCGACGATGACGTAGTCGAATTCAGGATCGGAGGGCGTCAGGGAGGAAGTTGCGTTCATGCGCTACTGTTCTTTTTGTTGGTGGGGGCGTTTCCGATCATCACTTAGCACGATCATGCAGCGACGCGCAGCGCCTCGACCAGCGACCTGAACGCACGGGCATATTCCGCACCCGCCCTTGCGATATCGGCGCGTCCGGCGCAGGCGACCGCCGCTTCCGTGACCGCGCCGAGCAGCAGCCGGGCCAGCGGCTCGGCCGGCTGCCGCGCGATCAGGCCAGCCTCCATCGCCGCCGCAATCGCACGCGGCAGCTTGCCGCCGAAATGTCTGGCGTCGATCTCGCGCCAGCGCTCCCAGCCGAGCACGGCCGGGCCGTCGCGCAGGATGATCTGGCCGGTCGGGCCCTTGGCGGTCGCGGCGAAATAATGCTGGGTGCCTGCGACCATCGCGGCAAGCACGTCCTTCTCGGCACGGGCCGTGCTGTCGATCTCGGCGACGAGATCGCGCGAGACCTGGTCGAACACCGCTTCGAACACCGCCTCCTTGGTCTTGAAGTGATGATAGACCGCGCCCTTGGCGACGTGGGCGGCTTCGGCGATCTCGTCCATAGTCGTCGCGACAAAGCCTTGCGTCCCGAACAGGCGGCGCGCCGCCGTCAGGATCGCCTCCGATGTCGCTGCGCGCCGCTCCGCCTGTTTGGCCATGGGTCTGCTGTAGTCGAAACGGACGAGGACAGCCAGTTGACTTTTCGACCGTCGGTCGGTATTTACCGACTATCAGTCGGTTTTACTCATGAGGTGCGCCATGCCGAGCCGTGATGTCGTCGAAGCTTTCGCCAAACGATTGGAGGACGGGGATTTCGTCGGGGCGATCCTCGACTACTACACGCCGGACGCTGCCACCTGTGAAAACCAGGCCGAACCCCTCGTCGGACGCGACAAGCTCGCGGCCAAGGAGCGCGGCGTGCTGGCAGCCTTCAAGGAGGTCAAGGCGGTGCGCATCGGGCCGAGCCTGATCGAAGGCGATCATGTTGCCACGCGCTGGACCTTCAGCTTCACCAACGCCGAGGGCATCATCCGAACGTTGGATGAGATTGCCTGGCAGACATGGCGTGGCGATCAGTTGATCGAAGAACGGTTTTATTACGACCCCAAACAATTGGGACGCTGAGCCGCGGACTGTCTCTACGAGACCGGCTTCACACCCGGCGGCTACCATCCCTTCGCCCGAACGCAGGATCGACGGTGCTTCGGTCCTGGGCCAGTTGAGCCGCATCGCCATTGTGCTCATGCGGTCGAACGCCGGCGCCAAAGCGCCGGCGCTCAAATCAAGTTTATTGAGCCAAGCCCACCGTTTCGGCCTGCATCCTCACGACCGGCGGAGGATTCCACTTTCCGGTCAGCGCATCGGACTTCGGGCTATAGAGGCGCATGGTCAGATTAAAGGCTCCCTTCGGCGCCGGAAGCCAGTTCGCATCCTTGTCCTTGCCCGGACTATCATTCTGGAAGAATATATCGAGCGACCCGTCCGCGTTGTACTTGAACGGCATCCAGCTGCTCACGGCAAAACGGTTGAGCGCATTGCCGACCTGGAAACCTTCCGGGTCGTATAGCGTGATCGACCAGAAGGCGTTGACCGGCGGAGCCGCGCCCTTTTCGAACGTAATTGTGTACTTGTTGGCTCCATCCAGCGGCTTGCCGGTCTCGTCGCCGAGATTGAGCGGATAGATGGCATCCTCAGGCAGGTTCGCGCCCAGGCCAAGTTGGGCGACGATGGCCCGCTTCAAATAGTAGTTGCCGTAGACACCCATCGTATCGGTGTTCATCGACCAGCCATTTGCGACCCGCGCCACTGTCGGCACTTTCCAAGCCATCAGCTTCTGGCCGTCGTGCGGGGCGGTCTCCAGCGCCCGCTGCAACACCGGATCGAGCTTGCCGATGTCAAAGCTCTTGCCGGGCTCGATGCCGATTTTCTTCATCTGCGCAATGATCGGCTCATCGGTAGCGTGCGGCGGGTGAAGCTTGAGCAGTTCTGCGGCGCTGGCGAAGTACACCCCGGCCGACATGGTATCGACCTGGACCTTCGGCGGCGTCTTCATGTCGACGCTTGGGTCCGGCTTGAACTCGACCGGCTTGGGTGTCTTGCCGTACTCGGAAAGCAGCGTGACCTTGTAACCGGCCTGGATCTTATGGACGGCATCGTAATCGGGCGGGCCATCCGTCTTGGTGCGGCCGATCACCCAGACATAGGGCGTCGGAGCCTCGATGCGCAGGGTGTCGCTCGGAAGCTTGAATTCTTCCGCGAACCTGTCGCGCAGATCGGGCCGCCAGCCCGGGGGCGTGATCAGGAACGTGCCTGCCTTGGTGCCCGTCGTTCGCCAGCCGGGCGACGCGAAGACATCGGTCCACATGTCGAGCATCGGCAGCAGATAGTAGCGCTCACTTGTATCTGGTGCGGAGATGACGACGGGCTCCTTGGTCATGTTCAGCCAGGAGACGGAATACAGCGTGTCGAAGTTCGACCGCACCACGCCCTTGAAATTGGCCGGGGGGTATTCCGGCACGTTGACAAAGGTATTCATCGGACCTCTGAAATCGGTCGTGCCGTTGGTGAATTGCTTTCTCGAGATGTCCATCGACATTAGCGAGTAGAAGTAGACATAGGCATCCACTGCGATGGCATGCGCCTCTTGTTCGGTGATGGCCGGTGCAGTGCCCTGCGCCTGCGCGGCAGGCACGGCCGCCGCACCAAGGCAAAGAGAAATTGTCAGCGTCAGAATTCCTCGAAACATGTCGAATCCTCCTCTTCTGATTTGGTGACCTCTGATTTGCGACTTCGTTCAATTCACTTTGTACCGTCGGAATGACCGCGTTCGAGGGTCTGAGCATTGAAGGTCTCAGCGTATTGCCTTGCAGTGTGGCGCCGCGGGAATTCAGCACGAAGAGAAGAATGGCAGCAAAGCCGATGTCAGATGCGTTCACGCCGCTCGCGGCGGTATTGATTGAAGCATTCTCGATCCGACGCGAGGGGTGCCTATTGCTTGCAAGAGAACGTGTGTCACCGACTGCATCAAACGCCGAACGGCGTCTGCAGAACTCGAAACAGATTGCTAGAAACAGAGCTATAAAGCCTGGTCGAACTTACGTCGCTTGAGGGGCCTCTTCGGTTGCGTGCGCAATACGGGCCCTCTAGAATTTTTGCTTTAGCACAACCTGAACGTTTGAGCCAGCAGGGATCGTCTGCGTCTTCAATACCCCACTACTATCACGATCTGGCTCGTGTTCTTGCTCGCGCGATCGAGCTGGTTGTCCGAAAACTGTCTCGATGCTGGTTGGTGTGTTTACTCGCGCAATACTGAGAGACAGTCTCCTTCGTTCGCCTTGATTCAGATCAATATGATGCCCGCTCGGTTGTCGCCTGATGAAATTGCTTCAGTGAGATCTCAACCGGGGAGTTCTGCATGAAGATTGTATTGCTGACCTTGGCGATGATAGGCGGCCAAACAACAATTCCAGTCAGCGAACGCGTCCCTCAACTCAATGTCGAGGCCACCTGCAAGGCAACCGTAGCCACTGACAAGGCGATGGGCCTCGATCTGGCGCAGTCCTACGATGATTGCATGCGCGACGAAAACTCCGCGCTGCAACAACTTCATTCCGTTTGGCTCACGAATTCCGACAACCTTCGAAACCGATGCGAAGGCGAAGCGACGGCTGGCGGCAGTGACAGCTATGTCGACCTGCTTACCTGCATGCAAATGGCAGATTGGGCGAAATCGACTTCGGACGCTCCAAAATTGAAGGGAGCGAGCAAGAACCGAAACAAGCTGTGAGATGGCGCCGCCGGATCTCGCAGTTTCTGACGAGGTCTAGCGGCGCCCTGGCCATCACAACTGATAGGCGGGCTTTGGTGCCCATGAAATCTGCGCTGCGACGGCAGCTAAGCCGGCCCCCTGTGAAAGCCTCAGGGTCCCGAGGTCCGCGACCGCGGTAACGCCGGCGCTCCGCATTTGTATCGATTTGTTATCGATATCGCGGGTTGGACACGCAGAAGTGGTCGCGGCGCGCCGTGCCAATGGGGATAATTCATAGTTCGTCAAAGGTTCGCAGCGAATTCTCCTGACCGGGCCGGACAAGCGGCCCATGCTGCTAGGCTCTGGAAATGCGGACTCAAACGACCAGCTATTTCGCGCGGCTGTTCGCTGGCGATCTGTCGGCCTTTGGCGGTCCTGTAACCGACGAAGCCGTCACCGGCCATATCCGCGCCGAACAGATGTCGCTGGTGCTCGGCTATTCCGTCGGCATCATGCTGGCCAATGCCTGCAACGCCGCGGTGCTGGCGATCGCGCTGTGGCAGTCGCCCGACCGGATTTTCGCGCTGATCTGGGCCCTCGCCGTGGCCGGCGCTGCCATCGGCTTCGGTCTGCAATCCCACGCCGCGCGCCGCATCACCAAGCCGCAATTCGTCTCGCGCCGCGCCATGCACCGGCTCGTTCGCAATGCCCTTCTCCTCGGCGCCGCCTGGGGCATCGTCCCGGCCGCGTTCTTTGCAGGCGCCTCGACCGGCGGGCAGCTCGTCATCACCTGCCTCTGCTCGGGAATGCTGGCCGGCGGCGCGCTTGCCTTCGCCACGATCCCGATCGCGGCCATCGCCTTCACGGCGCCCATTTTCCTGGGGATCGCGATCTGCCTCGGCAGGAACGGCGACCTCGCCTTCCTGCTGATCGCCTTTCTCGTCGTGGTCTACGGAAGCGTGTTGTTGCGCGGCGTGTTCGTCAATTCATTCGCGTTCGCACGGCGCGTGATGCGGCAGATCGAGGCCGAGCGTTCGGTGCGGCAGGACCCGCTGACCCATCTGCCCAATCGCGTCGCCTTCAACGAAACGCTCGATGCAGCCTTGAAGCGGCTCAGCCTCTCCGGCGAGGAGTCCGCGGTGCTTCTGCTCGATCTCGATGGTTTCAAGGAGGTCAACGACAAGTTCGGCCATCCCGCCGGTGACGAGTTTCTGGTCCAGATCGCGAGCCGCCTGCAACGCTGCACCCGCGCGGCCGAGCATGTCGCACGCATCGGCGGCGACGAGTTCGCCCTGGTGATGGCCAATCTGGCGCGCCCCGAGGATGCGCTCGAAATCGCCGAACGCTTCGTTGCGGCCTTCGACGAACCGTTTCGGATCGAGGGCCGCGAGATCGTCGGCGCGACCAGCGTCGGCATCGTGCTGGCGCCGCGCGACGGCAGCACGCAACTCGACATCATGAAGAACGCCGACGCCGCGCTCTACCGCGCCAAGAAGGCCGGGCCGGGCACGGTGTGCTTCTTCGAGCAAGCCGACGACCGCTCGTCCCGCGACCGCAAGGCGCTGCAATCGGATCTGGAAGGCGCCATCGCCAGGGACGAGCTGTTCCTGGTGTTCCAGCCCTTTCTCGACCTCGACGGCAACCGCATCACCGGGTTCGAGGCACTGCTGCGCTGGCAGCATCCCCAGCGCGGGCTGGTGCCGCCGAGCGAGTTCATCCCGATCGCCGAGGAAACCGGGCGAATGGGTCGTCCGTCGCGCCTGCGCGACGGTTGCCGAATGGCCCGAAGAGATCAGGGTCGCCGTGAATTTCTCGGCCGCGCAGTTTCACAACAACGGCCTGCTCCAGATCATCGTGCAGGCGCTTGCGGACGCAAAGGTCGCCCCGCACCGCCTGGAGATCGAGATCACGGAATCGATGCTGTTGTCGAAATACGGCTCCGCCGCGTCGGTCCTGAACGCGCTGCTGGAGCTCGGCGTCACCGTGGCGCTCGACGATTTCGGAACGGGTTTCTCCTCGCTGACTTACCTGCGCAAGCTGCCGTTCAGCCGCATCAAGATCGACCAGTCCTTTATCCGCGACATGCTGGTGCAGCCGGACTGCGCCGCAATCGTGAAATCGGTGATTGGGCTGGCGCGCGACCTGCGCATCGGCGTGGTCGCGGAAGGCGTCGAGACCGCCGACCAGCTCGAATATCTCCGCCAGATTAGTTGCGACGAGGTGCAGGGCTATCTCATCAGCCGGCCGGTGTCGGCGGATCAGGTTCGAGCGCTGCTTGATCCGAAGAAGTTGCGGGCGACCTACGCGGCGTAGGCGAGCAGAAACGGCCGGCATACGGCCAAAGTGATGCGATTGACCCATTTGACACCGGCCGATCGCAGACGACGTCCGGTTGGCACGAGGTTTATTTCGCAACCAGATGCGTCGTGGGTGCTATGGCGGCAGGCGCGGACGGGGAAATGGTGAACGTCAGCCAGGTATTCCATCCTGACGGACGGTTGGCTGCACCGAATTCGCCGTATCCCCTCAGACCAAGGAAGCCCTGCATGTCTGCGACCGGGAAGCTGTACCCGATTTGCGGACCGACACCGAAAACGCGTGACCTGAAACTACCGAGGATCGGGTTCTGGCCGGAATCGTCGGTAATTTGCTGGTAGGCGTATCCGACAATGCCGACGAAAAGCTGCTTCGTCAGGTAGTGCGATGCGCCCCAGTCGAAGTGGAAATCGATGCCGCTCCGGTACTGGGTGTCGGGATTCCTGAAATTGTAGGTCAGGCCGGCGACGCCCGAGATTTCGTTTCCTGCCGCCGGGTCGAAATAGGTATAGCCGCCCCCAATGTCGATCGCGCCGTGCCCGAGCCCGATATTGGGAATCCGCGTCGGATCATAGTCGCCGACGGGAACATTGCCCGTGACGTAAGCTATGTAATTGTCGACGCCATGGTTCCATAGCAGTTCCGCGAACGGTGCGAGGTCGCCGTAGGAGGTAAGCGATCCTTCCAGCATTCCGGTGCGCGTCACCACAATCGGTCCGGCTATCGCAGTCAGCGTTCCGGCGATACTGGTGGCGGCTCTGCCGTACTGGCCCGATATGCCTACGACCAACTGACCGCCAAGCACCGCCGTCGCGAATGTATACGATGGCGTAAGGGCGACCAGATCGGCCCGCCCGCTCAGACTCAGATTCAAATTAACATTGACGTTCGCGGGAATTTTGCCGGCCAGGATCTCTTTGGCTGCAGCAGCACTCCCAGCGGCGGCGACGCTGGAATGATAATCGATCACACTGAGCGCCCAGCCCGGTGTCTGCTGCATGGCGGCGAGACTCGCAAACTGACCCGGAAACCAGAATGAGCTACCGCCCTGGTCGGCATGCGAAACATCAGCGCAAAGCACGAGAGCAGCCACCGCTGCCGCATAGTTGATGACGCTGCTTCCCGATTTGTTTGATCTCATTGCAAACCTCTGGGCGGCATTGCAACCAGTGGCGGGCTACTGCAAAGCGCCCCGCGAACCGCGGAACCTTAAGTTACGACGGGCATCCAATACTAGGGCACAAGCAGCGTCCAAATCCGTGACAGAATGGTAACAGCGGGGGATATTAGTATTACGGCGATGACGCAGTCTCGGCTCGACCAAGAGTTGCTTACGCTGGAGATGTTTGGCTTCTTTGCCCGAGCGAGGTCTCTTCTTGGCCTCTAGCCATCCGGCTAGGGCGAACTGAACCTGCCGGCCCCAGAAGGCAGGGCGGACAAGGCCTGCCTTCGTGGGGTAAGCGTATGAGGAGACGCCCTACCCCTCAGACCGCATCCGCTCGCAGCAGTGTGTCAACCGTGATGGTGCCCCGCGCGCGCGAAACGCAGGCGCAGATCTTCTGGTTGCTTTGCTTCTGATGGTCGCTGAAGAAGACGTCGCGGTGGTCGATCTCGCCGTCGACGGCGACAACGTCGATGGCGCACAGGCCGCATTCGCCGCGCTTGCAATCGTACATCACGTCGTGGCCGCTGGCGTTGAGGACATCAAGCATCGAGCGCTCGCGCGGGATCTCCAGCTCGACATCGGAGCCTTTCAGACGCACGCGAAATGTCTCGGTCGGCAGCGTGCCGCTGGAGCCGAACGTCTCGTAGCGGAGATCGGGAAGCGGATGGCCGGCGCGGATCCAGGCGTGGCGCGCGGCATCCAGCATCCGCATCGGGCCGCAGAACAGCGCCAGCGTGTCCTTGGGCACCGAGGCGAACAGGGAGTCGAGATCGAGCCGCTTGCCCTCATCGCTGGCGTGAACGACCAGGCGATCACCAAGCGTTGCGGCGAGATCGTCAAGATAGGCGGCCTCGGTGCGCGAGCGCACCGCGTAATGCAGCGTGACATCGGCGCCGCGCTTCGCCAGCGCCTGCGCGGCGCCGAGGATCGGGGTGATGCCGATGCCGCCAGCGATCAGGCAGTAATTTTGGCGTGCCCAATCGACCGCGAGTAGCGAGGCGGGCGTCGTGATGTCGAGCCGCGCGCCCGGCCGCAACGACCACATATAGCGCGAGCCGCCACGCGAGTCCTCGGCGCGGCGCACCGCGATCCTTAAACCCTGCGACGAGGCTTCCCCGACCAGAGAATAGGACCGCGTCTCGGGCTGCCCGTCGATGGTAACGCTGATATTGATGTGGCTGCCGACCGGATAGGCGGCGCCGTCGAACTGATCCGGCCGGATCAGGAATTCGCGGATGCCGGGCGCGAGATCGCGCGTCGAGACGAGCGTGGCCGGAATCCAGGTTTCGATGAAGCGCATGGTGACTGCCCTCAATCGGTTGCGGACTTGATCAGCGCAAGCGCCGGCAAGAGGTCGAGATGGGTCCGGTTGCGCAGTGCGAGCCGCAAATTGCGCACCGCGAGCCGCGCATGCTCGCGCATGATCGCTTCGGCGCGGGCGCCTTCGCGGTTCTCGATCGCGTCGATCACGACGCGGTGGTGCTCCTGCCCGATGACCAGGATTTGCTGTGCCTCGGGCAGCGCCGACTGCGCCATCACGAAACCGCTCGGGGACGCAAACGGCAGCGCCGAGGCGCGATCGATCTGCCGGATCAGCGGCGGGCTACGCGACAATTCCGTGAGCAGAGCGTGGAAGCGCGCGTTCAGCGTGACATAGGACGAGAAGGCGTCGACCGAGATCGGCACCTGGCGCAGCAACTCGTCGATCGCGGCCAGGCACTCCTTCAGCGGCTCGAGCTCGCGCGCGGAGACGCCGCGCTCGGCGGCAAAGCGCGCGGCGAGCCCTTCCAGCGTGCCTCGCAGCTCGATGGAATCAGAGATGTCGCGCTCGGAGAACGCCTTCACCATGAAGCCGCCGGAGGGAATCGCCTCCAAGAGACCCTCCTCCTCCAGCCGCACCAGCGCCATGCGCACCGGGGTGCGCGAGGCGCCGGTCGTCTCCACCGCCTGGAGCTCGGAGATGCGCTCGCCGGGGCGCAGTAAGCCCGACAGGAGCTGGTCGCGCAGCGCGAGCTGCGCCTTCACGGTCTGCGAGACGGAGCGGTCGACCTCGCGCTCGGCCATGTCGGCTTACTCCGCGGCCTGAAGGTGCTGCGGCGGGTTTTCCTTCGCCACCATCTTGTCGATCAGCTTGCGCGTCCACATCGCGCCGGCGTCGATGTTGAGATTGTAGAAGATGCGATCAGGGTTCTCGTCCATCGCGCGCTGCTGCGCCTCGAGGATGAGCTCGTCCTCGTGGAAGATGCCGGAGACGCCCTCGCGGATCTCGGTGGTGATGCGCTGCTCGCCGAGCTGATAATTGCGCACGAAGGCCCAGAAATAGTGGCAGGTCTTCTCGGTCTCCGGGGTGATAGTGTTGAGCACGAAGCCGTTGACGCCCCGCGAGCGGTCGCCTTCGGGCGCGCCGGTGCCGGTCGGCGCCACGCCGACGTCGATCGCAATGGTGCACGGCGCCTCGAAGCGGATGATCTGCCAGCGATCGACGAGACCGGACTTGCCGAGCTGCTTGGCCCAGAACGGCGGCGCCTCGATGCCGCGCATCCAGCGCGTCACCGTCACCGTCTTCTCGCCATGGGTGACGTCGAACGGCGCCTCCGCGACCGCCTCGTTGCCGATGGACGAGCCGTGCACGAATGTCTCGTGGGTGAGGTCCATGAGATTGTCGAGCACGAGGCGGTAGTCGCAATTGACGTGGATGGTCTTGCCGTCGCCAGCCCAGGCCGGGTCGTGATTCCAGTGCAGGTCCGGCACCAGCGCGGGATCGGCCAGCGCGGGATCGCCCATCCAGAGCCAGATGTAGCGGTGACGCTCGACCACGGGATAGGCGCGCACGCAGGCCGACGGGTTGATGGTCTCCTGCGAGGGCATGAAGGTGCAGCGCCCTTGCGCATTGTACTTCAGGCCGTGATAGCCGCAGACGACGGTGTCGCCGTCGAGCCGGCCCTTGGACAGCGGCACCAGGCGGTGCCAGCAGGCATCCTCGAGCGCGGCGACCGAGCCATCGGCCTTGCGGTACATCACGACGTGCTTGCCGCAGATCGTCCGCGGCAGCAGTGCCGGCTTGACGTCGGCGTCCCAGGCGGCGGCATACCAGGCGTTCATCGGGAAGGGTTTTGTCACCGGTCTCACTCCCAAAGCTTTTGAATACGTTATGTATACAATAGCAGAGGAATGGAATCGTTCAAGGGCAGATAAGACGTATTATAATACCTTTATATCTAATCGTGTATACACATCTTCTCCGCCGTCATTCCCCGCGAAGGCGGAATCCAGTACGCCGCGCCGGTCATTGGTTCACTCAACTGGCGCCACGGCGTACTGGATCACCCGCTCTCGCGGGTGATGACACCTGTTGATGCGGCGAGTCCTCCCTTGGAGGAGCAGTGGCAGCGGCGCTTGGCTCGACGACTACGCCCCGAATACCTTCGCCAATCCTGCCTGAGCCTCCTGCTGAATCGCCTTCAGGTGCTCGGGGCTGCGAAAACTCTCCGCGTAGATCTTGTAGACGTCCTCGGTGCCCGACGGCCTGGCGGCGAACCAGCCGAAATCGGTTTCGACCTTGATGCCACCGAACGGCTGGCCGTTGCCGGGCGCCTTGCTCAGCGTGGCGCGGACGGGATCGCCGGCGAGATCCTTCAGGCCAAGCTGCTCGGGCGTGACGGACTTCAGGATGTTTTTCTGCGGCGGGGTCGCGGCAACGTCGATGCGCGCGTAATGGGGCACGCCGAACTCGGCGGTGAGGTCGTTGAAGAGCTGGCTCGGATCGCGGCCGGTCTTGGCCATGATCTCGGCCGCGAGCAGGCCGAGGATGATGCCGTCCTTGTCGGTCGTCCACACCGTGCCGTCGCGGCGGAGGAACGAGGCGCCTGCACTCTCCTCGCCGCCGAAGCCGAAGCCGCCCGTGAGGAGGCCATCGACGAACCATTTGAAGCCGACCGGCGTCTCGACCAGCTTGCGGCCGAGTTTTTTCGCGACGCGGTCGATGATCGAGCTCGACACCACGGTCTTGCCGATCGCGGCGTCCTTGCCCCAGTTCGGGCGGTGCGCGAACAGATAGGAGATCGCGGTCGCAAGATAATGGTTCGGATTCATCAGGCCGCCGGTGCGCGTCACGATGCCATGGCGGTCCGCGTCGGTGTCGTTGGCGAAGGCGACGTCGAAGCGGTCTCGCATCGCGATCAGGCTCGCCATCGCGTAAGGCGAGGAGCAGTCCATGCGGATCTTGCCGTCCCAGTCCACCGTCATGAAGCGGAACGTCGGGTCGATCGCCTCGTTCACGACCGTGGCCTTCAGGCCGTAGCGCTCGATGATCGGATGCCAGTAATGCACGGCGGCGCCGCCGAGCGGATCGATGCCGATATTGACGCCGGCGGATTTGACCAGGTCGAGATCGACCACGTTGCCGAGATCGGCGACGTAGGGTGTGACGTAGTCATAGCCGTGGACGTTCGCGGATTTGCGCGCCCTGGCGTAGTCGATGCGGTTCACGCCCTTCAGGCCGTCGGCAAGATAGGCATTGGCGCGCTTCTCGACCACGGAGGTCGCGTCGGTGTCGGCCGGTCCGCCATGCGGCGGATTGTATTTGTAGCCGCCGTCCTCGGGCGGATTGTGCGACGGCGTGACGACGACTCCATCCGCGAGGCCCGAGCTGCGGCCCTTGTTATAGGTCAGGATCGCGTGGGAGATCACCGGCGTCGGCGTGTAGCCGCCGTCCTTGTCGATCATGACGTCGACGCCGTTGGCCGCGAACACCTCGACGGCGCTGACCAGCGCCGGCTCGGCCAGCGCATGGGTGTCGATGCCGATAAAGAGCGGGCCGGTCAGCCCCTTTTCACGTCGGTAATCGCAAATTGCCTGCGTAGTCGCGAGGATATGGCCTTCGTTGAAGCTGGTCTTGAACGAGGTGCCGCGATGGCCGGAGGTGCCGAACGCCACCCGCTGCGCGGGATCGGCGACATCAGGCTTGCCGGCGAAATAGGCTGTCACCAGCCGCGGAACGTTGGTGAGCACGTCCGGCGAAGCCTGCTTGCCCGCCGCGGGATGAACATCAGCCACTGGGTATACCTCGTCCTATCGTAGAATTGCGCGATACCATAGCATCGGCCAAGCCCCCGCCAAGAGCACAACACGCGCGAGGGGGCGGCCGTTCCTGAGATCATGCTATGGTCTTTCGATCGGGGCTATTCGAGTCGGGGCATGACGCTGTTTCAGAGGCTTTTGGTTGTTCTGATGGCCGGGCTTGCGACCGCTGGCATCGCGCCCGATGCGATGGCCGCGGAGTTCTACACCGAGGATTTGCGTATCCCGATGGCCGAGGCCGGACCGCAGGGGCTGGAGGCGTTCCTGGTTCGGCCGGCCGGGACCAAGCGCTATCCGCTCGCACTGCTCAGCCACGGCTCGCCGCGCAGTTTCGACGATCGGGCGACGATGTCCGCGCACAAATATTACGGCATCGCTCTCGAATATGCCCGGCGCGGCTTTGCCGCGCTGATCGTGATGCGGCGCGGCTACGGCACCTCGCCCGGTGGGCGCGTCGACAGCGTCGGGGGCTGCGTCAATGCCGCTTATCTGCCGGCCGCGGCGGTCGCGGTGGCTGATTTACGCGCGGCGATCGAGGCGATGGCGCGCAGGGCCGACGTCACCACATCAGGCATGATCGCTGTCGGCCATTCCGCCGGTGGGTTCGCCACCGTCGCGTTGACCGCGCAGGCACCAGCGGGTTCTCGTCGCCGCAATCAGCTTTGCCGGCGGGCGCGGCTCGCGCGACGACGACGACGTCTGCAATCCGATTGGGCTGGTGCAGGCCTTCGCCACGTTCGGCAAAACTTCGCGCGCGCCGATGCTGTGGGTCTATGCCAGCAACGATTCCTACTTCGGTCCCGAACTCGCGCGCCGCCTCCATGACGGATTTCGCGCCAATGGCGGCAACGCGAAATTCATCGCAGCGCCGCCCTTTGGCGACGATGGCCACTATCTCTATTCGGTCGTGAGCCGTCCGCAATGGACGCCGTATCTCGACGCCTTCCTGCGCGAGCGAGGTCTCGGCCACGACATCCTGAGCCCGCCCGATCCGCTCCCGCCGCCGGGCCAGCTCAGCGAGGCCGCGCGCGCCGAGTTCGCGCGCTATCTTACCAGCACGATGCCGCACAAGGCTTTTGCGGTGTCGCCGAACGGCGGTTACGGCTGGCGTTCGGGGCGCGCAACGGCCGACGACGCCCAACGCGATTCACTTGGCGCCTGCACAAAATGGTCGCCCACCTGCACGCTCTATGCGGTCGACGACAAATTGACCGGGGCTGCGCCAAGCATATCAACCGACCAGAGCTCGCGGTCGCGATAGCTTCATTGCGCCGCCGGCCGCTCGCGCCGTCCGAGCCGGGCCGCCCCCCGGGCCGTCAGAAAATCGGTTGTTAACTCGAAAGATATAATACGTGTCCATGCTGCGGGATCGAACACACATCAATGCCCGCGCAGCGTGGACACACGTTGCGATCGCTGTGCTTTGGTTGGCATCCACCTCCGTGCACGCCCAGAACGACGTGGAACCGGCGTTGGCGGCGGGCGCTCGCGATGCAGATCTCGGCGCTGGAGAGACGCCGGCCTCGCGGGCGGCAATCCGAAAAATCATCGAAAGAGAAACGGCCAAGACCGATCTGCCCGCGGACATCGCGGAGGCCGTCGTCTTCGTTGAAAGCGGATACAATCCGGCCACCATTGGCGCCGTCGGCGAGATCGGCCTCATGCAGGTTCGGGCCGAAACGGCAGCGATGCTCGGATTCCGGGGACATAACGCAGAGCTCGCAGAGCCCGACATCAACATTCACTACGGCGTTCTCTATCTGAGCCGCGCATGGCGCCTGGCAGGCGGGGACCTTTGCCGAGCCCTGATGAAATATCGAGCCGGTCATGACGAGGAGTCCATGACCCCGCGCTCCCAGGTTTATTGTAATCGCGCCCGCAATCGTCTTGCCTCGATGAACTCGACGAATGTGGGAAACCAGGCTGCGGCCGTCCCAGATGTGGCACCGGCGCCAGCACCGACACCCACCGTCTCGAAGTCAGCGCACAATCAGAGGTCGGCGCACAATCAAAAGGGAACGGCACAGCCGAAGGACGTTTACGCGCGTTACCGTCAAGGCACGGCGGTCGCGAGCAGGGCCTATTGGGCAGCACAGGAAGCCCGGGTGCGCCTCATCAAGGCGCGCGTCGAAGCCAAGTGGAAACGGGTCGCATCACGCCAATCGAATTAGAATTGCTGCCTTGAGACGACCAGCGGTTGGACGAACGACATTTTTGAAACCGAACTTTGAAACCGAACCTGAATAGAGATCATGCACAATAGTTTGAGAGTTTTGTTTGCAATCGTCGCGACCGGCGCAGTGGCCTTGTCGGCCTTTCTCGCGATTCGGTTCCTGGTCGGTTTCAGTGGCTGAACCCGACGGCGCAGCCGGCACCATTTCGTGCTGCGCCCGAGTCTAGAGCCGCTCGCTCAGCGCGAGCTTGTAGCCGACGCCGGTGACTGTGGTGATGACGGGCGTGCCGCTGCCGACCAGCTTGCGGCGCAGCCTCGCCACCAAGGCATCGACAGTGCGGATATCGACCTCGGCCTGGCGATTGCTGACCACCTCGATCAGATAGTCGCGGCTGAGCGGTCTGCCGTCGGCACCGACGAGCGCCGCGAGCAGGTCGAATTCGGCGCGTGTCAGCGCCACCGGCTTGCCGTCGCTGCCGAGCAGCTCGCGCCGCGTCAGGTCGATGATCCAGTCGCCGAAGGCGATCGAATTATGGTTGCGCGCCGCCTTGCGGTCGATCGAGCGCCGCCGCAGCACGCTTCGCGCGCGCGCGAGCAGGTCGCGCAAATTGATCGGCTTGGTGACGTAGTGGTCGCCCGCGATCTCGAGGCCGAGGATGCGATCGACGTCGGTGTCGCGGCGGGTGACGAAGATGATGCCCGCGTTGCTGGTCGCCTGGATCTCCTTGGCGAGATCGAAGCCGTCACCGTCGGGCAGCTGCACGTCGAGAAAGACGAGATCGGTCCGCGTCCGCAGCGCCTGGCGGCATTCGGCGCAGGAGCCGGCGCCGACCACGTCGAAATTGTTTTCGCTGAAATAGCCGACCAGCATCGTCCGCGTCACCGGATCGTCCTCGACGACGATCAGCCGCTCGCGGCCGGCGACACGCAATTCCTGAACTGCGGAATCAGCCACGATGTTGGATGTCCTGTGTGCTTGCGGGCCGGCCTGGAAGCTCAGGTCGCCGAGCGCGCCGTCCTGTGAACGTACATTCACGACTGTTCGAGCCCCCTCGAATTGCCTGCTGCAATACTAGGCGCGTTATCGCGCCCAAACAACATTGGTCACGAACCAACTGGATTAAGTATGAATTGGCCCACACTTCTCATCCCACGCATCATGTTCGGGAGCCCCGCACAAGCGGCTGTTGTGCGGGCTGAAGCCCATCCCGCGGCCGCTTGCCACGCCAAGAGCTTCAAATCTACTGTGGCGCCCGAAAAGCCTGACCCAGGAGGTGGCGCCATGGAAGTCATCCTGCTCGGCACCGGGGGCCCGCGCCCGGACCCGCGCCGCATGGCGACGACCACGCTGATCAGGCTCGGCGAGGAAAATGTCCTGATCGACGCAGGCCGCGGCGTCATGGTGCAGCTCAGCAAGGCGGGCGTGCCGTTCGGCTCGATCAACACGGTCTTTCTCACCCATCACCATTTCGACCACATCGGCGACCTCTACGATGTGATGCTCAATTCATGGTTGCACGGGCGCAAGGACGATCTGCGCATCTATGGACCGCCGGATACCGAACGGCTCGTCAATACGCTCGTCACGCAGGTCTACGACAAGGACATCGCCTGGCGCGATCAGGGCGAGCCGAGCTTTGGCGGGTGGAAACCTGTCGTCGCGACCGACATTATACCGGGCCCCGTTCTCGACACCGGGCGCTGGAAGATCAGCGCCGAACTGGTCTCGCATGGCGACGGCCTCGACATGTCGCCGGCCTTCCTCGCACGCTGGATGTGTCTCGGCTATCGCTTCGAGGCCGAGGGCAAGGTCATCGCAATTTCCGGCGACACGGTGCCCTGCCCCGGTCTCGAGCGGTTGGCTCAGGGGGCCGACCTGCTGGTCCAGTGCTGCTTCCTCGCCACGCCGGAGATCGACAACGAGCACCTGCGCCGGCTTGCGAAATTCACGATCGCCTGCGGCGATACAGTCGGGAAGGTCGCGGCCAAGGCCGGCGTCAAGAAGCTCGCGCTGACCCATCACCGGCCTCGCACCGACGATTCCATGCTGAACGCGCTGCTTGCGGACGTCAGGCGGGACTACGCAGGTCCAGTCGTGCTCGGCGCGGACCTCACACGGATCGAGGTCTGAGAACTCGAGATGCGCGAAGGCCGTCCGGCCTCAGGCGGATCCAACCTCGACCCGAAACGACAACTGCTGTTCCGTTCCGGGCGCGATGTGCATCAGCCCCGGCTTGTCGGTGAACTCGCCGTCGAATCCGGCCGGACTGGCATAGCCGCGCCAGGGCTCAAGGCAGAGGAACGGCGCGCCCGACGGTTTCGACCAGACGCCAAGCTCGCGAAAGCCTCGCCATGACATTTCCAACCACGGCCCGGCGGACGCGCCCTGCTCCGCGGCATAACGGACAGAATTGCTCGCGATCCGATCGAAGATGATTGCGTCGTCGACGAACAGGGATTCGGACAAGGGCAACACGGAGCCTTTGATCGGGCTCGGCTCCGTTGCCGGACGCAGCAAGCCGCCGTCGAGACGGCGGACGGGAGATGGCTCTGCGTTCGCGAAGCTCAGCGCGTAACTCTCCTTCGCCAGTCCCGGTTGGAGCGGCCAGTTGAAAGCGGGATGGCCGCCGAGCGAGGCCGGCAATATCTCCTTGCCGGTGTTCGCGACCACGAGTGAAAGATCGAGACCGGATTCGTCGAGCGCATAGGTTGCCGTCAGGCGGAACGCGAAGGGGTAGAGCGCGCGCGTCGTCTCGCTGTCTTCGAGCACCAGGACACAGCGACTTTCGCCACGTTCCGCCCACGCAAAGCGGCTGTCACGCGCGAAGCCGTGCTGGGTCATCCGGTAGGTCCTGCCCCGGTGCCGCAATTCGTCATTGGCGAGACGCCCGACGATCGGAAACAGCAGCGGCGCATGGCGCCGCCAAGCCGCCTCCGCCTGCCAGACGAACTCGACGCCGGCATCGCTCGCCAGCGAACACATCTCGGCGCCTTGCGCCTTGATGGTCGCCGAAAGGGATCCGCTTTGGAGAACGTGGGTGTCTTCGCTCATCTGCGATATTCAAATAGAGTTCGACCGCTTGCAAATCTAGGGGAATGCAGGGTGATTTGTTCCAAAATGCAGGGACGCCACGGTTTCGTCGGATTGAAATCTTGTTTGATTACAAAGGATTAGCCGGTATTCCCCCTGATTGGGCGAGCAGGGAAGCACTGTTCAAGCAACAGGGACGGTGAAGCACATCTGACAATCCCGTGGGCACCGGAACTCTAATCTGCCAGAGAACGCCGTCGATCAAGAGGTGACACATGCTTGCCAAGCGATCGGATAATGAGACGATTAGCGGATGGTTGAAATTGGCCGGCGTCCCGACCACGGATTCCAAGGCGCGTGGTTGGATCGAGAGTGCGTTGGCAGCGTCTCGCGCCCTTGCTGCCCACGAACCGCGACCAACGCCCGCCAAACACAATGCGCCGCTCAATGCGATTGCGCGCGCCACCGACCAATTAATCGCGGCCCTTGACGACTTGAGGCGTCACGGACACTCACATGGAGCTTTCTGGCGATGCGAAGCGTTCGGGCCTCTTCGCGGACCCAACTTAGAGACACCCGCTGTGATATCAACCCTGGAGAACATTCGCCACGCGGCGTGCAAAGCCCGTATGACCCAAACTGGTCGACCCCGCGATTACCGCAAACAGCACATCGTGAATTTGGCGCTGGCATTTTGGGCAAGATTTTCACCCTATAAACCGAGCAGCGACGGGAAAAACAACTTCGTAGACTTTGCCAGCCTTTTTTACGAACAGGCAACAGGGCTGTCCGTTGAGCGCAAGAGCCACGGCATTGACAGGCAAATCAAAGCGGCGCTGCGTCGCCTGCCGATCGAAAGCCAACGCGCAACCTCGCAGCGCGAAAGTTCGTCGAAATAACCTTGAACTTATTTCCAATCGGTTCGCCTTTCTGCGCAACCGATCTGCAGGAAAATCGGCGTTACCCTAGAGCCGGCAAAACGTCCCGAGCCCGGGATCAATGTCAACAGTATCGCGAGGGTGGAGTTATCAACTTCAGCGCGCGTGCTGCGAAGATTGCCAGCATTATTCAGCACAGCGGCGACCGCCGTTAGCCGCCAGGGCCGCCGGCGGGACAAAACTCACTACAGATCCTCTCGCGTTTCGTTCTTCCTTTCAGATCCAGCGCAGGCATGTTTCCGCGTCGCTATCCACGGAGTGCCCTATGTCAAAAGCCGGATCGGACCGACTAACGATCGATTATGTGCTCGTCCAGGCCCTGCGCCCGAACCCCAGCAACGCTAAAATTCATCGCCGACGGCAGATTGAAAAGATTGCGAAATCAATCAAACGGTTCGGCTTCGCCAACCCGATCCTGATATCGGGTATGGACATCATCGCGGGTCATGGCCGAGTCGAGGCCGCGAAATATCTCGGGCTGAAGCTAATCCCTGCGGTACGGTTATCCGGCCTCACCGAAGCGGAACGTCTCGCTTACAGCCTGGCGGACAACCAATTGGCGGAGTTGGGCCGGTACGACCGGAAACGACTCGCGATCCAGCTTGAGCAGCTAACGCATCTCGGATTTCATGAAATTGAAGTGGCAGGATTCTCGCTAGGCGACATAGACATCCGCCTCGACCAACCTGCAGAGCTGAACGGCCACACCGTCGGTCCCGACGACGAATTGCCCACACCGGAAAAGCCTGTAGTGTCGCACCGGGGCGACCTCTGGAAGCTAGGTCGTCATTACCTCCTGTGCGGCGATCCCACCAGCGCCACCGACGTCCGACGTCTCATGCGCGGCCAGCTGGCCGAGGTGGTTTTTCTTGACCCGCTCAGAAATTTTGCAGGCGAACAGTTCTCCGGCCGCGGCAGGCGCCTCGATCCCGCCTTCGTATCGGCGCACGGTGCGAGGTCGGAGCTGGATGTCATTGAGTTCGTGTCGTCCTCTTTGCGGCTCGCAAAGGCGAGCTCCCAGCCCGGTGCGTTCATGTTCGCGTTTTCGAGCGGGCTGAACTACGCGCTGTTTGCTGCGGCGCGAGCGGAACAACTGTCGCTCGAAGCCACGGTGGTGTGGGTAAAGCGCGAAGCCAGGGTGGGTGGTCTCTATCGAGAACAGCATGAGTTGATCGCCGTTCTCCGGCGCGGCGACGGTGCCGCTCTCAGTTCCTCTACACCCGTCCAGCATGGTCGTAATCGCAGCAACCTCTGGAAATATGCCGACGGCGCCTCCTTTCACCCGAGCCGCGCGGAAACGTTGCCGACGCATCTCACCTGTCGGCCCGTTGCGCTCATCGCTGATGCTATCCGGGACGTGAGCAGTCGCGGCGCGATCGTGCTTGATGCGTTTGCGGGTGCCGGCAGTACGCTGATTGCCGCCGAGAAGACAGGGCGGCAGGCCTATCTGCTCGAGGTCGATCCCGCTTGCTGCGACCTGATCCTCCGTCGATTTCATCGTTACAGTGGCAAAGCCGCAGAACTGGATAACGGAGGCATGACCTTCGATGACGTCGAAGCACTCCGCCTCGACGACCACGCAAGCCTCGACCCCGTCGATCAACGACGATCACCCCGCGAGGATTGCAATGGCAGGTAACTCACCGCCGCCAATGCGTGGCTCAGGCGGAAAATCCGCCAAACATGCCGCTTCGTCCAACACTTCTGCGGAGCAGCTCTATAAGATCGGCCCGGGTTGCCCGCCGAAAGAGCATCAATTCAAGCCTGGACAGAGCGGCAACCCCGGGGGCGCCAAGCGGAAGGCGCCATCACTCGTCCCTGATCTCAAAGAGCTTTTTGAACGCGCGTTCAGCCAAAAAGTGAAGCTGGCGCAGGGCGAACGAGAACGCGTTATTACGATGTGGGACGCGGGCATGCAGCAGCTCGCCGTTCAGTTTGCCAAGGGCGACCGGCATGCGCGTCACGACGCCTTCTGGATCGCCGAACGCGTGGGCTCCGAGTTCTTAACGAAGACAAAAGTGCTCGGTGAAGTTCTCACGGGGGACCGCCAAGCCATCCTTGATGCGTATGTCGCACGGCAAACACAGCCCTCGGGCTCCTCCGCACCGTCTCCTGTTCTCGCTCCTCCCGACCTGCTGGATGACGATGCGCCAGACGAAGCCGATAAAACATGAACACATGACCATGCCGACACACATCGAGCCAAATGCGGATGTCGCTCTGCGCGCAGTGCTCGCCCATGACCTGACCGCATTCACGCAATTTGCCTTCGGTGTGGTGCGGCCAGAAGTCGAGTTCAAACCGAACTGGCATCACGAGGCCATCACATACAAGCTGTCCCAGGTCGCTGCAGGTCCCATCCGACGTTTGATCATCACCCTGCCGCCACGTTCGCTCAAGTCACTGTGTGCATCGGTTGCGTTGCCGGCATGGTTTCTCGGACATTCTCCCTGGGAACGCGTGGTCGTGGTCTCCTATTCCGATCTTCTTGCGCGCACCCATGCCAGCGACTTCCGGCGCCTGGTGAATGATCCGCTCTATCTGGCTAGCTTTCCCGGCATGCGCATTGATCGGGAGACCGACCGCGAGATCGTCACCACCAAGCGTGGCAAACGCATCGCGACCTCGATCGAGGGGACGCTCACTGGGCTCGGGGGCAACCTGATTGTCATTGACGATCCCTTGAAGCTTGGCGACGCCATGTCGGAGACGGTGCGGGCGCGGGTCCTTGAGTGGTATCGCTCCACCCTACTTTCGCGTGGCGACGACAAGACAGCGACGCGTATCGTGGTGGTCATGCAACGGGTCCATCAGGATGACCTCGTCGGGTACCTGCAGGAGCAAGGTGGCTTTGACGTCCTCAATCTTCCTGCAATTGCGCAACACTCGCAAACCTATGACCTCGGTCGTTGCCGCACCTACAGGCGACAGCAGGGTGAGCTCCTCCACCCTACGCATGAGTCGGTGGAAGTGCTGCGCGAACTGAAGCGTGAGATGGGGCCAATCGCTTTTTCGGCACAATACCAGCAGAATCCGACCCCGCCTGGCGGCACGATCATCAAGAAGAAATGGCTCGTTACCTACGATCAGATCTCATCTGAGCCTGGCGATCGCATCGTTATGAGCTGGGACATCGCTTTGAGTGAAACCCAATCTGGCGATTATTCCGCCTACGTCATTCTTCTGGTTCGCAAGGAAATCGTGTTCGTTCTCGAGGTGGTGCGCGGCCGATTTCCCTTCGAAACCTTGAAGAGAAAGGTCATGGAGGTCAAAAGAAGGTACAGATCATCAACGCTTCTGATCGAGGATTCTCCGATCAGTCTGGGCCTCATTCAGAGTCTGCGAGAGCAATCCGTCAACGTGACGTCTTACAAGCCGGGCACTGATAAGCGCGCGCGATTGATTGCGCAGACCGACTTGTTCGCTGGAGGTTCGGTCCGTCTTCCCCGACGCGCCGGATGGCTGGAACAATTCGTAGCCGAGCTGCTCGCATTCCCCGGTCGCCATGACGATCAGGTTGACGCGCTCACCCAAGGCCTCGCTTGGGGCCGCGAGCACTGGAGCAGTCGAACCTTCATCGGCACTTACCGAGGAGCCTGTTAGGTGGTTGCGCCGTTTATTATGAGCGATCTCATCATCGATCGGGTTCGGAGGACACTGCAATGAATGGACTCAGACGACGCGACGGCTACCCGTCATTGCGTGGGTTTCCTCAGTCGAACGCCCGGTCCACCTGCATTCTCCTCGATGAACTCGATCCCCGCAGAGGAAAGAGCGCTCAAGATTTTAGAAGCCGTCTCGGCGCGCCCCCCAAGGACGTCGTCTGAAGCTTCCAGGCGCTTGATGGTTGGAATCGAGACCCCGGCCGTTGCCGCTAGATCATCTTGCGACCAGCCAAGTAGAGCCCGCGCTGCCTTTATTTGCCTAATTGATACTTTTAGTATTGACATCCTTGCCAGCGGAATAGATACTTTTAGTATCAATTCATCCTTCTTGAATCACCTGACCCAGGATTACAGCGATGCACGTAATTGCCAACAGAATACTCGACAGGCGCACATTTATCGGGGGGTCCGACGCCAGGATCATTATGGGAGAGGATGAAGACAAGCTCGCCAGACTTTGGCGTGAGAAGCGGGGCGAGCTCGAGACCGAGGACCTGAGCCAAGAACTGATTGTCCAACTTGGCAGCATCACCGAGGACCTCAACCGAGCCTGGTACGAGCGAAATAGCGGCCACACGGTCGAAGACGTTCAGCGAAGGGTCCGACACCCGATCCACAGATGGATGGGCGCGACATTGGATGGCCGCGTCGCGCAAACTGGAGCCGTGTTCGAAGCCAAGTTCATGCTGCCTTGGAATTTTTCCGAGGAAGCGGCCGCCGACAAGCACATGGCCCAGCTTCAGCACAACATGTGGGTGATCGCCTCCCGCTCGGCCGTGCTCTCAATCATCACGGGCGGTGGCAAGTGGGTCGAGATCAAAGTCCAAGCCGATCCGCTCTATCAGCACCTGCTGCTCACGGCCGAGAAGAAGTTCTGGCGTTGCGTTCAAAGCGGCGAGCCGCCGGTTCTGTTCAACATCGAAACGCCACGTCCACGGCTTGACGCCGTCAAGGTCGTGGACATGTCTTCTTCCAATCACTGGGCCGAACTAGCTGCCACCTATCTTCGGACGCGCGAGGCGCACGGCGAGCATGAGACCGCTAAGGCCGACCTGAAGAAGCTGGTGCCGGAGGATGCCAAGGAGGCAACCGGCCACGGCATCAAGGCCAAACGCTCCAAGTTGGGCGCGATCAGCTTCGAGGCGCAGCCTACGGAGGCCGAACATGCACCAATCCAGTGAGCGGATCGGCGCCATCGCTGCAGCCCTCGCCCGGGCCCAAGCCGAGTTGACGAACCCAGAGAAGACACTGACCGCGGTGATGCGCTCGCCGTTTCCGCGCGAGGACGATCGCACCTTTCGTTACGCGTCCCTTGCCTCCGGGCTAGAGATCGTCCGCAAGACTTTAAGCCAGCAGGAGATCGCCACCATCCAGACCACCCGGATCGAGGCCGCCACGGCCAAAATCCATCTCACGACGCTGCTTGCCCATTCCTCCGGGGAGTGGATCGCCTCGGAGTGGCCGGTCTGCGCCGCCAAGGACGTCGAGGCACCGCACCGGATGGGGGCCGCGCTCACCTATGCAAGGCGCTATGCCCTATTCGCTCTGGTCGGAATTGCCGGGGAGGACGATCTGGATGCTCCCGACGCGCTGGCCGGACCGCGCGGGGCGGAGCCGCAAGCCCCTCTCGGCGCAAAAACGAAGCGGACTCAGGGCCTTCTCAACCGCGCGCCGGTGCTAGATCCACCGCGGTCGGCTGAGCTCCGCGAGCAACTGTTGAGCCAACTTGAAGCTCTGCTGGCCAGCGAAGGCTTGCTCGCCTGGGCGAAGGCCAGCCTCCCGCTCAAGAACACCCTTCTGGAGTCGGATGCCCGGCTCGTCGAGTCCGCTTATCAGAACAAGCTTGAAGACGTTGCCCGTTCGCCGGCCAGCGGCGTCGAACCAACGCCCGAAATATCATCGGAGCTGCTCCCGGATGCCGTCGCAGGAACCCACTTGACGCCGCACCCATCACTCCAGGAGGTTGGGCTCGCCCATCCGAAGGAGCCTCCACGCAAGCGCAGCAAGGCCCATTTGGTGTTTGTCCGAGAACAGCCCTGCCTCGTTTGCCAGCAAACTCCATGCGATGCGCATCACCTGAAATTCGCACAACCAAGCAGCCTTGGGCGGAAGGTCAGCGACGAGTTCACGGTGCCACTGTGCCGCGCCCACCATCAAGAGCTGCATAGGTACGGCAATGAACGAGCATGGTGGACGAACCTGCAGATCACGCCGTTGCAGGTGGCGCTGGACTTGTGGGCGGCTGGCCCCATCCACGGCCCAGCCACAGCTGCGGTTCTGAGTGAGGCCGCTTCCGAGCGCCCGGAGCCGTGAACAGCTCGTCCGCGGCGCCGCAGCTCGCTTCCACGGCGCCGCAGCTCGCTCGACGGCGCTGCCGAAAAGCGACGCGCCGTTCTTCCCATTGGTCGCTACTGGTTTGTCTGCGATCTGATAGGGCGTGAGTCAGAGTTCAAAAATTCGAGCAGAGGAGTTTAGCGACCGGGGGGAGCGGAAAGCCTGCCCGACGTGGCTTGTAAGTGGTAGGCGCAGGCAACAGGCCTAACGGCTCGAGCCTATCGGCTGTTCGGGCGAGCCCGGGCCGGATCCGGCGCGCCGATTGGCAAACCGTTCGCCGAGTGGCCAACCCCGACGACGCTTACGGCGCCAGCACCGGCAGCGCTGTTTGGTGCGGCTGTGTTTGTACCTCGGGTTGCGGCGCGCTGCTCCGCCGACACCGCACCAGCCGTCGTCTTTTGCTTCGCGCCCGGTTCGCCGATCCGAAAACACGAACTCAGCTCCGGAAATCCGCGCTGCCGCGGTCCCAGCCGTGCTTGGAGCCCCGAGCGCAACCAGCTCAGAACGTCGCGTGGCAGCTGAAACGTCAACGCTTTAACCGCCAGCAACGGATGCCGACGAACTACGAGCGCCAGGCAAGTTGCAAAATAGCCAAATTTGCGGCTGGCCAGGGCCACCCGCAGCAACGCGACGCTATAGATTTGAACTCCAAGCCTCAACCTGTGCGCCCGGTCGGGATGGGAAACGGCCATCTCGTCTGCGACCAGCATATAGGACCGTAGCATACTCGGCAGGTTGCTCGACATATTTTCCGGCAAAAGGCGGTAGCCAACCAGATGTTCGGGAACGACAGCGAAGTGATATCTTTCAGCCACGCGGCAATAGAAAAGCAGATCCTCGCAGCCCTGCGCGCCCGCCGCGTGGAGCTTGCTGTCGAAGCCATTGACGGCATGCAGTGCTTCCCGGCGGACGAGGATCCCGCTGCCGTTACCTACAAAATTCCATGTGAGGATGTCGTCCAGGACATCGCCTGCGCAATAGACCGGAGCCGCCTTAACGAGCTCCCGGCTCTTGGCGTCGATGCGCACGTGCCAGCTGTAGGCAAGGCCGGTCTTTTCTCCTGCCGAAATAAGGGCCTGAAGCTCGCGTTCGACCTTGGTGGGCGCCCAAAGATCATCGGCATCGACGAATCCGATGAAATCGGCGCGAGCGCTTTGCCACCCGCGATTGCGGGCCGCCGCGACCCCCGCATGGTCCTGCCTGATGATCCTGATCCGGGGATCCTGATCGGCATGTTTTTGCGCGACCATGACGGTGTTGTCGGTCGAGCCATCATCCACGACATGGATCTCCAGTAGCTCGTGTGACTGCGACCGGACGCTCCGGAGCGTTTCGTCAATCGTCGCGGAAGCGTTGTATGCGGGAATGACCACGCTGACGAGGCAGGTTTCGCTCAAACTACCTCTCCGTGCAGCAGACGGATACTTCGAGCGTGCAATCGCCTCGTACCGTGTTCAAGCCGTGGAACATACATTGAAGATGCCGCCCGAACATGGCGGGTTCTCGACAAAGCCCACACCACCCGAATCTAGCGGAATATAAAGGCTGCGCTGAGGTCCACGAGAAGCTGTTATCCGAGGTCTTAAAGATCACCGAAATCGCGCGCCCCCAAAATCAAAAAGGGTGATCGCGCGTCGACGAAGCTGATTTCAAGCGCCGTCGAGCGTTGGACCTGCCAGCGAGCGCACGGTTCGACGTCAACCTCAAAACTCCGACGGACGGCGAAGCTTGGCGCAGCGTTAACCTCGGCTATGGAGGCGATCAAGGCTGCCTTCCCGCCGTTGACGGGCCAGTTGCCGAAACCGTCGCGTCGTCGATCTTCATCCGGCGCAAACTCATTTCTATCGCCATGTTGGACAGCGGCTTCCCGGGAGCCTGATTGGGAGATATGAACTCACCTCGTTGAGCTGCCTGAGGATCGCCACGGCGCGACCGGACAGCGGCACACGATGTTCGCGACCCGTTTTCGCGCGTATTGCAGGTACCGTCCAGATCTTCTCGTCCAAATCGATCTCGGCCCACGGGCGCCAAGGATTTCCCCTCACCGGGCGGCTGTCAGGATGCAGAGTTCCAAAGCAACCCCGGCTGCGGCCTCCCGCTCGCGCAATAGGGCGGTGAACCAGGCGATATTGAAGGACATGGCAGCATGGTGACCGCGCGCCAGCTTGGACGGCTTGGGCAGCAGGTGGTCTAGATGACCCGCCATCGGGCCGGGTTCACTGCTCGCGTAAACCTGCTCGCGTGGGCGAAGGCCAGCCTACCGCTCAAAGAACACCCTTCTGGAGTCGGACGCCCGGCTCGCCGAGCCCGCCTATCAGAACAAGCTTGAAGGCTTTGCCCGTTCGCCGGCCAGCGGCATCGAACCAACGCTCGAAATAACAATGGAGCTGCTCCCGGGTACGGTCGCCGCGACTGACGGGCGCCGCAGCTACTCCTGGAGGGGGATGGGCTTGCCTATCCCAAAGAGCCGCCGCGTAAGTGCCACAAGGTCCACCCGTTGATGGTCCGAGAACCCGCCTCGTTTGCCAGCAAACCCCGTGCGACACTCGTCATCTGAGGTTCGCTAGCCGAGCACCCTCGGGCGCAAGGTCAGCACGAGTTCACGTTGCCGCTCTGCCGTGCCCATCACCAAGAGCTGTATCGGTACGGCAATGAGCGAACCTTATGGGCTAACTTGCAGATCACGCCGTTGCCGGTTGCGCCGGACTTGTGGGCGACTGGCCCCGTTCGTGGTCCACGCCCCGCTCAGGCTTTGAGCGGGGCTGTTGTCGCACGCCCGGATTTCAAACTCTCATCATTGTGAATGCCCTTCGCGGCGGATCAGCTCACCCCGTGGCGCCGCTGACAGAACTTGTGGTATTAGCACCCGCCTCACTGCTCCTGCCGGCGCAAAATATCTTGCGAACCATGCGTAGCGTGCAGCTGACGACCTTTGCCGATCTCTCAGTGGTTGCGATCGCACCTGCCCAACTGCTGGTAGGTCCAGCACCACCGATTTTTGCGCCACCTTGTTCTCAAGCCTGACCGCTTTGGCGCAATGCAGCAAACCTGCAGAACGCGGGGTGCTAGGATCGGAGCTCATCTCGCCGACATCCCAAGCTGGTCTCCAGCACTCTGTTCGAGGCGGATCTTAGGAACCATTTCCGATTGAAGCCGTTGGTTGAACAACCTATAGTGATGTCCGCGCAACAACGCACGTAACGCCGGCGACGGCACTAAACTCTACGCCTTCCGCGCAGACAGTACGTGGGAAATTATAAGTACGTGGGGAGCTCCAAATGCACCCTTTTCCGCCGCTTTAGCCGGAGCCGCGCTGGCAGTCGGGGAGATGATGATCGGGTTTCAGCCCGGCAATGCGGGACAATTGGACATGCCCCCGAGAACGCTCTCGGTGAACCAGCACATCCAGTTCGGGACCCCCACGCTGCCACCGATGGCCTACACTATGTTTTGCCTGCGCTACGGGGATGAATGCCGCAGAAGGCCGTTGTTTCGCGGCGGGGCGGTTCGCCTCACTGACAAACGCTGGGCCGATCTTAAGCTGGTTAATTAGACCGTTAATCGCAGCATCATTCCTGAGAACCAGGAATTGGGCCCAGTTGTCGAAACCTGGTTGATCAATCCGGATCGTGGCGATTGCAACGATTACGCAGTGAGCAAGCGCCACGAGCTGCTCAATCGCGGCTGGCCTGCGGGCGCCCTGCTGCTGAGTGAGGTCGTCACAAAATTGGGAAAACATCATCTTATTGTCGTCGTGCGTACCCGAAGCGGTACTCTAATTCTGGATAATCTGACGCCGCAAATCAAACCGTGGGCGCGTGCGCCGTATCGCTGGGTACGAATTCAAATGCCGAACAACCCTCAGCTGTGGACCACGATTGCCGACGTTGGGGAGTGAGTGTGTCTCGAGTTCGTCGACAAAATTCCCGTAGCCCGACCAAAGTACTTTCCTCCATACCCCAAGCTTTCGCAGCAGTTGCGCTCGTATATTACAGAACTATGCTTGAGGATCGTTATGCGCGCGGGGGAATAAGGAAAATAAAGCCGAGCGCTTAGCCTCTTTCCGCATCAGCCGCGCGTCTTCTGAGAGGACGGCTTAAATTCCACGACCTCGTGCTGGTCGCTGCAATCCAACTGCCCTTGCTGTTTTACGATTACCTCGAGCTCAAGAGCTTCGAAGGCGAGTTCATCCGCCAAGCGTTGAAAGAACGCGCGCTTTTCGGCATCCGTCGCCCGCTGACTCATAACGGCAAAGTCTCTGGCGTCAGCGCGGAGCTTATTCAATCGTGGCCTGAGGTCCTTCATGTTGTTCCGGCCTGGGTTCAAAACTCATCCTCGGCGGAAACAATAACCTTGCTTGCCGGGATGGCGCACAGGTAACTGCGGAATAGGATATTCGTTCTTTCTTAACTGCTGGTTAGCCGCTTATTCATCGTGCGATATCCGGCTTCCGGCCCCCGCGAGTTGCGGCTCGAGCCATCGTGGCACCCTGCCACCCACCAGATGTCGGTCACAAGTCTGCTCGCCGCTTCGCTCGCAGACCAGAAACCTTCCTTTCGTGGCGGGAACGCGTTTGGGCGAAGCGGTCGCTCGACCTGCGCCTGGGCGTCGAGCACTTTATCGCCAGCTCGCGCGGCGCGTGGCCCGCTCACCTGGTCCGAAAGACTGGTGTCCCTCCCAAACGTTCCGATCGGCTGCTCGGCGGCAAGGTCTAATGCCTGCGAGAGAACTTTGAAAAAGACCGATGGCAGTGCATCGCCGGGAAATCCGAAGGATTGTCCAGACTGCACGCATCTCGCCAAGCCTGCCCACCAAGCCCATCTCGACCACTGTAGACAACTTTACTTCGGTGGTTAAAACGCCGCGCCACAAGCGCCGCCGGGGGCACTGAACAGATCACTGCCAGCGGATTCATCTTCGTTGCTGCGAGTTCTTTTGCTTTGTCGCGACCGTAAGCCGTTTTGAGGCCGCAGCTTCGGCCTTTCTGACCCGCTCTCGCAGCTCGATGAGCTGAAGGTACTCGGCTTCCAGCGGGTCGCGATAGGGGCACTGCTTGGCAGGTGCACGATAGTTCGAACTTCCATACGACGAATATCGAATCATGGAAATCGATGCCTGTTTTCAGACAACCCCACTGACTGGTGGTTCGGGAAAATACCCGATCGACGCGACGGTATTCCGTCTCGGCAACTTGGCAACGATTGTCACTCGTTAAGCTTGATGCTCGCGAGTTGCGTTAAAGCTGGAACTGCCGATCAGAATGGAATCTGCACGCGGCGCCGGCTAGCTAAACGAATGCGCGAGATCGAATAGCTTCGAACCGAGGGCGGCCCACCACGAATATAATACCGCAATTATCCGTTGCGAGTGGCAGCCACTGCTTTTGAGCTGTGGAGAATAGCGAAAACCAGAAGAATTATGAGCCCGGCTCGCATTCAATCCGACGCAGTGAGTCGGAGTCCCTGAAGTGCCGGACATTTGGTTTCCACTTCTCGCGACCGCCATCGTCGGCACACTCCTTTTTCTGGCGTTCCGACGATAGACCGCCCGGGGCAATGAACCCTCAGCCGCCGCTGAAATCGCGGTTCGCTGCGCGATGCTTTGACTGCGCATAAACAGCCAGGTTCACTTCCAAGGGGGAAGGTGGCCGTGAGTACCTGGTTGCTCTTTTTTTAATTGTTTTGAGCGTGGGCATTTTAATCGGCCATGCGCCATGCGCTCCTGTATCCCGGACATCAACTTCTCGTTTAATTCGGGTTTCTTAAGAAGGACAAAATCGTGCACTATCTCATCGTAAGCGCTGCTCCGCGCGAAATAAACCGGCTGAGCTGAGGCCGCCCGCATCGCTCGTCAAGGCGAGGCAGACTGTGGGTCGAGAAGCAAGACAATGGAACGCATTTATTTTGGCGGTCGCGAGGCGAAGGCCGCCTTCGCGCAGCCGTGCAAGTCGCAAAGCGTTCATTGTTCAACGCCTAGCGTCCGAGTTTGCTCTCTCAGGAGAGAAGCCGGTGCGCCCGCGAATGAGACAGCGAGACCGACATCTGAGCGGGGGCTTGCAGCTCGGCTCACGATCTGCGGCCGCGCGGCTTGGCCTTCAACAGATGATGACCTCGGGCGTCCCGCAAACGGCCCCTCCAAACCGCATCAGCTCGCTGCGGCCGCGGCATTCCTCGGCGCGCACCGAGCGCGCAAACCCGAAGCACCTTTATGATATTTCTTCGGCCGACAGGGTGCAGATGGCTGCGTGATCAATTGATCGGCCGCGTCTAATCAAGAGCTTTGGCAATAAGGAAATCAGCCAGCTTGCGGCCGCCTCGAAGTTGCGGCTTGAGCCATCGCGGCACCCTGCCCCGCCCCGACCAGGTCTCCGTCGGATTCTTTGGATTCCGATACTTCGGACGAACGGGCGGGTATTGGCGGCGCTTACGTTCAAACCGGGTGACTTCGTGAGCCATTCCGATCCTGCGCAGCCGTTCCTCCAATCTAGCTTTTTCCGCCAACATCGCGTCGCCAAGTTTGGCGATCACCTCGTCGCGAATTTCCGAAAGCTCGTCAAGCGATAGCAACTTCAGATGATCGATGTTCATAGCTCCATCCCCGATTCTAAGAGCATTAATCCATCAAGCCCAAGCAGCGGGCAAGGCACGGCTTACAAAACTGTTCCCCAATCCACATTTAATTGCAGCAACCAGCGGCGATAAAGGCAAGAGGGCGGTAATACAGTGGCGCGCGAATAACGCTAGGGCATTTAATTCGCCGATCCGATTTGCGATCGGGAATTCTGCACTGTCTTCTTTTGACTACCCCGGCACCGCACTCCGTCGCTGACCCACGTCGCTAAAAAGGCACAAGATCGAGAACAATTTGCAGCGTGAACGAAGAAATTAGTGCTGCCATTGAGAGACCCGGACGGACCAGCCCAAATTAAAATGGAAACAGCGCGTTTATCGAACAGATTCTGATCAGGTGTGATCATAACCGGCTGCGACGAAGAAGTTCAGACGCTCTAGCGCGCTGAAGGCGGCAGAGCGGGGCCAATAGCGTCGACCAAATCCTTGATTGATCAAGCGGCGGTCTTTCGAAGGCGGGCCTGGGGCTTGGCGAAGGCCGTGTCGATTAAATTGAGATCGGCCGAATACAGCGCCAAATAAGGGAGCTCGGCGCCCGCCGTCTCGATCGCGCTGCCGACTCCGGCCCGCTTGTCTGCTGGCCGCGAGGTCGGCGGGCCCAACGGTCGGCGCAAGCGCCTGCGTCACGTAAGCCTCGCACGCCGGATCACCCATGGGGCCGTCGAGGACCATCGGCGCCGTCATGCCACTCGCCCTGAGCGCGCCGACGAAGGCACAGCGCTGCCATACGCTGAACGGCCATGAGCCGCGCCATCATGGTCGAGGCTTCGGTCTCGTCGACGAACAGCAGCCGGAGGATGTTCGACGCCGCGAGCCGCAATCACCTCTCGCGCAACGACGAAAGCGGACTAAGGAAGCCTTCTCAACCGTGCACCGGTGCAGACCCACCGAAGTCCGCTGAGCTCCGCGAACAACTGTTGAGCCCTTTAAGCTCTGCTCCCCTGGGCGAAGGCCAGCTCAAAGCACACCCTTCTGGAGCCGGATGCCCGGCTCGCCGAGCCCGCTTATCAGAACAAGCTTGAAGACCTTGCCCGTTCGCCGGCCAGCTGCTTCGAACCAACGCTCGAAATGACAATGGAGCTGCTCCCGGATGCGGCCGCAGCGACTGACGCGGCGTCGCAGCTACTCCTAAAGGGGGATGGGCTTGCCTATCCCAAAAGAGCCGCCCCGTAAGTGCAGCAAGGCCCACCTGTCGTGTCCGAGAACAGCCCTGCCTCGTCTGCCAGCAACCCCCGAGCGACGCTCATCATCTGAGATTCGCTCAGCCGAGCACTCTCGGGCGCAAGGTCGGCGACGAGTTCACGGTGCCGCTCTGCCGTGCCCATCACTCAGAGCTGCATCGGTGGGCAATGAACGAGCTTGGTGGGGTAACTTGCAGATCACGCCGTTGGGTTGCGCTGAACTTATGGGAACTGGCCCCCTTCGTGGCCCACGCACCGCTCAGGCTTTGAGCGGGGCTGTTGTCGCACGCCCGGATTTCGAACGCTCATCATCGTGAATGCCCGCGCATCAGCTCACCCCGTGGCGCTGCTGACAAACCTGTGGGTATTGGCACCCGCCTCACTGCTACTGCCGGCGCAAAATCTTGCGAACCACGCGTAGCATGCAGCTGACGATCTTTGCCAATCTCTCAGGGGTTGCGATCGCATTTGCGCAACTGCTGGTAGGTCCAGCAGCTTTTGCGCCACCTTGTTCTGCGCAATGCAGCAACTGCGGCACTCACCAGATGCCGAGACCCGGGGTGCTGGGATCGGAGCTCATCTGCGCCGACATCCCAAGCTGGTCTCCAGCACTCCGTTCGGTTTCCAATGCTAGAGGCGGATCTTAGGAACCATTTCCGGTCGAAGCCGTTGATCAAACAGCCTATAGTGATGTCCGCGCAACAACGCACGTCAGGCCGGCGACGGCACTAATGCTCTTCGCCTTCCGCCCGCGTCTACGGCAGACAGTACGTGGGGAGTTATTAGTACGTGGGGAGCTCCAAATGCACCCTTTTCAGCCGCTTTAGCCGGAGCCGCGCTGGTACTCGGGGAGGTGGTGATCGGGTTTCAGCCCGGCAATGCGGGACAGTTGGACATGCCCCCGAGAACGCTCTCGGTGAACCAGCACATCCAGTTCGGGACCCCCACGCTGCCACCGATGGCCTACACTATGTTTTGCCTGCGCTACGGGGATGAATGCCGCAGAAGGCCGTTGTTTCGCGGCGGGGCGGTTCGCCTCACTGACAAACGCTGGGCCGATCTTAAGCTGGTTAATTAGACCGTTAATCGCAGCATCATTCCTGAGAACCAGGAATTGGGCCCAGTTGTCGAAACCTGGTTGATCAATCCGGATCGTGGCGATTGCAACGATTACGCAGTGAGCAAGCGCCACGAACTGCTCAATCGCGGCTGGCCCGCGGGGGCGCTGCTGCTGAGTGAGGTCGTCACAAAATTGGGAAAACATCATCTTGTTGTCGTCGTGCGTACCCGAAGCGGGACTCTAGTTCTCGACAATCTGACGCCGCAAACCAAACCGTGGGCGCGTGCGCCGTATCGCTGGGTACGAAGTCAGATGCCGAACAACCCTCAGCTGTGGACCACGATTGCCGACCTCGGGGAGTGAGTGTGTCTCGAGTACGTCGACAAAATTCCCGAGCCCGACCCAAGTACCTCCCTCCGTACCCTACGCTGGAGCTTATCCGATCGTGGCCCGAGAGCCTGACCGAAAAAGGTGCGCGGTTTCCTTCGGATTTGCAAAGTTTCGGGGGAGGACACCATAGCGCGGGACCAAAGCCGCTCGTAACAAGCATCAGCGCAGTGTCCTGCGTTACACAAGTGATTTGCCCGGTACAGAAGGGCGTTGATCGTTCGGAAGATACCGCCGCGACGGCGGTTGGGCCGGCGCGCGGTCGATCTGCGCGAGATTGTGCAGGCGATCTTCTATATTTCTGTCGAGCGGCTGCCAATGGTGAGCCTTGTCGAAGGAGCTCCCGCTATACTCGTTCTGTCGACGATTAAAGATTCATTCCAGCCCTGGGCTCTCGCTCATTCGTTAACCACGCTGAATGCCGGCAAGATTGAAACGTGACAAGGGGCGTCGTTCTGCGCAGGTGACGCCCGAGGCACTCGCCGTATTCCGACAAGGCATCGAAATGCTGCGCGGCCCTTACGACCCATACGAGTTCAGGGATCTAAGGATCGCAATGGCCGCCGCTCTCGGCCGATCAAAGTTCCGCGCATCGCCGCTGGATTGCGAGCGAAGGTCGTTGATCGGCTGCGACGTTGGATCGTCCGACGTCGCGTTCGAACCGCTTCTGAAGGAGATTGGGATGGGGCGCCTATTCATGACGGACGCTGAATGAAGAGCCTGGCGACCTTCTCGATTATTCCTTCGCACCTGCCACAGAACGTCTCGTCGACGAACAACATGGTTTGCGACTAATGACGAGACGGCGGATACGGCCAGCACGATGACAAGAAGATCCAACATCATCCTCAGCCTCGAACTCTCAACACTTCACGGGATCACCTGAACTCACGGAGCACCCCGAGGCGCGCGCGGTTAATTGAGCAAGCCGAAATCAGCTTCAGGGAAATAAATCCCTTCCGGCAGATCTAGAGCGGCCGAAGTCAAATATTGAATTTCGATATATACAGCCGCAACGTCCGGCCTTATAATTCAACTTTAATAGTCTGATTCAAATAAGTGGCGATCGGAAGCGCCGACCTTAGTTCCGTCCAAAATTATTTTCGAAAACCAGAAATACGTATAGGGTTATTCTATTGAGCTATGTTTTGCAGCGTTGACTTATTGTGAGGGGCCAATGGATGCTTTTTGTAGTCCGCGTCGCCGCCATTTTTCCGAGGAACTTCAAAAGCTAAACGACTTGATGCTGGAAGTCCAAGGGCTGCGCAGGCGCGTTGCGCTAGCAGAGATCGAACTCCGAAAACAGACGGCCGCTAAGAAAGCGCCCCTTGCGACAAGGCGAGGCCTTAGGCTCGTCGTAGATGCGAGCGTCGGAAAGACGGCCATTTCGACGTAATTCTTTCCTTGGGAGATTCCAATGAGCGTGGCTCTTCCCTATATCGGTCTTGTAGTGTGTTTCGCAGTATCGGGTTGGCTTACCCTTACTTACATGCTTTAGCCTCGGCGGGCGCTCCTGTTCGTTGCTTAATGATACCGAGCAGCGGTTTCGACATGGGTTGGCTACTGCGAAACGCCGTCGACGAAAGCCTTGCATTCGTCGCCGGCTGTGACCGCGAGCCGGTCGATGTTGTGCTGGGGCCTCGGGCGCAGCTTTGGAAATGGGTTCGGTCGGTAGGCGCGGCAGGGACGCCTGAACAAAGCGATTATTCGGCGTACCTTCTGGCCTCCATGCCGCCGCCAGCTGTAGCGCGCAGCCAGCCTTTATCTTATCAGAATTCCTGCACTAGTTTTGGTTTTTAAGAAAGGAGACGTCAGGTGGCTAAAGCGACGCTCCAACATTATTGATGGCGCGGTCGAACAACATGGCGCGTTGTTCGCAATCCACGCACTTATCCGATCCGCTGCGCAAAGGCGCGTCCGCTGGTTCGGCTTACTCGACCTAGCTGCTTACGAAAACGCTGTAGGCTCGGCTTCGAGCGGACGCGTGCGGACAACGACGTCCAGCGCCTCGGGCGCATGATGCTCATCGCTGCCGTGCTCGATCGCAGGCAGCGCAGCGCCGCACCTCGGAAGCCCCTTCGCTTCGGCGCAGCATGGTCCAGCCTTGTTCCTCAAGGTAGCGCCAGCCCGCCGGCGCGCGCTTTTTTTGTAGTCGCTTAAGCTCGGCTAGGAACGGATCATGCCATCGAGCGCAGGCGATCGATGTGGCGGCCGAGCAAGTACGCCGTCTGCAGGCGCGGAGTCCGAGCGATCGAGCAGCCGGGCCGGTTAAGGAGGAGCATTTTAGATGCGGACCTTCAGAGGAAACGTCTTACGCGCTGACGCGAGGGGGTAAACGGACAACGCACTTGGTCCTGGAACATAATATGTTTGATTTAATTGTTTAATATGATTTAATTCCGTTCGACTAAGTGGGAAACACGATGCCAGTCCAGAACGACGACCGCCGCGCATTCTTGAAACCTGTGGGAAATTTTCCTATCAACCTCTCTCCCATCGGATGCGATTGCCCAGTCTGGTGCAAGGGCCGTCCATCATCACGGCAATAATGGTTGGGGCAACGGTGGCGGCGATGGCAGCCCAAATGGCAAGGACGACAGTGTCCGCTGAATTGATGACGGCCTTTCGGAAGGAGACACAATGCAGCCCAAGCGTTGCGACGGGATTGGCATTTCGCCTCCTTCAGCGTTTCGCTGCGCTGGCTAGCGACGTAGCTGCCGCGCTTGTCGCGCTGCTTATCCCGAGCACAGCTTTGAAGGAAGTGAACCGGCCCCTGAGGGAGGCGACGGTAGCAAGCAGTTGACTGCCCATCCCCATCAAATACCCGCAGCGTCGTAAGTGGAGTTGTTTAGTGTTCGCGGTCCTCATCTTGTCTACGATGATCTCTGTCTCCTTTGGCGCCGGTTACTTGACCAGAGATCTCATTTCTCGTAGGCGCCGCGCCGAAGAGCGCCGCTGGGCACCCTATTTGCAGCCCAGATGGCTACCAACTCAGCCTGCAAACCGAAACGAAAAGGAGTCTTCGCAGAAGGGTGAGCTTGGTCAAATGCTGACCCGATGGGATCAGCGCGCACGCGCGCGGCGGAGCTTGCGGCGCGGTTAGTTGACCCCCGGCTATCTGCCGCTTTCGCGGGTGTCGGCGCTAAGCCTCTGCCTTGAAGCAAATGAACTCACCTCCCGAGCGGAGCGGACAGGCCGTTGAGAAGTCGCTAAGCTCAGCCATATCGCCGTCAATGGCGGTCCGTAAATAGCATTCCGCTCAGGTCGAGCTACCGCCGGAAGGCGGCGTACACAATCGGCCACGTAGCCGCTAAGTCCGGGATCACCTCTCGCAATCCGCAAGCCCAATGCGCGCCTCGTTCTTGCCGCGCTCGACTGGGCGCCGAACGCGGGATACTTTGCGACTGCGCAGGCCAATCGCATTCGGCGGCAAAGGCCGCGCATTCCTGTGCATCGGCCGGCTTGCGGGCTGGCGATCATGCAGAGCAGCAAAAGAACTCGGAAAGAGCGATGCAGCTCAATTCCCAGAACTGAGAGGGAAGCTCTAACTCAACCTTGAGCAGCAAGCGACTCGCACGGGTTGACCGCAGAACAATAGCTCGACGCAAGCCGCGGGAGGCACTATTCGATTGGCTATGTCCCGCAAACTGATCGTTTTGGCGGCCTGGTGCGTACTAGGCTTTATTATCTTTGCGACATTGTCGCCGATTGGGATGCGTCCAGGTACTGGTTCCGCAGGTATCGAGAGGTTCCTCGCTTATGGCCTGCTTGGCGCACTCTTTGTCATGGCCTACCCTCAACACTTGCTACGCGTCATAGCTTTAGTCCTCGTCGTGGCAAGCGCGCTCGAATTGCTGCAACATTTGACGCCAGATCGGCACGGCCACATCGCCGATGCCGGAGAGAAGATCGCGGGAGGCGTAGCCGGAGCCAGTATTGCAAGACTGGCTCAACTGCTAATTCGAGCAGCGGCTTGAGGAAAAGCCGGTAGACCGTTCTTTGTCTGCCTTCTGGAATGATGTGCAAACGGGCCGCCGCTCAGGCGCCGACTGCTGGCGTCCGGCCTTATCACCGCGTGTGCAGGTGACTGCGGCACCCTTGTTAGCGCAACTCGTATTGGCTACATCGGGAATCCGCGCGCTTTACCAAGGTGAGCTCCTGAAGACCATATGGTGGCGCGCAGCGCAACAGTGCGTACTCAGAGTAATACGGCGCAGGTGCGCGCCAACACAGGTGGCCGTCGACGGGAACTTCATAAGCAGAAGCTCGAATCGTATATGTGCAAGGATTTGCAAGATTGGGCTCCTTCCTAGCCGCGTATTGAGCTTGGGCTTCGGTGTGCAAACCGAATGCAATCAAAGCGATCGGAAGCACGCGCAATTGAGTTACTCCAAATTTGGCCGCCGCACGGCTTTTAACTTCACTATTATTTTCGATATTTAAAGCCGAGATATTAAATGTCAATTTATTATTTAAGTCAACAGGGGGGCGCTTCGTCGAGGCCGCTGCGCCGCCTGAACCTGATGAGATATCTACCCGACCATGGTTTCCCCTTTCCAACTGAAAGAGCGGCGCCGCGAGATAGTCGTCGCGCTCGGAGCCGCATCGCCCCGATCAGCGACGAGCTTCAGAAGATCGCAGCCATTCAGCAGACGATCTCTGCTTTCGAGGATGTCATCGCAGATCTCGACGCCGAATGCGTCGTTCGGGCAGCTTGTGCGGAGGACCGGCTTGCTCAAGATCGAACCGCGGAGAAGATCATGCGCAACTGGGGTATGGGTACCCGCCTATCTTTTATTGAGACCTTTCGCTCAAACGGCCATTATGCCCCAGGATGACGACGGTTCGATTTGGGCGTTGCCCAACCCCATTGGCAGCTGAACTCTACAGGATCAATCCCCGTATGGGAGTGCCGCGGTGCCTTGGAGGTACTGAACCGACTCGATGGAGGAGCGGCGGCCGTTTCGTTGCGGCCTTTATTGCTTAGCGGCGCGACGAAACGCTGCTTGGCGCGCGTTCCCATCATCATGAGCGCCATGGCCTGCGATCAGTTTCCAAAAGCATCGAGCTAAACGGGATACAATCGATAAAAAGCGGGAGGAAGCGCAGGGAAAAGGGCCGTTTCACCTTGGGAAGGAGCGGCCCACGATTGGCTAATCGCGCGACCCGCTCGGCCGTCCAACGCTCTCATAGACGAAGCCAGCCGCAGCCATCTCCTCGGGGCGGTAGACGTTGCGGAGGTCGACGATGACGGGCTGCGCCATGGTCGTCCTCAGCCGGTCGAGGTCGAGCGCCCGGAACTGCACCCATTCGGTGACGATCACGATCGCATCGGCGCCTTCCGCGCAGGAATAGGCATCCTCGCAATAAGTGATGCTGGGCAGCTCACCCTTCGCCTGCTCCATGCCGACGGGATCGAAGGCCTTCACCTTCGCGCCCATGTCGATCAGGCCCGTGACCAGCGGGATCGACGGCGCGTCGCGCATGTCGTCGGTGTCGGGCTTGAAGGTGAGGCCGAGCACGGCGATGGTCTTGCCGCGCAGCGAGCCGCCGAGCGCCTGACTCACTTTTCGCGCCATCGCGCGCTTGCGGTTCTCGTTGACCGCGAGCACGGATTCGATGATGCGCAAGCTCACGTCATAGTCCTGCGCGATCTTGATCAGCGCCTTGGTGTCCTTCGGAAAGCACGAGCCGCCGAAGCCCGGGCCGGCATGCAGGAACTTGGTGCCGATGCGGTTGTCCAGGCGACTTCCTGCACGTTGGCGCCGACCTTCTCGGACAGGTCCGCGATCTCGTTGATGAAGGTGATCTTGGTCGCGAGGAACGCATTGGCGGCGTATTTGATCATCTCGGCGGT
>NZ_JBVVPB010000023.1:0-113566 GCF_055807435.1 Bradyrhizobium sp. Ken51 | reverse complement strand
CGCTATAGCCAAAACGCATAATCAAGCTCAAGGGTGGCCCATGGCCGGGGAAGATCGGCGCCTCGCAGGCGGCGCGACATTCATCGATTTCCAGACCGAGCCGTCCCGCTACCGGCACTGGAAGCTCGCGGTCGACGGCGATGTCGCGACGCTGACCATGGACGTCGATGAGAACGGCGGCCTGTTCGAGGGCTATCTGCTCAAGCTCAACTCCTACGATCTCGGCGTCGACATCGAGCTTGCCGACGTCGTCCAGCGGCTGCGCTTCGAGCACCCCGAGGTCAAGGTCGTGGTGATGCGCTCGGCCAAGAACCGCGTGTTCTGCGCCGGCGCCAACATCCGCATGCTTGCGGGCTCGACGCATGCCCACAAGGTCAATTTCTGCAAGTTCACCAACGAGACGCGCAACGGCATGGAAGACTCGTCGGAGAATTCCGGCCAGCGCTTCATCACCGTCGTGAACGGCTCGGCCGCGGGCGGCGGCTATGAGCTCGCGCTCGCCACCGACTACATCATGCTCGCCGATGACGGTGCGTCCGCCGTCGCCTTGCCGGAAGTGCCGCTGCTCGCGGTGCTGCCGGGCACCGGCGGCCTCACGCGTGTGGTCGACAAGCGCAAGGTGCGCCGCGATCGCGCCGATTTCTTCTGCACCATCGAGGAAGGCGTGAAGGGCAAGCGCGCCGTGCAATGGCGCCTGGTCGACGAGATCGCGCCGAACAGCAAACTCGAAGGCAAGGTTGCCGAGCGCGCCAGGGAATTCGCCCAGGCCTCGAAGCGCGCGGGCAGCGGCAAGGGCATCGCGCTGACGCCGCTCAAGCGCATCATCGATGAGACCAGCATCCGCTACGGCTTTGTCACCGTCGACATCGATCGCGCCGCGCGCATCGCCACGATCTCGATCAAGGCGCCTGAAGCCGCGCCGCCCGCCGACATCGACAGCATGATGGCGCAGGGTGTCGCGTTCTGGCCGCTCCAGGTCGCGCGCGAACTCGACGACGCGATCCTGCATCTGCGCATCAACGAGCTCGAGATCGCCATGCTGGTGTTCAAGAGCCATGGCGACCGCGCGCATGTGCTCGCCTGCGACGCCTTCCTCGAAGCCAACAAGACGCACTGGCTGGTCAACGAAATCAGGCACTACTGGAAGCGCGTCTTGAAGCGCATCGACGTCACCTCGCGGACGCTGGTGACGCTGGTCGAGCCCGGCTCCTGCTTCGCCGGCACGCTCGCCGAGCTCGTATTCGCCGCCGACCGCTCCTACATGCTGATCGGCACGCGCCAGGGCGACAACCGCCCGCCGCCGTCGATCGAACTGTCAGCGATGAATTTTGGCCCGTATCCGATGAGCCACGGCCTGACGCGGCTTCAGTCGCGCTTCCAGGCCGATCCGTCCGATGTGGAACGCGCAGAAGCCACGATGGGCACGGCGCTGGACGCCGAGCAGGCCGAAGAGCTCGGTCTCGTCACCTTCGCGCTCGACGACATCGACTGGGACGACGAGGTCCGCGTGTTCCTCGAGGAGCGCGCCAGCTTCTCGCCCGACAGCCTCACCGGCATGGAAGCGAGCCTGCGCTTCGTCGGCCCCGAGACGATGGAATCGAAAATCTTCTCCCGCCTCACCGCGTGGCAGAACTGGATCTTCCAGCGCCCGAACGCGGTCGGCGAGGAAGGCGCGCTGCGCCGCTACGGCAGCGGCCAGAAGCCGAAATTCGATATGACGCGGGTGTGATGACATTTGCTGCGTCATGGCCGGGCTCGTCCCGGCCATCCACGTCCTTGGCTGAGCAAGCCAGAACGTGGATGCCCGGCACAAGGCCGGGCATGACGAAAGAAATCCAAGGAGCACGGCCATGAACATGAACATCATGAACGTCGACTACTCGACCAAGATTCCGAACAACGTCAATCTCGCCGAAGACCGCCAGGTGCTGAAGGCGCTGGAAGGCTGGCATCCCGGCTACATGGACTGGTGGAAAGACATGGGGCCGGAAGGCTTCCAGGAATCGCTGGTGTACTTGCGCACCGCCTATTCGGTCGATCCGCGCGGCTGGGCCAAGTTCGATTACGTGCGCATGCCCGAGTATCGCTGGGGCATTCTCCTTGCTCCCCAGGAAGAGAACCGCGTCGTGCCGTTCGGCGAGCATTTTGGCGAGCCGGCCTGGCAGGAAGTCCCGGGTGAATATCGCGCCATGCTGCGCCGTCTGATCGTGATCCAGGGCGACACCGAGCCTGCCTCGGTCGAGCAGCAGCGCCACCTCGGCAAGACCGCGCCCTCGCTCTACGACATGCGCAATCTGTTTCAGGTCAATGTCGAGGAGGGCCGTCACCTCTGGGCGATGGTGTACCTGCTGCAAAAGTACTTCGGTCGCGACGGACGTGAAGAGGCTGACGATTTGTTGCGCCGCCGCTCGGGTGACGCCGACTCGCCACGCATGCTGGGCGCCTTCAACGAGGCGACGCCGGACTGGCTGTCCTTCTTCATGTTCACCTATTTCACCGACCGCGACGGCAAGATGCAGCTGCACTCGCTGGCGCAGTCGGGCTTCGATCCCCTGTCGCGCACCTGCCGCTTCATGCTGACGGAGGAAGCGCACCACATGTTCGTCGGCGAGACCGGCATCACCCGCGTCGTGCAGCGCACCTGCGATGCGATGCGGGAAGCCGGCATCACCGATCCCACCGAGATCGCGAAGGTCCGCGCGCTCGGTGTGATCGACCTGCCGACGATCCAGAAGAAGCTGAACCTGCATTATACGCTGTCGCTCGATCTGTTTGGCTCGGAAGTCTCGACCAACGCGGCGAACGCCTTCAACACCGGCATCAAGGGTCGCTATCACGAGACCCAGATCGACGACGATCATCAGCTCAAGAACGCCACCTATCCGGTGCTGAAGTTCATCGACGGCGAGATCAAACTGGTGGACGAGCCGGCGTTGACCGCGCTCAACATGCGTCTGCGCGACGATTACAGCCAGGATTGCGTCAAGGGCATGCTGCGCTGGAACAAGGTGATCTCGACCGCGGGCTACCAGTTTGAGCTCAAGCTGCCCAACGTCGCCTTCCATCGCCATATCGGCGAGTTCAAGGGCATCCACGCGACGCCGGATGGTCTGTTGATCGATGACGCAAATTGGGCCCGGCGCAAGGACGAATGGCTGCCCTCCACCGCGGACGGCGACTTCATCACCTCGCTGATGCAGCCCGTCACCGAGACCGGCCAGTTCGCCTCCTGGATCTCGCCGCCGAAAGTCGGCATCGACAACAAGCCCGGCGATTTCGAGTATGTGAGGATCGAGTCGTAGGAGCTGGTTCTCTGCCGGCTGATACACGCGAGGGAGGCGCAAAGCCTCCCATGTCGTCCCGGCGAAAGCCGGGACCCATAACCACAGGGAGAAGTTTGGCGGCGGGCTAGTTGTTCGGTACTCCTACCAACCGCAACCGATAGATCACGCGGTATGGGTCCCGGCCTGCGCCGGGACGACGCCGGAATTTGAGGCGCGGGCCGTTGCCTCAACTATCCCACCCGCTCCCCTTGATCCCCGGGTTCGCATAAACAATGCCACCATCCACCGCGATGGTCGCGCCAACCACATAGTCCCCCGCGCGCGAGGCGAGATAGATCGCAGCGCCCGCCATGTCCTCGTCGGTGCCGATGCGGCCCGCAGGCACGCGGGTCGAGACTTCGTCGGCATGATCGCGTGCGGCGCGGTTCATGTCGGATTTGAACGGGCCCGGCGCGATCGCGGTGACCACGACGTGGTCGCCGATCAGCTTCACGGCCATGCGCCGCGTCAAATGGATCAGCCCCGCCTTGCTTGCCGCGTAAGAATAGGTCTCGCCCGGATTGACGAAGATGCCGTCGATCGAGGCGATGTTGATCACTTTCGCCGGCCGCTCTGCTGATGCCGCCGCGCGCAGCGTGGGCGCCAGCGCCTTGGTCAGGAAGAACGGCGCCTTGACATTGAGGTTCATCACCTTGTCCCAGCCGCTCTCCGGAAACTCGTCGAACTCCGCGCCCCAGGCCGCGCCCGCATTGTTGACGAGGATGTCGAGTTTTGGCTCGCGCTTTCCGAATTCGCTCGCAAGCAGCTCGGCGCCGGCCAGCGTCGAGATGTCGATCGGCAACGCGATGCATTCGCCGTCATACTGCGCGGAGAGCTCGTTCGCGGTCGCTTCGCAAGGCCCGGCCTTGCGCGCGGTGATGTAGACCTTCGCAGCCCCTGCGCTGAGAAATCCCGCCGCGATCATCTTGCCGATGCCGCGCGAACCGCCGGTCACCAGCGCGACACGGCCTTTGAGCGAGAACAGATCGTCGAACATGGTGCCTCCCTTTGTTGGCGACGTTTTGAGCGCGGGCGGGGAGAGGAGTCAAGGAAGGCGCTGCATCGTCGTCCTGGCGAAAGCCAGGACCCATTACCCCAAGAAAGAGTTGTTTGAATGAGCTGCGGCCCGAGCGCGTCGCAAAATGGACAGCGGTGGTAATGGGTCCTGGCTTTCGCCAGGACGACGTCCGAGTTCGGGCAGCGAAGACGGAGAGATTTAAGCCGCCGCGATCCTGCGGAAGCCGTTCCACATCGCGGTCGCGGCGCCCGAGGTCAGCACCGGCAGAATCCGCGTGTCCTGGTAATTGCCGTTGAGCGAGACCCGTGGCAGCGCGGTCATGTGGCCGGCGTTTTCGGCGAACAGCATTCCGGGCCGCGTCGTCACCGCAGTCTTGAAGCCGGCGGACGCAGCGAGCACGAATTCACGCTCTCCCGCCGCCTCGCGATCGCCATAGGGATAGGCAAGATGTTGAACGTTGCGGCCGAGCGCCTGCTCGATTCGCGCGCGGCTTACGGCCATCTCCTGCGTGGCGATCTCTTCGCTTTGCTTGGCGAGATTGCAATGGCTGATGGAATGCGCGCCGATCGTGACAAGGGGATCGGCGGCAAATGTCTTCACCTCGTCCCAGGACAGGCAGAGGCTGCGGCACAGCGCGGCCATATCGACGCCGTACTTCGTGCAGAGCGCCTCGATCTCGCGCTTGAGATCGTGCTCGCCGGGCAGTGCGCGCAACCAGTCGTGCAGGCGGTCGAACGCCACCTGCTTGGCGGCTGGCGTCGTGGCATCGAGCCGCAGCGCGGCATTACCGATTGTCACCTCGATCTGCTCGGCCTTGGCGATCACGGCCTCCAGCGCCTCCCACCACAGCCGACCCGTGCCCTCCGCGAAATCGCTGGCGACATAGACCGCCAGAGGCGCGTCAAATTCGCGCAGAACCGGCAGCGCAAAATCGAGATTGTCGCGATAGCCATCGTCGAGCGTGAAGGCGGCGAAGCGCCGGTCGAACCGGCGCCGCACCAGCCGCTCATGCAGCTCGTCCATGCTGACGATGTCGATCTCGCGCGAGCGCAGATGGCACAGTGTCGCGCGCAGAAATTCGGGGGTGACTTCGAGATGCCTGTTCGGCTGGAACGCCGCGTCGCGGGCCGGCCGCACGTGATGCAGCATGAAAATGGCGCCGACGCCCGACAAAAGCGGGCGCAACAGGTGGTGGGCGCCGCTGAAATAGAGTGCTTCCAGCCCGGCGCGGATGACGTTGTTACGAAGTTGTTTCATGACCCGCTGGCGGACTTTGGCATTCCGTCTTCAACTTACGGAAGAACCCTTGAAGAAAAAGTTATTCCAATTGTCCACGCCCGGCCTTCGGAAGGGCGTCATTTCCGGTTTGACAGCCCGCCAAGGGTTTGTTTTGTCTCCGGTTCCAGAGTTCGGGTCGTCGAATGCAGAAGCTTTTCAGGTGGGCCAGCAAATGGTGGCCAGGGCTGATTCCCCTGGCCGTCATGTGGGGATTTGCGGCCTGGAATAATACTTCGCCGGTCGAGGCGGACCTTTCCGCCCGCAGCTCGGCGGCGCTAAAGGATACCGTTCTGGACAAGACCCGGATCGCAGTGGACGGCCGCGACGTCAGCCTGGCTGCGGACGCGTTTTCCGAGGAGGGTCGCCGCGACGCTGTGGTGGCTGTCGAGACCGTGCCCGGCGTGCGCCTGGTCGACGACCGGACCCGCCTCGTTCCCGAGGCAAAGCCCTTCGTCTGGAACGCCGAACGGGACGTGGTGCGGGTGACGCTGTCGGGCTCCGCGCCCCTGCCATCGATGAAGGGCCGGCTGACCGAGGCGGCCCGCAAGGAGGTCGCCGGTACAGAGGTGGCCGATCAGATGGGGCTGGCGCGCGGCGCACCGCCGCGGTTCGAGGCGGCTGCGATGCTGCTGCTCGACCAGATCGGCAAGCTCAAGGACGGCAAGATCACGATCACAGACACCAAGGTCACTCTGTCGGGGATGGCGCGCGATCTCGGCGGCCGCGAAGCGGTCGTAGCTGCGCTGAAAAACCTGCCCGAGGGCTTTTCGATCGCCGCCAACGACGTCAAGGCGCCGCCTTACGTCTTCCAGGCCTACAAGGATCCGGTGGCCGCGACGGTGACGCTGACCGGCTATGTTCCCGACAACAACGTCCACGCGGCCATCGCCACTAGCGCGTCCCGGAAATTCTTCAACGAAAAGGTCGTCGACAATCTCAAGGCCAGCGTCGGCGCGCCCGGCTCCTTCAGCCCCGCCGTGGTCGCAGCGCTCGGCGCGCTGTCGCGCCTGTCGACCGGCACGCTGGTCGTGTCCGACCGCGAGGTGAAGCTGTCGGGCGATGCGCTGTATGAAGGTGCCGCCAACGACATCCGCGCAGGCCTCGGCAAGGATTTCCCGAAGAACTGGCAGTACAAGCCGGAAATCACGGTGAAACCCGCGGCCGGCCCGGTCGACGGCACCGTGTGCCAGCAATTGTTCTCGGAGCTCTTGGCCAAGGCCAAGATTCGTTTCGCGGCGAAGCGCGCCGACATCGATCCGGATTCCGCCGGCATTCTCGATCATCTGATCGAGACGGCACTGCGATGCCCCACCACCAATATCGAGGTCGCCGGGCATACCGATGCCGACGGCGAGGATTCCTTCAACCAGGCACTCTCGGAGAAGCGCGCGCAGGCGGTGATCGACTATCTGGTCAAGGCCGGCCTGCCTGCCGGTCGCTTCACCGCTGTCGGCTACGGCAGCACGCAGCCGGTCGCCACCAATGACAGCGAAGACGCCAAGGCGCAGAACCGCCGCATCGAATTTCTGGTGAGGTGACGATGCCCTATCTCGTCTCGTTCCATCTGGGCTGGCTGATAGGCTCGCTGCTGCTCGGCTTCTGCATGGGCTGGATCTCGGTGGTCCAACGCGGCAACGGCACCTCGAAGGTGACCGCGCGCTGGCTCGCCGTGCTTGCTGCCGGCCTGGTCGCGGCCTCGTTCGCGCATGTGGTCCCCGGCCGCTTCGGCTACTGGCTCGACCTCGGCCTGATCATGTTCGCCTGCTATCTCGTCGGCGGCGCCATCGGCGCCTGGCTGCGCGACCGGGTGGTTGCGCGCAGCGCCGGCCTGAGCGGCTGAGCTGAGGGGCAAACGCGCTCATCACTTGCGCCACCATCAGATTGCCAGGGAGTCGAGTGGTGCTTGACATTAATACGTACGTACGTATTATGAAGTCATGCCAAAGCCATCGCTCAAAGACGCCATCATCGACGCCGGCCTCAATGTCATGTTCCGCACCGGCTATCACGGCACCAGCGTGCGCGATGTAACCACCGCCGCCGGCGCGCCGCAGGGGTCCTTCACCAACCATTTCCGCTCCAAGGAGGCGTTCGCCTCCGAGGTGCTCGACCGCTATTTCGACATCACCAGGGGCTTGGTCGCGGAGGCATTGCAGGATGTTTCGCTGAGCCCCCGCGCGCGGCTCAAGCGCTACCTCGACATCATCACGGGCAGGCTGGAAGCCGACGGCTTTGGTCGCGGCTGCCTGATCGGCGATCTCAGTCTGGAAGCGACCGGCAGCAGCGAGATGCTGCGCGTGCGCCTCGCCGACATCTTTGCCGAATGGCGCGTGCCGTTCGCCGCCTGCATCGCCGAGGCGCAGACCCGCGGCGAGATCGCATCCGATTTCGAGCCTGAGGAGCTCGCCGACTTCCTGCTCGCGTCCTGGCAGGGCGCGATCCTGCGCATGAAGGTCGACCGCAATCCGAAAGCGCTCGAACGTTTCAAGACTATCGCATTCCAAACCGTGTTCAAGGAGCTGACATGACCAAGCAGATCGAGATCAAGATTCGCAAAGCGTCCGTCCTCGGAAGCAGCATGGCTTATCGTGAGACGGGCGCGCAGAACGCGCCGGTCGCGCTCTTCCTGCACGGCAATCCGACTTCCTCGCACATCTGGCGCAACATCATGCCCTTGGTGTCACCGGTCGCGCATTGCCTCGCGCCCGACAACGTCGGCTTCGGTCAGTCCGACAAGCCCGACATCGCCTACCGCTTCTTTGACCACGTCCGCTATCTCGATGCCTTCATCGAACAGCGCGGTATCACGTCGGCCTATCTCATCGCGCAGGATTGGGGCACGGCGCTCGCATTTCATCTTGCGGCGCGCCGACCGGATTTCGTGCGCGGCGTCGCCTTCATGGAGTTCATCCGTCCGATGCCGACCTGGCAGGACTTCCACTACACCGAGGTTGCCGCAGAGCAGGAGCATGCCGAGGCGGCACGGGCGGCCTTCCGCAAATTCAGGACGCCGGGCGAGGGCGAGGCGATGATCCTCAAGGCGAATGCTTTCGTCGAGCGCGTGCTCCCCGGCGGCATCGTCCGCAAGCTCAGCGACGACGAGATGGCGCCCTATCGCGCGCCGTTCCCGACACCGGAGAGCCGCCGGCCCGTTCTTGCGCTTCCGCGCGAACTGCCGATCGCAGGCGAGCCTGCTGACGTCTATGGCGCGCTCCAATCCGCGCATGCGGCGCTGGCCGCGTCGTCCTATCCAAAACTCTTGTTCACGGCCGAGCCTGGAGCTCTGGTCGCGCCGGAATTTGCCGAACGGTTTGCAGCCTCCCTGAAGCACTGCGCGCTGGTTCGTCTCGGCGCCGGCCTGCATTTCCTCCAGGAGGATCACCCCGAGGCGATCGGGCGCTCCGTGGCCGGCTGGATCGCGGGGATCGAGGCGGTGCGCCCGCAGCTTGCGGCCTGAGCAGATCGCTACCTCCGAACGACATGCTCATCGCGGCCGCTGGCGGGCGGCCGCGATGACGTCTGTGATGTCGCAGTGCAACCGGATGGATCGGGCGCGAGCCGTCGGCCACGTAATCGCGCGGGCCGCAGCGGCCTCGCGCCGCGCCACCCCCTCTTTCAACAGGGGAATCCGGCCCATAGATTGACGTCGGCTTAAGTCGTGACGGAACATTGTGCGGTCGAAATCATCAAAACTTCATGGCCACTGCGCAGGATTGCCATGGAGATTCGCGTCAGTCTTGCCGCCGAAAGCGCCAAACCGTGCATCAGGAGCCCGCAACCCTGCCTAAAATATTGAAGGCACGAGTTTTTGTTCGAATTGCCGAATTCCACTCCGCCCGGAAACGCGCTAGTGGAGGGATAGTAGGTATGCGCCATGCCGGGACCCGCAGCGAGGGTTCGTCGGGTGCCTGCGTGTCGTTCGCCTGTTCGCCGGCCACCCTGGCCGCTGAAGCGTTGTTCGAGGTTTAGATGCTGGAAGCCATACGCAGGGCGATGTCGTTTCTGCGCCAGAAGCAAATCCTGCATAAGCTTGGAGTTGTGATCAGCGTCGCGGTCATCGGCATCGCTTGCTATGTGCTCTACCACATGCTGCGCGGCATCGATGTCAACGAAGTCCTCGAAGCGATCAAGAGCACCGAGCCGAGCCAGATTGCGATGGCGGCGCTGTTCGTCGCCGCGGGCTATTTCACGCTGACCTTCTACGACCTGTTCGCCGTGCGCGCGATCGGCCACGCCCACGTGCCCTATCGGATCAACGCGCTCGCCGCCTTCACCAGCTATTCGATTGGCCACAATGTCGGCGCCAGCGTCTTCACCGGCGGCGCGGTGCGCTACCGCATCTATTCTGCCTACGGCCTGAACGCGATCGACGTCGCAAAAATTTGCTTCCTCGCCGGCCTGACCTTCTGGCTCGGCAATGCCGCGGTGCTGGGCCTCGGCATCTCCTATCATCCGGAGGCTGCGGCCTCGATAGACCAGCTTCCGGCCTGGCTGAACCGGACGCTGGCGATGATGATTATCGTCGGCCTGGTGGCTTACGTGGTGTGGGTCTGGACCCAGCCGCGAATGGTCGGCCGCGGGCCCTGGACTGTGATGCTGCCGGGCGGTCCGCTGACGCTGCTCCAGATCGCGATCGGCATTATCGATCTCGGCTTCTGCGCGCTCGCGATGTACGTGCTGGTCCCGGACGAGCCCAATCTCGGCTTCGTGGTGGTCGCGGTGATCTTCGTCTCGGCCACGCTGCTCGGCTTTGCCAGTCATTCGCCCGGGGGCCTTGGCGTGTTCGACGCGGCCATGCTGGTCGGTCTCTGGCAGATGGACCGCGAGGAGCTGCTGGGCGGGATGCTGCTGTTCCGCGTCCTCTATTATCTGTCCCCTTTCGTCATATCTGTAATCTTGCTGACGTTTCGCGAAGTTATCATCGGCGCACGATCGAAACGCCTGCAACAGGCCGCGCTCAAGCTTGACCCCGGCCCCGCGCCTGAAGCCGCTTACGTGAGAAAGCGCAGCGACAGCGGCGCCTGACCGGCGCAAGATCCTTTTGGAGAAGCCCGCCCCGATGGCGATCGACGCCCCATCTTCTCCCTCCTCCCAGCCCTGGTCCGACCGGCTGCGGCACTCGACCGTCATCCTGATCGCCGCGGCGCTGGCGCTGTCGGTGGTGGTCTCGCTGGGCGAATTGCTGGCGCTGCATGCCATTGCGGTGTTCCTCTGCATCGCGGCCGCGGCGCTGATCCCGTGGCGCCTGCACGATACCGCCGCCTCCCGCGAAGAGACCCGCCGCGTCAACCCGGTCGAGAGCGCGGCGGTGGCCGCGGTGGTCGCTGGCATGCCCGATCCCGCGGTGCTGCTCGACCGCGCCGGCCGCGTCATCCATCTCAACGCCGCGGCCGCCCAGCTCGCGCCGGCGCTACGCCGGAATGAGCTCGCCCAGTTCGCGCTGCGTTCGCCCGAGATCATCACGGCGCTCCGCGAGTCGATCGCGACCACCGAGCCGCGGCGCGCGACCTATCTCGACCATGTCCCGGTCGATCGGTGGATGGAGCTGACCATCACGCCGGTGCCGGTGCCCACCACCTTCGGCGGCGCCGACAAATGCATGCTGATGACCTTCCACGACCAGACGCCGCTGCGCCGGGTCGAGGAGATGCGAGCCGACTTCGTCGCCAATGCCAGCCACGAGCTGCGCACGCCGCTGGCCGCGCTGTCCGGCTTCATCGACACGCTCCAGGGCCAAGCCAAGGACGATCCCAAGGCGCGCGAGCGCTTCCTCGGCATCATGCACAACCAGGCGACCCGCATGGCACGCCTGATCGACGATCTGCTGTCGCTGTCGCGGGTGGAGCTGTCGGCCCATGTGCGGCCCGACACCCTGGTCGACCTGCTGCCGATCATCTTGCAGGTCGCCGATGGGCTCGAGCCGCTGGCGCGGGAGCGCCAGGTCGAGGTCGAGACCCAGCTCCCTGAGAGCCCGGTGCTGATCGCGGGGGACCGCGAGGAGCTGCTCCGCCTGTTCGAGAATTTGATCGAGAACGCGCTCAAATACGGCGCCTCGGGTGGTCGCGTCATCGTGTCGCTGATATCAGGCGCCGCCCCTGATGGAACTCAGGAAATCCGGGTCCTGGTCCGGGATTTCGGCCCCGGCATCGCGCCGGAGCACCTGCCGCGGCTGACCGAGCGCTTCTACCGGGTCGATGTCGGCGACAGCCGCTCGCAGGGCGGCACGGGCCTCGGATTATCGCTGGTGAAACATATTCTTAACCGCCATCGCGGCCGGCTTTTGATCGAAAGCGTGCCCAAACAGGGCGCCATTTTCACCGCCTGTTTCCCCCAGGGCAAGCCCGCGGCTCTGAGCTAAATTCCAGCAATTTCAGCTGCTTAACGCTGTCATCCGACTGTCACCAAACCTTCGTAAAAGCTCAGCTGTCCGCTCCTAAAGGGGCGGCACGGGGAGCGCGATCGGGCGCGGATGGCGCTTCGCTCCCCTGTATGGAGACCAGCATGAATTTCCTCAAAACACTCGTCGCTGCTGGCATGGTCGCCGCATCGACGACGGCGGCCTTTGCTGCCGATATCACCGGAGCCGGCGCGACGTTCCCGTTCCCGATCTATTCCAAATGGGCCGACGCCTACAAGAAGGAGACCGGCAACGGTCTGAATTACCAGTCGATCGGCTCCGGCGGCGGCATCAAGCAGATCCAGGCCAAGACCGTGACCTTCGGCGCCAGCGACGCGCCGCTCAAGGCCGAGCAGCTCGAGAAGGACGGCCTCGTCCAGTGGCCGATGGTGATGGGCGCCATCGTTCCCGTCGTCAACATCGAGGGCGTGAAGCCCGGTGAGATGGTGTTCGACGGCGAGACCCTGGCTAGCATCTATCTCGGCAAGATCACCAAATGGGACGACGCCGCGATCAAGAAGCTGAACCCGAACGTGAAGCTGCCCTCGGAGGCCATCACCGTGGTCCGCCGGTCGGACGGTTCGGGCACCACCTTCAACTTCACCAACTACCTCGCCAAGGCCAGCGCGGACTGGAAGAGCAAGGTCGGTGAAGGTACCGCCGTCGAATGGCCGGTCGGCGTCGGCGCCAAGGGTAACGAAGGCGTGTCCGGCAACATCAGCCAGACCAAGAACTCGATCGGCTACGTCGAGTACGCCTATGCCAAGCAGAACAAGCTGACCTACACCGGTCTCGTCAACAAGGCCGGCAAGCCGGTGCAGCCCACCGTCGAAGCCTTCCAGGCGGCCGCCTCCAACGCCGACTGGGCCAAGGCTCCCGGCTACTACGTCATCCTGACCGACCAGCCCGGCGAGAAGTCCTGGCCGATCACGGCGGCGACCTTCATCCTCATGCACAAGGACGCCACCGACAAGGCGGCCTCGCAGGAAGCGATCAAGTTCTTCCGCTGGGCTTTCAAGAGCGGCAGCAAGGCGGCTGAAGAGCTCGACTACATCCCGATGCCGGACCCGGTGGTTCAGCTGATCGAGAAGACCTGGGCTGCCGAAATCAAGAGCTAGTCTCGCGACGCTCGTGCCCCGGATGCGCTGCGCCGCATCCGGGGCACGGACCAACAAAAAACGTATACTATTTGGAACAGGGGATCGGCGTGGCAGAGATGGCCGTTCAGAGCGATGTAATCGACGACGCCGGACCGTATGATCGCGCCAAGGCCTTGAGCGCGTTCAAGCTCGGCGACGTCACCTTCTACTGGATCACGCGGCTCTCCGCGATCTCGGTGCTTCTGATCCTCGGCGGCATCATCATTTCGCTGATCGTCGGCGCCTTCCCGGCGATGAAGGAATTCGGGGTCTCGTTCCTGTGGACGCAGCGCTGGGCGCCATCCGCCGATCCGCCGGTGCTCGGCGCGCTCGGGCCGATGTACGGCACGCTCGTCACCTCCTTCATCGCGATGCTGATCGCCATTCCCGTGGGTCTCGGCATTGCCATCTTCCTTACCGAGCTCTGCCCGCAATGGCTGCGCCGCCCGATCGGCATGGCGATCGAGCTGCTCGCCGGCATCCCTTCGATCATCTACGGCATGTGGGGCTTCTTCGTGCTGGGCCCATTCCTGGCCAATACGTTCCAGCCCTTCATGATCAAGATCTTCGACGGCGTGCCCGTGCTGGGCGCGATCTTCGCGGGACCGCCGTCCTATCTCAGCCTGTTCAATGCCGCGCTGATCCTCGCCATCATGGTGCTGCCCTTCATCACCTCGATCTCGGTCGACGTGTTCAAGACGGTGCCGCCGGTCCTGAAGGAAGCCGCCTACGGCGTCGGCTGCACCACCTGGGAAGTCGTCCGCAGCGTGGTGATCCCCTACACCCGCGTCGGCGTCATCGGCGGCGTCATGCTGGCGCTGGGCCGCGCGCTCGGCGAGACCATGGCGGTGACCTTCATCATCGGCAACTCGTTCCGGATCTCGTCGTCGATCTTCGCCCCCGGCACCACGATATCGGCGGCGATCGCATCCGAGTTCGCGGAGAGCGACGGCCTGCACCAGTCCGGCCTGATCCTGCTCGGCCTGCTGCTGTTCGTACTGACGTTCTTCGTGCTCGCAGCGGCGCGGCTGATGCTGATGCGGCTGGAAAAGAAGGCGGGGAACTAGCGCCATGAACCCGATCTATTCAAGTCGCCGTCGCAAGGACATCGTCGTCCGCGGGCTCTGCATCGCCGCAACCGCCTTCGGCGTCACCTGGCTCGCGCTGATCCTGATCACGCTGCTCTACAACGGAGTGGCGGGACTCAATGTCCAGCTGTTCACCGAGAACACGCCGCCACCGGGATCGAACGAGGGCGGTCTGCTCAACGCCATCGTCGGCTCGCTGATCATGACCGTGATCGGCGTCGGCATCGGCGCGCCGCTTGGCATGTTCGCCGGCACTTATCTTGCCGAATACGGCCGCAATGACCGGCTGACCTCGGTGATCCGCTTCATCAACGACATCCTGCTCTCGGCGCCCTCGATCATCATCGGCCTGTTCATCTACGGCGCGGTGGTGGTGCCCATGCGCGGCTTCTCGGCGATCGCAGGCTCGCTCGCGCTCGCGGTCATCGTGATCCCGGTGGTGCTGCGCACGACCGAGGACATGCTGCTGCTGGTGCCGAACGCGTTGCGTGAGGCGGCCTCGGCGCTCGGCCTACCGCGTTCGCTGGTGATCAAACGGATCGCTTATCGTGCTGCCCGATCGGGTCTCATCACGGGCGTGCTGCTCGCGACCGCCCGCGTCGCCGGTGAGACCGCGCCGCTGCTGTTCACCGCGCTGTCGAACCAGTTCTTCAGCCTCGGCCTGAACAAGACGATGGCGAACCTGCCGGTCACCATCAACAACTTCGTGCAGAGCCCCTATGTCTACTGGAAGCAGTTGGCCTGGAGCGGGGCGCTGCTCATCACCCTGACCGTTCTTGCCCTTAATATTGGCGCGCGCATCCTTGGCGCCGAGAGGACCGCAAAATGAGTGATCTTTCCGTATCGATGAGCGCGGCCGGTGGGCTGCCCCACGCGCCGGTGCTGCCGGAGGCGCCGCCCAAGGTGACCGTACGCAACCTGAATTTCTATTACGGCGAGCACCACGCGCTGAAGAACATCAACCTGACGCTCGGCGCCAACCGCGTCACGGCGTTCATCGGTCCGTCGGGCTGCGGCAAGTCGACCCTGCTGCGCATCTTCAACCGGATGTACGACCTCTATCCCGGCCAGCGCGCCACCGGTCAGCTCATGCTCGATCAGACCAACATCCTGGACGGCAAGCTGGACCTCAATTTGCTGCGCGCCCGCGTCGGTATGGTGTTCCAGAAGCCGACGCCGTTCCCGATGACGATCTACGAGAACATCGCGTTCGGCATCCGTCTCTATGAGAAGATCTCGAAGTCCGAGATGGACGGCCGCGTCGAAAAGGCGCTGCGCGGCGGCGCGCTGTGGAACGAGGTCAAGGACAAGCTCAACGCCTCCGGCCTGTCGCTCTCCGGCGGCCAGCAGCAGCGCCTCTGCATCGCCCGCACCGTCGCGGTGAGGCCCGAGGTGATCTTGTTCGACGAACCCTGCTCGGCGCTCGACCCGATCTCGACCGCCAAGGTCGAGGAGCTGATCCAGGAGCTATCCGAGGATTACACGATCGCGATCGTCACTCACAACATGCAGCAGGCGGCGCGCGTCTCCGACAAGACCGCCTTCATGTATCTCGGCGAGCTGATCGAGTTCGACGACACCAGCAAGATCTTCACGTCGCCGACCGACCGGCGCACGCAGGATTACATCACCGGCCGGTTCGGCTAGGAGACGCGACATGGGTTCTGAACATACCGCAAAGGCCTTCGATACCGACCTCCAGGAACTCACCCGCCTGGTCGCCGAGATGGGTGGCATCGCCGAGCGCATGATCGTCGAGTCCGTCGACGCGCTGATCCGCCGCGACGTCCCGCTCGGCCAGCGTGTCGTCGCCATCGACACCGAGCTGGACGCGCTGCAGAAGCGCATCGAGGAGCGTGCGGTGCTCACCATCGCCCGCCGTCAGCCGATGGCGGTCGATTTGCGCGAGATCGTCGGCGCCATGCGCGTCGCGACCGATCTCGAGCGCATCGGCGACCTCGCCAAGAACATGGGCAAGCGCGTCGCCGCGCTGGAGACGGACTTCCATCCGCTCAAGCTGTTCCGCGGCCTCGAGCACATGACCGACCTCGTGCAGCAGCAGGTCAAGTCGGTGCTGGACGCCTATGCCGCGCATGATCTCCCGGCGGCGATGGCGGTGTGGAAGGGCGACGAGGAGGTCGACGCCATCTGCACCTCGCTGTTCCGCGAGCTCCTCACCTACATGATGGAGGATCCGCGCAATATCTCGTTCTGTATTCACCTGATGTTCTGCGCCAAGAACATCGAGCGGATCGGCGACCACGCCACCAACATCGCCGAGACCGTGTTCTACATGATCGAGGGCCAGGCGATCACCGACAAGCGGCCGAAGGGCGACATGACGACCTTCGCCAACACGGTACCGAACACCTGAAGACTTAAGGAGCGACGACCCGATGGGCGCACGCATTATGGTGGTTGAGGACGAGGAAGCTCTGACCGAGCTTCTCCGCTACAACCTCGAAGGCGATGGCTATGACGTCGAGACGGTGATGCGCGGCGACGACGCCGACACCCGCCTCAAGGAGCACATCCCCGATCTGATCGTGCTCGACTGGATGCTGCCGGGCCTGTCAGGCATCGAATTGTGCCGGCGGCTTCGCACCCGTCCCGAGACCAAGCAGCTCCCGATCATCATGCTCACCGCGCGCGGCGAGGAGAGCGAGCGGGTGCGGGGTCTTGCGACCGGCGCCGACGATTACATCGTCAAGCCGTTCTCGGTGCCGGAGCTGCTGGCGCGCGTGAAAGGCCTGCTGCGGCGCGCGAGCCCCGAGCGGCTCGCCACCGTACTTGCTTTTGGCGACATTGAGCTCGACCGCGACAAGCGCCGCGTGGCGCGCTCGGGTCGGCCGATCGATCTCGGTCCGACCGAATATCGCCTGCTGGAGTTCTTCCTGGAGCATCCGGGCCGGGTGTTCTCGCGCGAGCAATTGCTCGACAGCGTCTGGGGCCGCGACATCTATATCGACGAGCGGACCGTCGACGTACATATCGGCCGCCTGCGCAAGCTGCTCAACCTCGGCCGCGAGCAGGACCCGATCCGCACCGTCCGCGGCGCCGGCTACGCGCTGGATGATCGGTTTGCCAAGGCGGAGCAGGTGTAGGAGATTTTGCGGTGTGATGTTGGCAGGTGATCTAGCGCTGCCGCCACAATCTCCGATGTCGTCCCGGCGAAGGCCGGGATCCATAACCACAGGGCGCGGTTTGGCGAAGACTCGGAGTTACCCTTTCGCACAACAACTACGTGCTCGGAGTATGGGTCCCGGCCTTCGCCGGGACGACATTCATTATTTTTGAGCCGTCATCGCGTCACGGCTCGATCCTGAAATCGAAACTGACTTACCGCGGACCCGGCTTCACCGGTGCGCGGCGCCGATCGGACGCCGGCTGGTAGGCAACGCGCGAGTGCTGGGCGCAATAGGGCAGGCCGGACAGCGCCCGGCCACCGCAGAAGAAGAAGTCCGGGCTCGAGGGATCGCCGACCGGCCAGTGGCAGGTCGCCTCGTTCAATTCCAGCAGCGACAGCCTCTGGCTCATCGGCACCACGTTGTCGTAGGTGACCGGATCCGGCTCAGCCTCGACCTCGAAGGCCTGCGCCAGCGCGGTGTTGCCGCGCGAGATCGGGCGGCTCACCCGCATCATGTGCTGCGCGGGGCGCGCCTTGCGCGGCCGGGGCGCTGCCGATGACGGGCTCTTGGCGCGGCCCGAAAGGCCGAGCCTGTGCACTTTGCCGATCACGGCATTGCGGGTCACATTGCCGAGCTCCGCCGCGATCTGGCTGGCCGAAAGTCCGGCCTCCCAGAGCTTTTTCAGCTGCTCGACGCGATCATCGGACCAGGTCAAAACCGTCATTGCACCCTTTCCCTCGCTGCGCGCCAGCCATCCTGGGGCCTCGCAGCGAATGCCTAAGCCTTCAAAAACCCGTGCCGCCAGAATCCCTTAAGGCTCGCCGGGCGTGACTAGAACGCCCGAACGTTTACGCCGGTACATAAGGACTTAGAGATCAGAACCACTGCACGAGATGTCGTATCTGACAATCCAAACGCTACAATATGGCGTGACTCCCGCGCAAGAGTCCGCCGACTCGCTTCCACATGTTCCGTGGTGAAATCCCGCAAAATCGGCACCGCAAGACTACGGATCCAGCGTTTCGCGAGGCTTTCCGGGCGGCATTGACACCGGTTTCACCGGGCCTAAGATAGTCGTGCGTGCCGCCCTCAAGAGGCGGCACGTTTCGTTTTCCGGGCCGGTCGATGGTGCGTTGCGCAATGCACGCACACCGTCCGCAACATTCAAGTGATCGTCATGACTAACAGCGTAGCGCCGCATTTGCTCCCCGTTTTCGCCAGGTCCGACCTCGGTTTCGAGCGTGGCGAAGGCTGCTGGCTGATCGCGACCAATGGCGAGCGCTATCTCGATTTCACCTCCGGGGTGGCGGTGAATGCGCTCGGTCATGCCCATCCGGCGCTGGTCGCGGCGTTGCAGGAGCAGGCCGCTAAGCTCTGGCACATGTCGAACCTGTTCCAGAGCCCGGACGGCGAAAAGCTCGCCGCGCGCCTGTGCAATGAAAGTTTCGCGGACTTCGTGTTCTTCTGTAATTCCGGCGCCGAGGCGCTGGAAGGTGTGATCAAGCTGGTCCGCCATCATCACTTCTCCAACGGGCATCCGGAGCGCTATCGCATCATCACGTTCGAAGGCGCCTTCCACGGCCGCACGCTGGCGACGCTGGCTGCGACGGGTTCGGCAAAATATCTCGAAGGTTTCGGCCCTCCGATGGAGGGCTTCGACCAGGTTGCGCATGGCGATATCGAGGCCGTGAAAAAGGCGATCGGTCCGCACACCGCCGGCATCCTGATCGAGCCGATCCAGGGCGAGGGCGGCGTGCGTTCGGCAACGCCCGCCTTCCTCAGGGCGTTGCGCCAGCTCTGCGACGACAAGGGCCTGCTGCTCGCCTTCGACGAGGTGCAGACCGGCATGGGCCGCACCGGCGATCTGTTCGCGCATCGTCGCACCGGCGTCACCCCCGACGTGATGTCGCTGGCTAAGGCGCTCGGCGGCGGCTTCCCGATCGGCGCGGTGCTCGCGACTGCAGACGCGGCTGCCGGCATGGGGCCCGGCTCCCACGGCTCGACCTTCGGCGGCAACCCGCTCGCGATCGCGGCGGCAAACGCCGTGCTCGACGTCATGCTCAAGCCCGGCTTCTTCGACCACGTGCAGAGGATGTCGCTGCTGCTCAAGCAGAAGCTCGCCTCCGTGATCGACCGTCATGGCGATGTCGTCAGCGAAGTGCGCGGCGAGGGCCTCCTGATCGGCATCAAGGCCGTGGTGCCTTCAGGCGATCTCGTTGCCGCCTTGCGCGCTGAAAAGCTGCTCACCGTCGGCGCCGGCGACAATGTCGTGCGTTTCCTGCCTCCTTTGATCGTCACCGAAGCCGAGATCGAGGACAGCGTCGGGCGGCTCGAGCGCGCCTGCACGGCGTTGTCCGGCAACAAGCGGGCGGCAAGCTGATGAACAAGTCGCCCGACAAAACACCCAAGAAAACACCGAAGCACTTCCTCGATATCAACGAGCTGCCGCTGTTGGAGCTCAAGCGCATGCTGGCCGCGTCCACCGCGATGAAGGCGAAGCAGAAGGCGCATCAGCCGGTCAGGCCGCTCGAAGGCAAGACGCTGGCGATGATCTTCGAGCGCCCCTCGACACGGACGCGGGTGTCTTTCGACGTCGCCATGCGCCAGCTCGGCGGCGAGCCCATCATGCTCACCGGCGCCGAGATGCAGCTCGGCCGCGGCGAGACCATCGCCGACACCGCGCGCGTGCTGTCGCGCTATGTCGATGCCATCATGATCCGCATCCTTAATCACGATGCCCTGCTGGAGCTTGCGGCGAACGCCACCGTACCCGTCATCAACGGCCTGACGCGGCGCTCGCATCCCTGCCAGGTGATGGCCGACCTCATGACGTATGAGGAACATCGCGGCCCGATCGAGGGCAGGACCGTGGCCTGGACCGGCGACGACAACAACGTGCTGGCGTCCTGGGCGCACGCCGCCGAGCGCTTCAAGTTCCAGCTCAATGTCGCGACGCCGCCGGAGCTCGCGCCGAAAAAGGCGATGCGCGACTTCATCAAGGCGACCGGCGCGCCGATCATGCTCGGTACGGATGCCGAAGCGGCCGTGCGCGGCGCCGATTGTGTCGTAACCGACACCTGGGTGTCGATGGGCGACAAGGAAGGCGAGCACCGCCATAACGTGCTCAAGCCATATCAGGTCAATGCCCAGCTGATGTCGCTGGCCAAGCCCGATGCGCTGTTCATGCACTGCCTGCCCGCCCATCGCGGCGAGGAAGTCACCGACGAGGTGATCGACGGTCCGCAATCCGTCGTGTTCGACGAGGCCGAAAACCGCCTGCACGCACAGAAGGGCATTCTGGCCTGGTGCTTCGACGCGGTGAAGTAACGCGGCCGATGAAGCAGGTTTGGATCGTCGTCCTGGCGAAAGCCAGGACGACACTGAGTGTGCCGCGCTTGTTTGCGATCCAATCGTTGCCTGGAACACTCAGCCCGCCCCCCTTCCAATTCCGCCTTCCGACCCCAGATAAAGCGCCATGGTTTCCCAATCCCCAGACATGAAAACCGGGCCCGAAGGCCCGGTTCGCGCGCCATCCGCAGTTCCGATCGATGACGCCGTGCTGCCCTACGAGGTCGACGCGCTCGACGTGCGCGGTCGCCTGGTGCGGCTTGGTTCGGCGCTCGACGAGATCCTGACCAGGCACGATTATCCCGCGCCGGTCGGCAAGCTGCTCGGCGAGGCCATCGTGCTGACTACGCTGCTCGGCTCCTCGCTGAAATTCGAGGGCCGCTTCATCCTCCAGGCCCAGACCGACGGTCCGGTGTCGTTCCTGGTCGTGGACTACCAGGCGCCGGATCGCCTGCGCGCCTATGCCCGCTACGACGCCGCGCGCCTCGGGGATGCAAAAGATTCCGGCGCGCTGCTGGGCCACGGTCATCTCGCCATGACGATCGACCAGGGCCCCGACATGAGCCGCTACCAGGGCCTGGTCGCGCTCGACGGCGGCAGCCTCGAAGACGCCGCTCACGAATATTTCCTGCGCTCCGAGCAGATCCCGACCCGCGTGCGTCTCGCGGTGGGCGAGGAGTGGCGTTCGAACGACGGCGGCAAGCATCGCTGGCGTGCCGGCGGCATGCTGATGCAGTTCCTGCCGAAGGCGCCCGAGCGCGCGCGGCAGGCCGATCTGCATCCCGGCGATGCGCCCGAAGGCGTCGAAGTGCATGCCGTCGCTGAAGACGATGCCTGGGTCGAGGCGCGCTCGCTGATCGAAACCGTCGAAGACGTCGAGCTGATCGATCCCGAGCTGTCCGGCGAGCGGCTGCTCTACCGTCTCTTTCATGAGCGCGGCGTGCGCGTGTTCAATCCGCTGGCCTTGAAGGCGCAATGCTCCTGCTCGCGCGATGCGGTCGCATCGATGTTGAAGAGCTTTTCGCCCGACGACCGCGCCGCGATGGTCAAGGACGACAAGGTCGTCGTCACCTGCGAGTTCTGCTCGTCGGTGTACGAGTTCACACCGGATGAGGCGGGCGTGGAAGACGCGTAGGCTGCCCCTCCGTCATTGCGAGCGGAGCGAAGCAATCCAGGATCTCTCCGAGGAAAGACTCTGGATTGCTTCGCTGCGTTCGCAATGACGAGGTTCGGGGAAGCCGCGTGCCAGGCGCTCGTACACCGTACGACACCGCGCTAATTCAACACCCGCTTGTTGTCCGGGCTGTCCAGCGAGAACGTCGGCACGTCGATCTCGAAGCGCTCGCCGGTTGCGCTGACCATCTGGTAGCGGCCGGTCATGAAGCCCGAGGCGGTCGTGAGCGGTACGCCGGAGGTGTATTCGAAGCGTTCGCCGGGGGCGAGCGTCGGCTGCTCGCCGACCACGCCCTCGCCCTTCACCTCCTGCTGCCGCCCGGTGGCGTCGGTGATGATCCAGTGCCGCGTCTTGAGCTGCACGGTCTCGTCGCCGGAATTGGTGATGACGATGGTGTAGGCCCAGAAATAACGGGAGCGGTCGGCCGACGACTGCTCCGGAACAAAGTTCGGCTCGACGGTCACTTCGATCTGGCGGGTCACGGCGCGGTACATGATTGCCATCATACCGAAATCCGCCCGGGAACCAAACGCCGGAGGCGGCTTTAGCGACATCGTCCCGCCAGAATTCGCAGGGAAGTACACGTCCAAATGTACTTGCAAATGTATTTGCATGTGATCCGGTCGCTTTGCGAGATGACGGCCGGACCGGTACACTCCTTGCCACGTCGCGATTTGCGGAAGGGTTTTTAGGCCCCCGATGACCATTGCCGACCAAGTGACGGGATCGACGATCGCGGGAACTGCTAAGCCTGTGGAGGCCAAGTCCGCGGGGACGAAGCGGCGCGCGGCCGCGCCGGCCATTTCGCTGCCCGCCATCGGCGAGCGCGAGCTCCGGCTCGACCTGTTCCGCGGCCTCGCGCTGTGGCTGATCTTCATCGACCATTTGCCGCCGAGCCTTCTCACCTGGTTCACGATCCGCAATTACGGCTTCAGCGACGCCACCGAGATCTTCATCTTCATCTCCGGCTATACCGCCGCCTTCGTCTACGGTCGGGCGATGCTGGAGTCCGGCATCGTCGTCGCCACCGCGCGCATCCTGCGGCGCGTCTGGCAGATCTATGTCGCCCACGTCTTCCTGTTCACGATCTTCCTTGCCGAAATCTCCTACGTCGCGACCAGGTTCGAGAACCCGCTCTACACCGAAGAGATGGGCATCATGGATTTCCTCAAGCAGCCCGACGTCACGATCGTGCAGGCGCTGCTGCTGCGCTTCCGTCCCGTCAACATGGACGTGCTGCCGCTCTATATCGTGCTGATGCTGGCGCTGCCCTTGATCCTGTGGCTGATGAAATGGCGCCCCGATGTGACGCTCGGTCTCTCGGTCGCGCTCTACGCGGTGACCTGGGAATACGACCTCTATCTGTCGGCCTATCCGAACGGCTTCTGGGCCTTCAATCCCTTCGCCTGGCAATTGCTGTTCGTGTTCGGGGCATGGTGCGCGCTCGGGGGGGCGCGCCGGATGTCGCGCATTCTGGCTTCGCGGGTGACGATGTGGATCGCGATCGCCTATCTGGTCGCGGCATTCTACGTGACGCTGACCTGGTATGTGCCGCAGCTCTCCCACTTCATGCCGAAGCGGCTCGAGCAGTGGATGTATCCGATCGACAAGGCCGACCTCGACGTGCTGCGCTTCACGCATTTCCTGGCGCTGGCCGCGCTCACCGTGCGCGTCCTGCCGCGGGACTGGCCGGGCCTGAAATCGCCCTGGCTGCGGCCGCTGATCCTGTGCGGCTCGCATTCCCTGGAGATATTCTGTCTCGGCGTCTTCCTCGCCTTTGCGGGCCATTTCATCCTGGCCGAGGTCTCGGGCGGCCCGGTCATGCATGCGCTAATTAGTCTCTCCGGAATCCTGATCATGTGGGCCATGGCCTGGCTGATTTCGTGGTACAAGCGGGTGGCTGATAAGAGCGGTTCGAAAACCAAAAGCGCCGTCGGCAGCGCCGATATGGCGGGAGGGGGCTGATGAAGGCGAAGGTTTTCCTGAGCCTGATCCTGCTGTGCGGTGGTCTCGCCGCGCCTCCGGCGCGCGCGGGCGATGCTGCGTCTGCTGCTTCAGCCGCGCCTGCAGCCTGTGAATTGCCATCCTATCTGCTCAGCAGCGAAAGCCAGCTTCCCAAGGTCGCCGATGCCATCAAGGCCGGCAAGCCGCTCGAAATCCTGGTCATCGGCAGCCGTTCGACCACGATTCCGGCTTCCGAGGACGCCTCTTATCCCGCGCGGATGCAAGCCATTCTGAAGGACAAGCTGCCGCCGTCCGAGGCGGTGCACGTCTCCGTAGAAATACAGAGCAAGAAAACGGCGGAGGAGGCGGCCGCCAGCTTCGTTAAGCTGATGGAAGCAAAAGCGCCTACTTTGGTCATCTGGCAGACCGGGACCGTGGATGCTATCCGAGCCATTGATCCCGACGATTTTCGTGGCGCGGTGACCGAAGGGGTTGTTGCGTTGCAAAAGGCAGGGGCTGACGTCGTCTTGATGAATTTGCAGTACAGTCCGCGTACCGAAACCATGATCTCGGCGCCGCCATACCTCGACAATATGCGGGTGGTGGCGCAGGAGCACGATATTCCGCTGTTCGATCGTTTCGCGATCATGCGGCAGTGGAATGATCAGGGGCAGTTCGACCTGTTCAGCCCGTCGCGCGGGCCTGAGCTGGCGAAACAGGTCCATGATTGCCTTGGCCGGGCGTTGGCACAGTTCGTGATCGACGCTGCCCATCTGGAGCCGGCCCAGCAGCAAAATTGAGGTCTAGCGTTAATGAGTTCTCTCCGCCCTTTTTGCCTGACGGCATGGCTGGCTGTGCCCGCAGCAGCGCTGCTGCTGGTGCTGAGTCCGGCCTCGCAGTCGCACGCGCAGACGCAGGCCGCGCAAGCAACGCCGGCCCCGCAGCAGTCGGCTAATCCGGCTCCCGCTTCGCCGTCCCAGACCACCGTCGCAGCGACGTCCCCCGACCAGCGTGGCATTACGGCGCGCGCCATCGACAAGGTGAAGCAGGTCGCGAAATCCGCCGGCGACATTTTCAGCCGCGTCCCCTGCCTGTCGCCGAAGGGCGGCTCGAAGGCAATGGGCTCGCTGCCGCACGTCGCGGGCAAGCTCGTCGCCGGCCAGCCCGTCGTCATCGTCGCATTCGGCTCGTCGTCGACCGCGGGATTCGGCGCGAGCTCGCCTGAGTTCAACTATCCCAATCGCCTTGCCGCACAGCTGCACCGGCACTATCCGACCGCGGACATCACCGTCGTCAATGCCGGCGTCGGCGGCGAGGACGCGCCCGAGATGATGAAGCGCCTCCAGAAAGAGGTGATCGATGTGCATCCGGATCTGGTGATCTGGCAGGTCGGCACCAATGCCGTGCTGCGCAATCTCGATCCCGGCGAGACGGCCAAGCTCGTGGAGGACGGCATCGCCAGCATCCAGGCTGCCGGCGGTACTGACGTCGTGCTCGTCGATCCGCAATATTCGCCCGCCGTCAACCAGCGCGCGGACAGCGCCGGCAAGATGGTGAAGCTGCTCGGCAAGGTCGCCGAGCTCCGTCACGTCGGCATCTTCCCGCGCTTCGAGGTGATGCGCGACTGGCACGAGAAGCAATCGATTCCGGTCGAGAGCTTCGTGATCGCCGATGGCCTGCACATGAACGATTGGGGTTATGCCTGCTTCGCCCAGCTCCTCGGCGACGACATCATCCGCTCCGTCGGCCAGATCAAGCTCGGCGTCAACGTGCCCGGGGACGTGCGGACGTACCGGCCGATGTGACTTGTCGTCCCGGCGAAGGCCGGGACCCATACCGCGTGATCCATCAATGGTGCGCGGTGTTCGTGCCGCGCCCCTTAACTCTGGGTCTTCGCCAAACTGCTTCCTGTGGTTATGGGTCCCGACCTTCGCCGGGACGACAATAATTCACGCCTTCTCCAGTGCGGCGGTCAGATCCTCGATCAGATCATCCGCGTGCTCCAGCCCCGCCGAGAAGCGGATGAAGCCCTCGCTGATGCCGAGCGCGGCACGGTCCTCTGGCTTCAAACGTTGATGCGTCGTGGTCGCGGGATGCGTGACGAGGCTCTTGGCGTCGCCGAGATTGTTCGAGATCTTGGCCAGCTTGAGCTCGTTGAGCACGCGGAACGCCGCCTGCTTGCCGCCCTTGACCTCGAGACCGACCAGCGTCGAGCCGCCGCGCATCTGCTTCTTCACCAATGCAGCCTGCGGATGATCGGCGCGGCCGGGAAACACCAGCCGCGAAATCTTCGGATGGCTCGCCAGCACGTCCGCGATGCGCGCCGCCGTCTCGGTCTGCGCGCGCACGCGCACGGCGAGCGTCTCCAGGCCCTTGAGCAGGACCCAGGCGTTGAATGGCGAGATGGACGGGCCGGTCTGGCGCATGAAATTATGGATGTGCTCGGCGATGAACGCTTCCGAGGACAGGATGATGCCGCCGAGACAGCGGCCCTGGCCGTCAATGTGCTTGGTCGCCGAATAGACCACGACGTCGGCGCCGAGCGCGAGCGGGCTCTGCCAGATCGGGGTGGCGAACACGTTGTCGACGACGAGCCGCGCGCCGCCGCTGTGTGCGATCTCGGCAATGCCGGGAATGTCGAGCACGTCGAGCGTCGGATTGGTCGGGCTCTCCAGGAAGAACGTCTTGGTGTTCGGCTTCATGGCGCGCTGCCACTGGTCGAGATCGAGGCCGTCGACGAGCGTGGTCTCGATGCCGTAGCGCGGCAGCAAATCCTGCACGACGTAGAGACACGAGCCGAACAGCGCGCGCGAGGCCACGACGTGATCGCCGGCCTTGAGCGGCGCCAGGATCGCTGTCGTCACCGCGGCCATGCCGGTCGCGGCCGAACGTGCCGCTTCGGCACCTTCGAGCTCGATCATGCGGCGCTCGAACATCGCAATGGTCGGATTGGAGTAACGTGAATAGATGAAGCCGGGGTCCTCGCCCTTGAACCGCGCCTCGCACTCCTCGGCGCTGTTGTAGACGTAGCCCTGGGTCAGGAACAGCGACTCCGAGGTCTCGCCATATTGCGAGCGCAGGGTGCCGGAATGGACCAGGCGGGTTTCGGGACGGTAGTGCGCGGTGGGCGCCGGGGGCTTCGACATAGGATCTCCTCTGCGTGACCATCGAAATGGTCACAAAAAAACCGGCCTGGAATATCTCCACGGGCCGGGATCACAGAGGTCCCCGGCCTGTTTAGCGACTTATTTAACGTGGCTGCAAGCCGGCCGGCTCAAATCACCACGGGATAAGTCATGCTCATATTCCGCAATGCCCTTTCCGTCAAGACGTCCATCGGATAGCCGTAAAACGCTATTATTTCCCCGTGTGTCGGGATGAATTGGACCCCTATGAGGACCCCCGGTTGACGTTCACGGTTGCCGCCGACGCCAATGGTATCCTGCCCGACCGCATGATCGCGGCGATGGCGGAGGGCGGTCTCATCCTGCCCGCATACGATTTCGTCGAGAGCCAGATCCAGCCGGCGAGCCTCGACCTTCGCCTCGGCGACATCGCCTATCGCGTTCGCGCCAGCTTCCTGCCCGGTCCCGGCGCCACCGTCGCCGAGCGCATCGACGAGTTGAAGCTGCACGAGTTCAGCCTCGCCGACGGCGCAGTGCTGGAGACCAACTGCGTCTACATCGTGCCGCTGCTCGAAAGCCTCGCGCTGCCGCCGGAGATCGTCGCGGCCGCCAACCCGAAAAGCTCGACCGGCCGGCTCGACGTCTTCACCCGCGTGATCGCCGATGGCACCCGCCGCTTCGACATGATCGGCGCCGGCTATCACGGCCCGCTCTATGCCGAGATCAGCCCGAAGACGTTCCCGGTGCTGGTCAGCGAAGGCTCGCGCCTGTCGCAGGTGCGCTTCCGCACCGGCGACGCCATCCTCAACATCGACGACCTTGAGGCGTTGCACGCGACCGAGCGTCTCGTCGATATCGACGATGCCGATCTCACCGGCGGCGTCGCCGTCTCTGTTGACCTTTCCGGCGAGAAGAGCGGCGGCTTCGTCGGCTATCGCGCCAAGCGCCACACCGGCGTGATCGACGTCGATCGTCGCGCCGGCTATTCCGTCGACGAGTTCTGGGAGCCGATCTCGGCCCGTCCCGACGGCAGCCTGATCCTCGATCCCGGCGAGTTCTATATCCTGGCGTCGAAAGAGGCGGTGCAGGTGCCGCCCGATTACGCCGCGGAGATGGTGCCGTTCGATCCGCTGGTCGGCGAGTTCCGCGTGCATTATGCCGGATTCTTCGATCCCGGCTTCGGCTATGCCGGTGCCGGCGGGCTGGGCTCGCGCGCCGTGCTCGAAGTGCGCTCGCGCGAGGTGCCGTTCATCCTCGAGCACGGCCAGATCGTCGGCCGCCTCGTCTACGAGAAGATGCTGGCTCGCCCCGACGCCATGTACGGCCAGCGTATCGGCTCGAATTACCAGGCCCAGGGGCTGAAGCTGAGCAAGCATTTCCGGGTGTAGCGATAGCCTCACCTCCGCTGTCATGCCCCGGCTTGACCGGGGCATCCAGTACGCCGCAACCTATCGGTTCGATGACATCCGCTTCTGGAATACTGGATCGCCCGATAGAGTCGGGCGATGACACCGAATCTGTGTCAGGATGAGAAGCGAAATCCGGGCTACGTCCGAGGTGGCGAAATGACAGATCAATCCCAACTGGACGCAAAAATTCTCGACGACGTTGCAGACGCGCTGATCTATTCGGATCGCTCCGGCACGATCATGCGCTGGAATCGCGCATCGTCCGCACTGTTCGGCTTCTCCGCGGACGAAGCGCTGGGCCAGAATCTCGACCTGATCATTCCCGAACATCTGCGCGCCGCGCACTGGAAAGGCTTCGAGGCCGCGCTTGCCAGCGGCGCGATGAAGCTTGCGGGCAAGCCGACACTGACCCGCGCGCTGCACAAGGACGGACGCAAGCTCTACATCGAGATGACCTTCGCGCTGGTGCGGGACGCCGCTGGAGTGGTGCAGGGATCGGTGGCGATGGCCCGTGACGTGACCGAGCGCGTCGAGCGCGAGCGTGCCGCCAAAGCTGCGCAAAACTAAGCCTCGCAAAATTCGTGATGCGGAATTGGCGAGCCGGCGTGCAGGGCGCCCTGCGTGCGGCTCAGCTTGTCCCTCACCGGATGCAGTGACACACTCGATCAAAACAACGATCGGGAGCGAACATGGCCGCCGCATCAGACCCCGCGCAGGAAGCTCAATGGAAACGCTGGCGCGCGGTTGCCGATCTCTATCACGCCTATTTTACCGGCCTGATCCTCACCGTGGTCACGCGGCGCGGCACGGCAGATGCTGCGGAGTTCGTGTTTCGCGTGTTTCGCCGCCAGCAGCAGGAGCGCTTCCTGCCGGGGCTGGAGAAGCTCGGGCTGAGCCATCTGCCGCCCGCTGTGGCGGCCGCGCAATATCACTACCTCTCGAACTGGATCGGCGGGGTGCACGTCGAATACATGTATGAGAGCGACCGCAAAGCCTGGATCCGCTATCCGCCGCCGCGCTGGATCTGGAAGGGCACCGCGATCTGCGGAGTGCCGGGCGAAGTCTCACGCGCAATGCTGCGCGGTTGGCACGCCAACAACGGTGTCGCGCTCGGCGATATCAGATTGGGGTTCGTCTGCACCAAGCAGAGCGTCGACGGCCAGGACGGGCTCGAAGGCTACTATTATCAATATGACCAGCCGCTCGAACTCGACCAGCGCCTCGTGTTCGCGCGGCATCTCGAAGCGCCGCTGTTCGATGCCGCCGCGGCTCCGGCATTGCCGGTCGCAAGCTGGCCGAGACCGCGACTGGAAAAAGCCTATCGCAACTACGCCATGGAATATGTGCGCACTGCCGCGCCCGTAATGGTGCAGCTGTTCGGTCCGGAGGATGCGGGTTATCTCCTGCACCTCACCGGCAAGCTGATCGGGATGCAATATTTCGATGAGGTCGCTGCGGCGCTGTCGATGGGCCGCGGCGGTGCGAGCGAATTCGCGACGTTCCTCAACGCGCTGTTGGTCGCGCAGGACGATGCGGCTGAGACGACACAATCCGAAGGCACGTTTGAAATCCGTCAGCAGAGCTGGAAGTTGATGGACGGCGTCGCCGATCACCACCCAGCTTGCGCCGAGGTGCTGGCGGGGTTGTTCGAGGGGCTTGCCGCCGGATGCGGGCGGCACATCGGCGTGCACCTGTCCCCGACACCGGGCGGCCGTCCGCCGTTGCTCTGGCGCATCGGTTAATTCCTCCACGAAATGCGCTGCCGCAGGGCACGCCTGCACCTGGCGCAGGAGGAATCGCTGCGCGTCGTGCTAACAAGCCTCTCGTTGCGCCCTGCGCGCGAACCAATTCATTGGCACACCTAAGCATTGCTGCGCCGCAAATGGCGCTTCGCCCGGAGAGGACATGTCAGACATCGCCGAAATCCCGGTCGATGAACAAGAGCGTCCGCTGCCGCCGCCCCCGCGCCCCGTGAGGAGCGCGCTGACGGACGGGCCGATCCTGCGCACGTTGCTCGGACTGGCGTGGCCCAACGTTGTCGCGCTCTCCGCCGGTACCTGCACAGTGATTGCGGAGACCTCCTATATCGGACGTCTTGGTGTGGAAGCGCTGGCCGCGATGGCGCTGGTGTTTCCGACAGTGATCCTGACCATGACCATGTCGGGCGGTGCGATGGGCGGCGCGGTAGCCTCCGCCATCGCGCGGGCGCTCGGCGCCGGCGATCGCGAGCGTGCTGGGACGCTCGCCGCGCACGCGCTGCTGATCGGCATCAGCTTCGGCCTCGTCTTCATGCTGGGCATGCTGATCTTCGGACCCAAGGTGCTTGAGATGCTCGGCGGCCGCGGCGAGGTGCTGACGCATGCGATCGCGTACACCCAGGTGTTTTTCGGCGGCGCCGTGCTGCCTTGGCTGCTCAACACCATGGCCGGGGTCCTGCGTGGCACCGGCAACATGAAGCTGCCGTCGCTGTTGATCCTCAATTCTGCGGCCTGGCAGATCGTGCTCGGCGGCACGCTCGGCCTCGGGCTCGGTCCGGTGCCGCAATTCGGCATGCGCGGCGTCGCCGCCGGCGCGCTGATTGCCTATTGCATGAACATCGGCGTGATGGGCTGGTACCTGTTCTCCGGCCGCGCCCGCGTGACGCCGAAGCTGCGCGGACTTCGCATCCAATGGGCGATGTTTTTCGACATCCTCAAAGTGGGCGCCGTTGCCTGCTTCTCGCCGCTGCAATCGGTGCTGACAATCTCGATCTTCACCCACATGCTTGCGAAATTCGGCACCGCGATCCTCGCCGGCTACGGCATCGGTGCGCGGCTGGAATTCCTGCTGACCTCGATCGCGTTCTCGTTCGGCATCGCCTCGGTGCCGATGATCGGCATGGCGGTCGGCGCCGGCCGCATCGCCCGCGCCCGGCGCATCGCCTGGATCGCGGCGGCGAGCGCCTTCGTCGCCGTCGGTGCACCGGCGTGCCTGGTTGCGATCTTCCCCGATCTCTGGGTCAACATCTTCACCGACAGCGCGACCGTGCGCGCGACCAGCCATCAATATCTGTCGACGGTGGCGCCGTTCTACGCCTTCATCGGCCTCGCCTCGACGATGTATTTCTCGTCGCAGGGCGCTGCGAAGGTGATCGGGCCGGTGCTGGCGCAGACCGCGCGGCTGATCTACATCGCGGCGGTCGGCTGGTGGCTGTCGACGCATGATGCCACCGCGCAAAACTTCTTCTGGCTGGCGGCGAGCTCGATGGTCGTGCTCGGCCTGCTCTCGTCCTCCAGCGTGGTGCTGACACGCTGGGGACCGCGCCAAACCAAACCTGCGATCAGGCCGGCTCTGTCGGCCGCTGCGGACTAGCGGTGCCGGTGGCGGCGATGGCCGCCACCGACGTTGGTGAGCCGCATCAGTTGCGGAATCATCGCCATCATGTCGCCGCCACCGGCGCCGCCGAGCATGCCCATGATATCGCCGCCACCCATGCCGCCCATTCCGGTCGGCATGTATCCGCCTGCGCCCATCGGCGCGTAGCCACCGTAATTGGGTGCACCGAAACCGCCGCCGAGATTGCCGCCGCCGAGGCCACCAATTCCGCCGCCGCCATTCTCCATCATGCGGCTCATCATCGGGCCCATGGTCTGCATCATCATGCCGAAGCGGCGCTTGCCCATCTTGGCCTTCATCATCTCCAGCATCGGTGCCATCTGCGTCATCATGTCCTCGCCGCCGGCACCGCCGCCGCCGAGGAACTGCGCCTTTGCCGGCGCGCTCGAAATCGAAAACATCAGCAGCACGGCGGCTGCCTGGCAGATCACCTTGTCCGCACCTCTCATGGCCTGCTCCTCGCGTGCGTGGCGCCGCCGGGAGAGCGGAGCCAACCGGGCGCACGCCGCCATGGTTATTGCGGACGAGGGCTGGGCTCTGTGAGAAAGATCACGCAGCAGCTGCCGGGAACGCTCGGTGTATCGCGGCGACGGCGTCCTTGGTCTGTCCCTGCACATAGGGCGCGAGCTCGTTCGGCAGCATGTCGATGATCCAGACCAGGCGGCATCTCGCCTCGCCCTCCGCGATCACCTGCACCGAGGCGCTGTAGTGCTTCAGACGCTCGTTGTTGATCGCGTAGACCAGCCGCTGCCGCGCATCGTCGCAATCGACCAGCATCTCGCGCGCCACCGATCCGTTGGCGAAGGTGACGACGCGCGCGTCGCCGTCGAGCGTGCAGGCCGTGACGAAGCCCGGCGCCAGCCGCCGATGCAGCGCGCCGAAATCGCGCACCGCATCCCAGACGTCGCGCGCCGGGGCGGAGAGGGGAATGTCGTTGTGGATGGAGGCCATTGTTGAATCCTGGTTGAGTCCTGTGTAGAGAAGCGAGCGATAGCGCCGTCATCTCAGCTGTCATCGCCCGACTTGATCGGGCGATCCAGTATTCCAGTGGCCGCTGTGATGAAATCGAGAAGCTGCGGCGTACTGGATGCCCCGGTCAAGCCGGGGCATGACAATGTGTGTGGTGAGGGCTGCCGTACTCACGTGCAGACCGCCTCGACATTGTTGCCATCGGGATCGATCAAGAATGCCGCGTAGTAAGTCGGGCTGTAATCCTTGCGCGGGCCGGCGCCGCCATTGTCGCGGCCGCCGCTCTTCAAGCCCTCGCTGTGGAACGCCTTCACCGAATCATGATCCCCGGCGCGAAAGGCGATATGGGCGCCATCGGCCTTGCGTCCCTTGTTGAGGTGCAGCCATAGCCCGGGTTCGCCCTTCGGCCCGAAGCCGGCATAACCGTCACCGCTCGAGCACAGGACATAACCGAGCGGCGCCAGCACCGCGGTGTAGAAGCGCGTGGCGGCGTCGAGGTCGGCTACGCGCAATCCGATATGGTCGTACATGGTCGTCTCCATTTCCAAAGCGCGCCGCAATCGGCGCGCGCCGGAGACGAACCTAGTCAGTTGAGGGCAAGCTGTTCTTGGAGAATCTTGCGCTCGCCCTTCGAGGCCTGACGGAACTTGGTAGGCGACACGCCGGCGGCGCGGTGGAAGGTGCGGACGAAGTTGGAGAGATCGCCGAACCCGACGTCATAGGCGATGTCGGTGACGGCGATGTCATCGTCGGTAAGCAGCCGCGCCGCGTGCCGCAGCCGCGAGCGCAGCAAATATTGATGCGGGGTGACGCCGAGCACGGCGGAGAACAGCCGCAGGAAATGGAACGGGCTGAGCCCTGCCTGCCGCGCGGCCTGTTCGAGGTCGACCTCGGCATGCGAATTGGCGTCGATCCACAGCGCGGCTTCCACGGCGCGGCGGCGGTCGCGCGCGGTCGGCGTCGTCGGCTTGCGCGCCTTGCCCGAGACGACATCGACGAAACGGCCGGCGAGGATCTGACCGACTTCGTCGAGACCGAGGTCGCTGTTGCCATCTGCCGCCGTCTGGGCGAGTTCGCCCAGCACCATCAGCTCGGGCAGCGGCGGCGTCGCGCCGACCTGCCAGACGTCGCGCCGGCCGCCGAGCGCGTCGACCAGATCCTCGCTGAGGAAAAAGGACAAGCAGACGTCACCGGCGACATGCTCATGCGTGCAGGTGTATTCCTCGCCTGGCGCGCCGACCAGCATCGAGCCCGCCACCAGATCGAAGAACCCGGCGCGGCAATGACAGCCAAAGCTGCCCGCGCGGACATAGGCGATGGAATGGCCGGTGCGGCATTCCGCAAACGGGCTGTCGTCCGGTCCCGCGTCGCAGCGAAACTCGGAGACGGTCATCGAGGGGGTGGTCAGCAGCGTGGTCGCGTCCATGCCACCTATCTAGGTGGAGGGTCTCGGTGGGGCAACGGGCAGCAGCACGTCGAACAGCGTCTTGCTGGCGATCGGATGGGCGCCCTCCAGCGACAGCAGCCGCCGCTTGGAGATCACCCCGCCATAGGGCGAAAGCCGGTCGGTGTAATTGCCGGCCTCCAGCACCCGGTGGCAGGGCACGATCAGCATGTAGGGATTTTTCGCGATCGCCTGGGCCACCGAATGCGCGGCGCCGGAGGCGCCCAGCGTCTTGCCGATCTCGTGATAAGTGCGCGTCTCCCCGCGCGGGATGGCGCAGGCCGCTTCATAGACCCGCCGGTTGAAGCCGGGCACCCCGCTTGCGTCCAGGCTGACCTCGGAAAAATCAGCATCGCTGCCTTTCAGCAAGCCCACGATGCCCTCGATCGCAAACGCGGCATTCGCGGACGGCCGCTGTTCGCGCGCCTCGGGATGGACCTGGAAAATCCGGCGGCGGGTATCAATCTCCCGCGCCTCCGGCAATTGCACGGCGACGATGCCGGTGCTGCTCCAGATGATGCCGCAACGCCCTATGGTCGTGTCGAATATCGCGTAGCCACGCCCCACCATGCACACGCCCCACTCAGTGCACGTCTCCCCAGACAGGCGATCATAACACCGCCACAATCCGGCGCGCACCCAAAATCTTACCGGAAACTTAAGAAGGGTCGGGCGGGCTGCGCCAAAGCGCTTGGCGAGATGCGCCGTCTCGGCTAATCAGAGCGGGCGCAGGCTGCGCATCCGCGGGCGTAGTTCAATGGTAGAACGGCAGCTTCCCAAGCTGCATACGAGGGTTCGATTCCCTTCGCCCGCTCCATCCTTTAGTTCGGCAGGCTCCGCAGAAATTCCACGATCGCCGCGTTCACCTCCGCCGGCCGTTCCTGCTGCGTCCAGTGTCCGCACCCAGGCAGCATCTTGATCTCGCGCAGTTGCGGCACCCATTGCTTCATGTTGGCAACGTGCTCGGCGGCGCCAGGGAAGGCCATGACCATGTCGTGGTCGCCGGCGATGAAGAGCGAGGGCACGACCACCTTCACGCCCTCGAAGGCGCCCATCAGCTCCCAGTTGCGATCGATGTTGCGATAGTAGTTGAGCGGTCCGCGAAACCCGCTACGGGCAAATTCGGCACCGTAATAGTCGAGATCCGCGCTGCTCAGCCACGGCGGCAGCGGCACCTGCATTTTCGGTAGCAAGCCGTCCTTGCGAGAGACCATGCCGACACCGGCGCTCCGCCCTTGACGCCCGGCATTGGCGCGGATCACCGCCGCGCCCTCGCCGGAACCGCCATAGAGCATCGCGCCGAGCGTTGCGCGCGGATCCCTTTCGAATTCTGCTTCGGCGACACCCGGCTCCTGGAAATACAGTTGATAGAACTGCGCATCCGCCGTCTGCGGCATCACACTCGTCGGCGGCACCGGACCGCGCGGTCGATAGGGCACGCTGAGAATGGCGGCGGCGTGGAAGCGATCGGGCCGCAGGCGCGCCGTGTGCCAGGCGATCGTCGCGCCCCAGTCGTGCCCGACGATGACGGCGTCCTTCGCCCCGAAAGCGTCGAGCACGCCGACGAGGTCGCCGACCATGTGGAGGATCGTGTACTGGTCGATCGCTTCGGGCCGGTCGCTCTTGCCGTAGCCGCGCATGTCAGGGGCGACAGCGTGGAAACCGGCCGCCGCCAGCGCCTCGAGTTGGTGACGCCAGGAGTACCAACCTTCCGGAAAGCCGTGGCAGAGCAGCACCATCGGCCCCTTGCCCTGCTCGGCGACGTTGAGGCTGATGCCGTTGGCCTTGATCGTCCGCTGCGTCGGTTCGCCCATGTCGCCGCCTCCCGGTCATCGTCGTTGGATCTATCCTAGTCGGCCCTATAGGCTCCGCAAAATTTCTAATATATTAGCCCTTCGCTTCCGGCACACACGCATCGCCCAGCTTAAGCTTCTCGCGGCCCTGATGGGGTGCGGTCCTCGTGTCGGGCAATGTTCGGATCAGAGCCCAGGATCTGCAAAGAAAATGGACCAGCAGAAGCTCGATCGCGCGATCGGTCGTCGCTTGAAGACGCTGCGGACGCAGGCCGGCATGACGCTGAATGAGCTTGCCACGCGGTCCGGCGTCAGCCGGGCCATGATCGGGCGAGTGGAGCGGGCGCAGAGCAGTGCGACGGCTGCGCTGCTCGGAAAACTTTGCGCCGCGCTCGACGTGTCGCTCAGCGACGTCGTCGCGTTGGCCGAAAAGCCGCCGGAGCGGCTGGTGCGGCTCGCCGACCAGCCGCACTGGCGCGATCCCGACAGCGGCTATCGCCGTCGGCACGCCTCGCCGACGGACGCGGCGAGCGGCATCGAGATCATCGTCGTCGATTTGCCGGCCGGTGCGCGGGTGCCGTACAGCCCCTGGGGGCGCAACGCCTTCACGCAGCAACTGCTGATGCTGGAGGGCGCGATCGCCGTGCATATCGACGCCAAGGCAGTTCGCCTGCGCGAGGGCGACTGCCTCGACTTCGACGTAATGCGCGCGGTGATCTTCGAGAACGAGACCAGACAGGACGCGCGCTACGTCATCATCACGCGCCGCGGCGCGTCCTACGGCAAGATGTGAGCCCTGACGATGCAGATCCGCACCGGCGACACCTTTGATCCCCGCGTCATCGCGCTGCTCGACCATCACGTTGCGGCGGCGCGAGCACAGACCGCGCCGGGCAGCGCCCATGCACTCGATCTCTCCGGGCTGCGCGCGCCCGACATCGCGTTCTGGACCGGCTGGGACGGCGAGACGCTGGTGGCTGTCGGTGCGCTGAAGTCGCTGTCAGCTGAGCATGGCGAGGTGAAGTCGATGCATACGCTCCAGACCACGCGGCGGCGCGGCTTTGGCGGCGAGATGCTCCGCCACATCATCACGGCAGCCCGCGCGCGCGGCATGGTGCGGCTCAGCCTCGAGACGGGCTCGTGGGACTATTTCAAGCCGGCGCTCGCGCTCTACCAGGCGCATGGCTTTGTCCTGTGCGGCCCGTTCCAGGGCTATGTCGAGGATCCCAACAGCCTGTTCCTGACCCTGGATCTGTCGGCGAGCCGTTAGCTCAGGAGCGCGTCTCCTCGATCCTGTCGAGCACGCGCTCGGGTGCGATGTCCCGGCTTGCCTCCTCCAGATCGCGCTTCGAATCGGGCTGGACGTCGAGCCGCTCGGCGATTTGCGTGAGGAGGCGGGCGACCTTGGTCAATTCGTGCTCGGCGAGAAGGCTGATCTGGAGATCGAGATCGGCGCGCTTGTCCGCTGCTGCGCTCATGCGGTTCTGCGAGATCAGCACGAAAGTCGACAGGAAGATCGCCTCGACCGAAGCAATCATCGCCAGCACCACGAAGCTCTCGTCCCAAGCCGGGATTCCCGCCAGCCAATGCAGATTGGCGATGATCCAGAAGCCGAACACCGCGACATGGAGGTAGACGAACGCCATGCTGCCGGTGAACGCCGTGATCGCATCGGCAACCTTTTCCTGACCTCTGGACGCGCGCTGCTCCCGGCGGCGGCGCTCGACCAGGGCCTGGATGTTGCGCTCGAGCGTCGGGCTCAATCCCTCGCCGGGATCATGGGTGATATCATTATGCACGCGGCAGCAACGGCGGACGGAAGAGGCTGTTCCTAGGTTCGGCTGCGGGAAAATGCGTGCCGTCCCTCGAAATGAGTTGCGTACCTCAAAACACCTCTGCTAGCCTTCAGTCATGGCCGATACGCTCACCACGACCGCGCTGACGCTGAAGGACATCGCCCGCCAGGCCGGCGTCAGCCTCGCGACGGTGGACCGCGTCCTGCACAATCGTCCGGGCGTGCGGCCGGATACGGTCCGGCGCGTCAAAGAGGCGATCGAGCGCAATTCGTTCCAGCCGCATGTGGCCGCCGCCGAGCTCGCCCGCGGCCGCGCCCGCCGTTTCGCCTTCGTGATGCCGTCGGGGCCGAACCCGTTCATGCAGCAGATCCAGGATTATCTCGGCGAGATGTCGGGCTGGCTGTCGTCCCGCCGCCTCGGCGTCGAGACCGTCGCAACCGACGTGTTCGATCCGTCCGTGCTCGCGGCTTCCCTGGAAGGGCTCTCTGACGATTACGACGGCGTCGCCGTGGTGGCGCTGGACCATCCCGGCGTCCGCGCCGCGATCGACGATCTCGTCGATGCCGGCACCAGTGTCGTGACGCTGGTCTCGGACGTACCGTCGTCGCGACGGCACCATTATGTCGGCATCGACAACATTGCCGCGGGGCGCACCGCAGGCGCGCTGGTCGGGCGGCTGGTCGGACAAAAGTCCGGCAAGGTCGCGATCGTCGCGGGCTCGCAGGGCCTGCGCGACCATGCCGAGCGCATTTTTGGCTTCAACCAGGTGATGGCGTCGGAATTCCCCGGCCTCAGCGTGCTGCCGGTGCTCGAAGGACGGGACGAGGACGCGCGTTCGGAACAATTGTTGGCGCGGCTGCTGGGCAGGCATGCCGACATTGTGGGTCTTTATAATGTCGGTGCCGGCACGCAAGGCGTCGCCAACGCGTTGAATGAAAAGGCGTTGAGCGATGACGGCCGCGACAGGCAGGTGGTGTTCGTCGGACACGACGTCACCGCGCTGACGCGCCGGCTGCTGCTGCAGGGCGTGATGCATGCCGCGATCTCGCAGAACCCCGGACACGAAGCGCGGGCCGCCGTGCGCGTGCTGCTCGCGCTCGCCCGTGGCGAGCCGATCTTGCGCGAACAGGAGAAGATCAGGATCGACATCGTGATGCGGGACAATCTGCCTTAGCGGCAGGTGGAATTCAAAACGACCCGGTGCGGATAAGGCGACTTGAGTTCGCACACCGCAACAGGCGAAAGGGAGGATGGCGTGTATCTCGGTATCGACATCGGCACATCAGGTGTGAAAGCGGTGCTCGTGAGCGAAGCCGGCGCGGTTGTCGCGACGGCGGCGCGCGAGCTTGCGCTGTCGCATCCCGCGCCGCTGTGGTCCGAGCAGGATCCCGATGGCTGGGTCGATGCGGCGGTCGGCGCGGTCGACGATCTTGCCGCCCGCCATCCGCGCGAGGTCGCGCGGGTGCGGGGCATCGGACTATCCGGCCAGATGCATGGCGCGACGCTGCTGGACGAGGATGGACGTACGCTGCGTCCCGCGATCCTCTGGAACGACGGCCGCTCGCACGCCGAATGCGTCGCGCTGGAGCGGCGCTGCCCATCGCTGCACACGATCGCCGGCAATCTGGCAATGCCCGGCTTCACCGCGCCGAAGCTGCTCTGGGTCGCCAGGCACGAACCAAAGATCTTCGCGCGCGTCGCAAAGGTGCTGCTGCCGAAGGCCTATGTCCGCTATCGCCTGACCGGCGAGATGATCGAGGACATGTCGGACGCGGCCGGCACGCTGTGGCTCGACGTCGGTCTGCGCCGCTGGTCGGCCCTGCTGCTGCATGCCACCGGGCTCGATCTCCATCACATGCCACGCCTTGTCGAGGGCAGCGAGGTCAGCGCGACGCTCGCGCCGGACTACGCGCAACGCTGGGGCATGGCAAAGAATGTCGTAGTCGCCGGCGGCGCCGGCGATAACGCCGCGAGCGCGATCGGGCTCGGCGCCATCGCGCCGGGCGATGCCTTCCTGTCGCTTGGCACATCCGGCGTGGTGTTTCGCGTCACCGATCGGTTCGCACCAGCGCCGGCCTCGGCGGTCCATACGTTCTGTCACGCACTGCCCGGCCGCTGGCACCAGATGGGCGTGATGCTGTCGGCTGCGGCGTCGCTGGCCTGGCTCGCGGGCGTGATGGAGGTTCCGGCCGCAGCGCTGCTGGCGCCGCTCGGCGAGCGCGTCGATGGACCGAGCCCGGTCAAGTTCCTGCCTTATCTCGACGGCGAGCGCACGCCGCACAACGATGCCGCTGCCAGCGGTGCCTTCGTTGGCCTGCGCGGTGCGACCGGGCGCTCCCAGATCGTTCAGGCCGTGCTCGAAGGCGTCGCATTCGCCGCGCGCGACAATCTGGCGGCGCTGAGCGCGGCCAGCGGACCGCTTGCCGAGGTCGATCTCGTCGGCGGCGGCTCGCGCTCGCCGCTGTGGGCGCAGATCTGCGCCGATGTGCTCGGCATTCCCGTCCACCGCGTCGAGGAGGGCGAGGTCGGGGCGGCACTCGGCGCCGCCAGGCTCGGCCGGCTCGCCGCCACCGGCGAAGACGCGGCTGCGGTTTGCACCCGTCCCCGGCGGCTCGCGAGCTTTACGCCTCGCGCATCGGTCAGCGCGGCCTATGACGAGGCCTATCGCCGCTGGCGCGAGCTTTATCCTGCGTTGAAGGAGTGTGCCTAAGTGAATGCGTCAGCGAAATTCTTCGATACAAGCGTACCTGTCGCCTTCGCCGGCAAGGATGCGGGCAACGCGCCCGCCTTCCGCTGGTACGACAAGGACCGCCTCGTTCATGGCCGCAGGATGGAGGACCATCTGCGCTTTGCGGTCTGCTATTGGCATTCGTTGTGCTGGCCCGGCGGCGATCCCTTTGGCGGCGAGACGTTCCTAAGGCCCTGGCACCACGGCGCCGATGCGATGGCGCAGGCGCGCGCCAAGGCCGACGTCGCCTTCGAGCTGTTTCGCCTGCTCGACGTGCCCTTCTTCACCTTCCACGACGTCGATGCGGCGCCGGAAGGCAACTCGCTTGGCGAATCCGTCGCCAACCTCAATGCCATCGCCGATCTGTTCGAAGCGAAGATGGCCTCCAGCAAAGTGCGCCTGCTCTGGGGCACCGCCAATCTGTTCACGCATCGCCGCTACATGGCGGGCGCGGCCACCAATCCGGACCCCGAGATATTCACCTATGCCGCCGGCCAGGTCCGCGCCGCGCTGGAAGTGACGCACCGTCTCGGCGGTCAGAACTACGTGCTGTGGGGCGGGCGCGAGGGCTACGAGACGCTGCTCAACACCGATATCGAGCGCGAGCTCGACCAGCTCGGCCGCTTCGTCTCGCTCGTCGTCGAGCACAAGCACAAGATCGGCTTCAAGGGGCCGATCCTGATCGAGCCGAAGCCGAAGGAGCCGACCAAGCACCAATATGATTTCGACGTCGCCACCTGCTACGGCTTCCTCGCGCGCTACGACCTGCTGAAGGACGTCAAGCTCAACATCGAGCAGAACCATGCCATCCTCGCCGGCCACTCCTTCCATCACGAGGTTGCGCTCGCGGAGGCGTTGGGCGTGTTCGGCTCGCTCGACATCAACCGCGGCGATGATCTGCTTGGCTGGGACACCGACCAGTTCGCGATGAACGTGCCCGAGCTTGCCCTGGTGTTCCACGAGCTCCTGAGCCGCGGCGGCTTCACCTCCGGAGGGCTGAATTTCGACGCCAAAATCCGCCGCCAGTCGATCGATCCCGACGATCTGATCCACGCCCATGTCGGCTCGATGGATGCCTGCGCGCGCGCGTTGCTTGCCGCCGCAGACATGCTCGATTCCGGCGCGCTCACTGTGCCGCTTGCGAAACGCTACGAGGGATGGGCGGGGCCCGAGGGCAGCGCCATTCTCGGCGGCCAGCGCTCGCTCGCCGAACTTGCCGACCGCGCGCATGGCCCAGGCTTTGACCCGCAGCCGCGCTCGGGCCGGCAAGAATATCTGGAATCCCTCGTCAACCGCTACGTCTGAGGAAGGCCGCTGATGACAAATGCACAAGCGACACCGGTCCTCGAGCTGACCGGCATCGGCAAGGAGTTCGGCGCGATCCGCGCGCTGCATGATGTCGACATGCAAGTCCTCCCCGGCGAGGTCGTCGGCCTGATGGGCGACAACGGTGCGGGCAAGTCGACGCTGGTCAAGATCATCGCCGGCAATTTCCGCCCCAGCCACGGCGAAATCCGCTTCGCCGGCAGCGCGGTTCATTTCAACCGGCCCGTCGATGCCCGCGGCGTCGGCATCGAGGTGGTCTATCAGGACCTTGCGCTCGCCGACAATCTCACCGCAGCAGCCAACGTCTTTCTAGGCCGCGAGCTGAAGCGCAGAATCGGGCCGTTCGCGTTGCTCGACCACAAGGCGATGGCCGCGCGTGCACTGGAGCTGTTCGGCGAGCTGCGCTCGGAGACGCGCCCCGACGATCTCGTCAAGCAGATGTCGGGCGGCCAGCGCCAGGCGGTTGCGATCGCGCGGACGCGACTCTCCAACGCCAAGCTGGTCATGATGGACGAACCCACGGCCGCGATCTCGGTCCGCCAGGTCGAGCAGGTGCTCGGCCTGATCCACCGGCTGAAGGAGCAGGGCGTTGCCGTGATGCTGATCTCGCACCGCATGCCCGACGTGTTCGCGGTGTGCGATCGCGTCATCGTCATGCGCCGCGGCGAAAAGCGGGCCGACAAGCCCATCCACCAGACCTCCCCCGAGGAAGTCACCGCCCTGATCACCGGCGCGAAGGAGGCGGCGTGATGGCCATGCCCATGGAATCCCCGATCACCTTCTCGAATGTCGGCAAGATCAGATGGTGGCAGCGCGGCATCTTTGCGTCCCAGACCGGCTATGTCCTGCTCGCGCTGGCGGTGCTGCTGGTGGTCATGCATTTCGCCAGCCCGTACTTCTTCACAGAAGGCAACATGCAGAATGTGGCGAAGAATTTCTCCTTCATCGCCATTGCCACCCTCGGCGTCACCTTCGTGATCATCACCGGCGGCATCGATCTGTCGGTCGGCTCGATGATGTGCTTCTCCGCCATGGTCACCTCGATGGTGATGACCGAGCTGTCGGCGCCCGGCTCGCCCGCGGGCTCCCTGTTCGTGCACATGGCGGCCGACGGCAAGACCGTGCTCGCCAATGTCCCCGGCCTGATCCTGCTGGTCTCGCTGCTCGCCGGCCTCGGCGTCGCGCTGCTCGCCGGCCTCGTCAACGGCTTCTGTATCGCGGTGCTCGGCCTGTCGCCGTTCGTCACCACGCTCGGCATGCTCTCGATCGTGCGCGGGATGGGCTATGTCGTCTCCAACGGACGCGGCAGCTTTCCGGGCGGGCCGGATGCCGGTTATTTCTACGCGCTTACCTCGGGCGACGTGCTCGGCGTGCCCGTGCCATTCATTTATCTGATCGTCCTCGCGCTGGCGATGGCCGTGGTGCTGCACCACAGCTCGTTCGGCCGTCACGTGTTCGCGCTCGGCGGCAACGAGAAGGCGGCCGAACTCACCGGCATCCCGGTCGTGCGGGTGAAGATCGAGGTCTATGTGATCTGCGCGCTCGCCGCAGGCCTCCAGGGCATCATCATCTCGGGCTGGCTTGGGTCGGCGCCGGCCAACATGGCGACGTCCTACGAGCTCAACGTGATCGCTGCGGCCGTCATCGGCGGTGCCAATCTCGCCGGCGGCATCGGCGGTCCGCTCGGCGCCATCGTCGGCTGCGTGCTGCTCGAGGTGATCCGCAACGGTCTCGTGCTCGCTCAGGTCAGCTCCTACTGGCAGCAGACGCTGGTGGGCGTGATCATCATCCTGGCCGTATTGGTCGACCGCATCCGCTCGCGGATGATCTGAAACGACGTCGTTCCGGGACGGCAACGAAAATGCCGCCTGTCCGCTTCCCGGACGATCTCAAGAGGACAGGCGCTAAAGAAGGGTGGAGGAGACGATGAGGAAATTTGTTCTTGCCGGAATCGCCGTCGCGATGATGGCTACGCCGGCGTTTGCCGCAAACTACCGGTTCGTGATCGTGCCCAAGGCGATGAACAATCCGTTCTTCGACTTCGCGCGAGACGGCTGCCTGAAGCGTGCCAAGGAGCTCGGCAATATCGAGTGCATCTACAAGGGGCCGGTCGAGCACGAGCCGGCGACGCAGGCCCAGATCATCCAGGACTTCGTCACCCAGAAGGTCGACGGCCTCGCCATTTCGGTTGCCGACGTCGCGGCGATGACCAAGTCGATCGACGCGGCGACCGCGGCCGGCATCCCCGTCATCACCTTCGACGCCGATGCACCGGGCGCCAAGCGCATCGCCTATATCGGAACCAACAACAAGGAGTTCGGCGTCGCCCTCGGCAAGCAGCTCCTGAAGCTGCGGCCCGATGGCGGCAAATACGCCATGGTCTCGGGTGGTCCCGGCGCCAAGAACCTCGCCGAACGCGTCGACGGCGTTCGCGAGGCGCTGAAGGGTTCGAAATGGACCGAGGTCGCGGGCTCTCCGACGTTCTGCAACGACGATCCCGCGCTGGCGGTTCAGCAGATGACTGACATGCGCACCGCGACGCCAGATCTCGCCGCGATCGTTCCCATCGGCGGCTGGCCGATGTTCGCCCCCGAAGGCTTCAAGGCCTTCGCGTCCAGGTACAAGAAGGATATCGATTCCGGCAAGTTCACGCTTGTCGTCGCCGATACGCTGAAAATGCAGCTCGAGCTGTTGCGCGACGGCTACGCCAATGCGCTGGTCGGCCAGCGTCCGTTCGAGATGGGCGAGAAGGCGATGGACACGCTGCTCGCCATCAAGAAAGGCGAGAAGGTGCCGGAGATCGTTTATACCGGCCTCGATCTCGTGACCAAGGACAACGTTGCGCAGATGTTGAAGTAGGAGCGTCGCCAGCCCCGCGCTCCTCGCGTGCCTCTCCCGCTTGCGCTTTTCGCAAGCGGGAGAGATGATTTTGGCTGTTGGGGAAGACTGTTGAGGCAATGGGAATGAAAAGGTCGCGGCTCGGCTCTCTCGATGTCACCTCACTCGGCCTCGGTTCCGCCCCGCTCGGCGGCTTGTTCTCCCCCGTCAGCGATGCCGATGCGGAAGCGACCATCGCCCGCGCCTGGTCGCTCGGAATCCGCTTCTTCGACACCGCGCCGCTCTACGGCTTTGGTCTCGCGGAGCGACGCCTTGGCGCATTCCTGCGGCGACAGCCCCGTGACTCCTATGCCATCTCGACCAAGGTCGGCCGTCTGCTGCGCGCGCCCGATGGCACTGCCGTGGAGGACGAGCATTACAAGGGTACGTCGCGCGAGCGGCCGGTGTTCGATTTCAGTTATGACGGCGTGATGCGATCGGTGGAGGAAAGTCTGGTGCGGCTTGGGCTCGACCGCGTCGATGTCCTGCTCGTGCATGATCCCGACGATCATTACGACGACGCCGTCGCCGGCGCCTTCCACGCGCTCCAGCGCCTGCGCACTGAGGGCACCGTCCAGGCGGTCGGTGCCGGCATGAACCAGTCGGAAATGCTGGTCCGGTTTGCAGAGGCCGTTCCGGTCGACTGCTTCCTGCTCGCCGGCCGCTACACGCTGCTCGACCAGGGCGCGCTGGATGCGCTGTTCCCTCTCTGCGCCTCCAAGAACATCGGCATCCTGCTCGGCGGCATCTACAACAGTGGCATCCTGGCCAATCCGCACACGGGCGCGAAGTTCAACTATCAGGACGCCGATGCGGCACTCGTCGCCCGCGCGCTCGCGCTCGACGAACTCTGCCGCAAGCACGGCACCGAGCTGAAAGCCGCCGCGCTGCAGTTCTGCATGGCCCATCCGGCAGTCACGGTCGCGGTGATGGGCGCGCGCAACGCCGCGGAAGTTGCCGATAACATCGCGATGTCGGAGACGGCGGTGCCCGCGGCGTTCTGGCAGGAGCTGCGTGCGCGAAAATTCGTCGACGCCCGCGCGCCATTACCGGGCGGAGCGTAAGGCATGATCATCGACGGACATCAGCATTTCTGGGATCCCGCGCGCGCCGACTATCCCTGGATGGACGCGCCCGAGCTCACGCCGATCCGGCGTGCCTTCGGTCCGGCCGATCTCGCGCCGCTTTTGAGCGCGAACGGCATCGATGCGAGCATCCTGGTGCAGTGCCGCTCGGAGCTCGCGGAGACCGAGGAATTCTTGCGGATCGCGCATGCGACGCCCTCGGTGATCGGCGTCGTCGGCTGGGTTGATCTGACTGATGCTGCACTTGGCGAAACGCTGGAGCAGTTGCGTGCTTCGCCCGGCGGCGACAAGCTGGTCGGCATCCGCCACCAGGTCCATGACGAGGCCGACCCGGAGTGGTTGTTGCGCGAGGACGTCCAGCGCGGCCTCACGGCCGTGTTCGCGCACGATCTCGCCTACGATTTCCTGGTCCGCGCCCGCGAGCTGCCGGCCGCGATCGCAACAGCACAAGCCTTCCCGCAGGCGCGCTTCGTGCTTGACCACGCCGCCAAGCCGCCGATCGCCGACGGTGGAAGCGACGAATGGTCCGAGCGCATCGCGGCTCTCGCGGCGTGCGGCAATGTCTGGTGCAAGGTCTCGGGGCTGGCGACGGAAGCGGTGTGGAGCGACTGGGATGCGGAACTGCTGTTTCCGTTCGTCGCGCACGCCGCGACATGCTTTGGCGAGGATCGCCTGATCTTCGGCTCGGATTGGCCGGTATGTTTGCTCGCGGGGAGCTATGGGGAGATCAAGAATGCGCTTGAGGCCTGCCTGATGAAGCTCGGGCCGCAGGTGCGGGACAAGGCGTTCGGCGTGAATGCGAAGGCTGCGTATCGGCTGGCGGTGAGTTGAAGCCGCCAGCGCGCGTGTCACTCAGTGTTCGTCGCCAAACACCCGATCCAGCGCCGCATCGTACGTCGTCTGCACCAGTTGCGGATGCAGCTTCGCCAGCGTCTCCATCATCACGCCGGAGTTGATCTCGAGCACGCGCCAGATGCCGTCAACGTGCACGAGGTCGATCGAGGCGAAGGTGATGCCGATGGCATTGGCGGCATCGATGGCGAGCTTTGCGCAGGCTGTGCGAAGATCGCCGTCCTGTATCAGCACGGGCTTTGCACCCGCATCGAGATTGTGCCGCCAATCCGAGCCACGCTGCTTGCTGTAGACGACGAGTGGCACGTCATCGAGCAGTACCACGCGAACTTCGTCCTCGATCACGACATAAGGCGAGATCACGAGTCCGGCGCTCATCGAAAAGGCTTCGCCAACCGCACGATCGAGCTCTGTTTCCGTCGTTACCCTGAAGACGGATCGTCCCGACGTCCCCTCGTTCGGCTTCACCACCACGCCTTGCGGATTGTCGTGAAGCAGCGCCAGCATTGCCTCTCGCCAGGCGACGCCGACAACCTTCTCGCCCAACTTGGGATTGAGGAACAGGCGATGGGGAATGCAGGGCACGCCCTCGAGGGCGAGCACCTCGGCGGTGGCCGATTTGTCGTTGGCCAGGCGGTGCGCGATGGCGCTGTTGAGGCCGACGTCGTAGCCGAACGCGAAGAGGCGCTGCTCGCCCCGGCGCATCGCGAGCAGCCAGCCATCGGCGCGGACATCGAGCGCGATGCCATGCTTCGCGCAATAGCGCTTGATCGCCTGGACGAAGATCCGCTCGCCGCTCGCCATGTGTCTAAGTCGCCAGTCGCAGTCGCCAGTTTCGGTTGATCTTGGCGCCAAAAGCCGCAAAAATGCGGGAAACGGCGCCAGACCGGCGAGAAATCAGAGCTATTCTTAATGAAATTCTCGCGAGCGCCACGGAAATTAAGTGCTGTATTCGAACTCCCGAGGGAAAAGAAATTGCCCTCCGCATGCGCCGGACAGCAGATCCATTAATGATGTGACCATTTCCGCCGCAAATGCCGGTTTGACCGGCATCAATTGCATCCGGAACGAGGTTGATTATTGGTCTCAATGGCGTAGATCACACACGCGAAATCCTCCGCCATGGCAATGGTGTCCGCTCCGCTTCCAGGGGCCGGGCAACGCTTTTGCCCTAAAACCGCAATTATTCGGAATATCGAAAATCATGAGCGCGTTTTACCGAGAGAAGGTTCTTTCCGTCCAGCACTGGACCGACACCCTGTTCAGCTTTCGCGCCACCCGCGATTCCGGCTTCCGCTTCCAGAACGGCCAGTTCGCGATGATCGGCCTTGAGGTTGAGGGCCGCCCGCTGCTCCGCGCCTACAGCATGGCGAGCGCCAATCACGAGGAAGAGCTCGAGTTCTTCTCGATCAAGGTTCAGGACGGCCCGCTGACGTCGCGTCTCCAGAAGATCAAGGAAGGCGACACCATCCTGGTCGGCCGCAAGGCGACCGGCACGCTGATCACCGACAATCTCATTCCCGGCAAGCGGCTGATGCTGCTCTCGACCGGCACGGGCCTGGCGCCCTTCGCCAGCCTGATCAAGGACCCCGAGGTCTACGACCAGTTCGACAGCATCGTGCTGGTGCATGGCTGCCGTCAGGTCTCCGAGCTCGCCTATGGCGAGAAGCTCGTCGCCGGTCTTCGCGAGGACGAACTGTTCGGGGAGTTGCTCGCGGACAAGCTCATCTACTACCCGACCGTGACCCGCGAGCCGTTCAAGAACCGCGGCCGCATCACCGACCTCATCAGCTCCGAGCAGATCTTCAACGACATCGGCCAGGGTCCACTCGACATCGCGACCGACCGCATCATGATGTGCGGCAGCCCGGGGATGCTCGAAGAGCTGAAACTGATGTTCGAAGGCCGCGACTTCGTCGAGGGCTCCGGCAACAAGCCCGGCCATTTCGTGATCGAAAAGGCGTTCGTCGAGCGGTAATCGCCGCGTTCTCTGGTCGTTCCGGCCTAGTGCGCAATTGCGCACGGGGGCCGGGATGACCGCGGTGAGTGTGGTCGTCGGCCCAGCCTCTGCTGCACTGCAAAAGCCCGCCCATCGGGCTGATTGATTTATCCCCGCCGAATTCGCTAGCGTGAAACAACCGCCGCGTCATATCCGTATGACAGGCGCGGGCGTATCGTACCGCCTCATGCTGGCGAGAGGATGGGAATCGTGGCCGACGAGCATAAGACGCAGGAATCGCCCAACGTTTCGCCCAAACGACTGCCGCTGGCGGAAGAGGGGATCATGGAAACCCTGCTGCTGCCATTCTCCCCACGGTTCATCGTCCTGACGATCTGCGCGGTTGTCACCGCGCTGCTGATCGGCATCGGCATCGCCGACCGCAAGATCTTCGACATCCTGCTGATCCCGATCCTGATCTTCGGCGCGTTGACGCTGCTGGGCGTCCGCGACCTCATGCAGAAGGGCCACGCCGTTCTGCGCAACTACCCGATCTCGGCGCATATCCGTTTTTTGCTCGAAGAGATTCGCCCGGAGATGCGGCAGTACTTCTTCGAGAGCGAGAAGGACGGCATGCCGTTCTCGCGCGACATCCGTGCGGTGGTCTATCAGCGCGCCAAGATGCAGCTCGACAAGCGTCCGTTCGGCACCCAGGAGGACGTCTACCGCCAGGGTTATGAGTGGATGCATCACTCGGTCTCGCCGAAGACGCACGCCGAGGAGAAATTCCGCGTCACCATCGGCGGCCCCGATTGCGCCAAGCCGTATTCGGCTTCGGTGTTCAACATTTCCGCGATGAGTTTTGGCGCGCTCAGCCCGAACGCCGTGCGCGCGCTGAATGCCGGCGCCAAGAAGGGCGGCTTCGCGCACGACACCGGCGAGGGCGGCTTCAGCCCCTATCACGCGGAGATGGGTGGCGACATCATCTGGGAGATCGGCTCGGGCTATTTCGGCTGCCGTCATCTCGACGGCGCCTTCGATCCCGAAGCCTTCGCGCGCGTCGCGAGCCAGGACCAGATCAAGATGGTCGAGCTCAAGATCAGTCAGGGCGCCAAGCCCGGTCATGGCGGCGTGCTGCCGGCGGCAAAAGTCTCGGAGGAGATTTCCAAGATCCGCGGGGTCGCCATGGGCGAGGATTGCATCTCGCCGGCCTCGCATCGCGCCTTCTCGACGCCTGTTGGCATGATGCAGTTCATCGGCGAGATGCGAAAGCTCTCCGGCGGCAAGCCGACCGGCTTCAAGCTGTGCATCGGCCATCCCTGGGAATTTTTGGCGATCTGCAAGGCGATGATCGAGACCGGCATCTATCCCGACTTCATCGTCGTCGACGGCAACGAGGGCGGCACCGGCGCCGCGCCGTTGGAGTTCATGGACCATCTGGGCATGCCGATGCGGGAGGGCGTCAGTTTCGTCCACAACGCGCTGATCGGCATCAACGCGCGCGATCGCATCAAGATCGGCGCCTCCGGCAAGATCGCGACCGCGTTCGACATGGCACGCGCCATGTCGATCGGCGCGGACTACTGCAATTCGGCACGCGGCTTCATGTTCTCGCTCGGCTGTATCCAGTCGCTGAGCTGCCACACCGACCGCTGCCCGACCGGCGTCGCGACCCAGGACCCGACGCGGGCGCGCGCGCTTTACGTACCGCTCAAGATCGACCGCGTGCACAATTATCACCTTGCCACGCTGCACTCGCTGACCGAGCTGATCGCCGCGGCCGGTCTCGAACATCCGCAGCAGCTGCGCCCGATCCACTTCTCCCAACGCACCTCGACGACGGACGTGAAATCTTTCGCGCAGCTCTATCCGTCGCTGCGTCCGGGCGAGCTGCTCGAAGGCACCGAAGACCCGCGCTTCCGCGATGCCTGGCGTATGGCGCGGACGGAGACGTTCCAGCCGGCGCTGTAGGGCGCCGGTCCACTGGCAAAGCCGCAGGCCCCGCGCGTAAAGGCATCGCGATGTGGGCTGCGTTTAACGCCTGGTTCAACTTTGGGTGTAGATTGTCCCCATGGACGAGCGGCGCGACAAGGCAAGGCATCGGGTGCTGAAGGCCGGAACGATCGAGTTCGGCGGCGGCGGCGCGATCGACTGCACCATCCGCAACCTGTCCGATACCGGCGCCGCGCTCGACGTCAGCAGTCCCGTCGGCATCCCCGACCATTTCAGCCTTTTCGTCCAAGCCGATGGAAAACATCTCGCCTGCACCGTGATCTGGCGCAAGGAAAAGCGGATCGGGGTGAGGTTCGGGTGAGGGCTGGGTCGGCAATCTCAACTGTCGTCCCGGTGCGCAATTGCGCACGCGGGCCGGGACCCATAACCACAGCGAGCGGTTCGGCGAAGATTGGTCGTTCTGTACTTCTACCTTCAGCAATCGATAAATCACGCGGTATGGGTCCCGGCCCCCGTGCGCAATTGCGCACTAGGCCGGGACGACACGTGGAGAGTTCAGCACCACCTCACGTCGCCGCTCGCTCACCCCGTCTCTACTTCGCTCCGCCGGCTCGCGAGAATCTTGTCGATCCTCCGCCCGTCGAGATCGACCACCTCGATGTGCCAGCCGCCGAAGTCGAAGGCGTCGCCGACACCGGGCAGCACGTTGAACTGTTGCAGCACCAGGCCGGCGACCGTGTTGTAGCGGTGCGGCGGCAGTTCGATGCCGAGCAGCTCGCCGAATTCGTCGACCGGCATCCAGCCCGAGACCAGCAGCGAATCGTCCGCGCGCTTGACGTAGGCCGGTTCCGGCGGGCCTTCCTCGGAATGGAAGGCGCCGACGATCGATTCCAGAATGTCAGCCGTCGTCACGATGCCTTCGAAGGCGCCGTATTCGTCGTAGACGAGGCCGACATGCACCGGCGCAGCCTTGAGGATCGCCAGCACGTCCCGGGCATCGGCTGAGGCGGGAATGCCAGGCGCCTCGCGAACCAGCACGCGCAAATCCGGCGTGCGCTCGTTCATGAAGGCGACCAGCAGGTCCTTGGCCTGGAGCACGCCAATCGGCTTGTCACGGTCGCCGTCGGACACCGGAAAGCGTGAATGCGGACTCTTGGCGATGGTCGCTTGAATGCTCTCCGGCGTATCGTTCAGGTCGATCTCGTTGACCTCCGTGCGCGGCGTCATGATCGCGCCGACCGGCCGGTCGCCGAGCCGCATCACGCCCGCGATCATCTCCTTCTCACCTGACTCGAGCACGCCCGCGCTTTCGGCTTCGCTGACGAGATGATGGATCTCGTCTTCCGACACCTTCTCTTCGGACTTGCCGCCATGGCCGAGCAACGTGAGGATCAGCTTGCCGGAGAGATCGAGCAGGAAGACCAGCGGCAGCGAGACCTTCGCAAGCACGTGCATCGCGGGTGCAACCCTGACCGCGATGCTCTCGGGGTCGCGCAGCGCCACCTGCTTGGGCACCAGCTCGCCGACGATCAGGGTGGCGTAGGTGATGAGTGTGACAACCAGGCCCACGCCGACGATGTCGGCAATTCCTGCGGACAGGCCGAGTTCGAGCAGCCATTGCGTCAGCCGCTGTCCGAGCGTCGCGCCCGAGAACGCGCCGGAGAGGACGCCGACCAGCGTGATCCCGATCTGCACCGTCGAGAGGAATTTGCCGGGATCGGCCGCGAGCGTCAGCGCCCGCTCGGCGCCGCGGACGCCCTTGGCGGCGAGCATCGACAGCCGCGCCGGACGTGACGAGACCACGGCCAGCTCGGACATGGACAGCAAGCCGTTGATGACGATCAGGACGACGACGATAGCGAGTTCGGCCGAGAGCATTGATGTTCCGAGGTAAGGGAGTGTGGCGCGGATGGCGGCACAGGCATTGATATAGGTATTCGAGGAAGAAATGCCGATGATTCTGTCGCATCGGGGACCGCGAGGGAACCTCGGCGACGCCGTCCCGGAAGGTGCTCGAAGCCCAATACCCCGCGGAACTACGGGCATGCCGTTGCTTAACGGGCTCTTAGCGGCAACCGGCTAGGTTTTCGGCATTTGCAGGAATGTATTCGGGGGATCAGATGCGGATCGGGAAGCTCTTTGCGGTGTCGATGCTGACGGTGACGGTGTTTGCAGTCATCCTTGGCGCCGAGGTGCTCATACCCCAGGCGCGCATCTTCGCGAACCGCTCCGATGCGATCAAGACGGTCGACGCCTTTGGTGCGACCCTGATGGTCAGTCAGCAGATTGCTAGCCTTCGTGCCCCCTACATCTCCCCGATTTTCCAGGAGAACCCTGCGACGCAGGCCCAGATCGAAGGCGCCGCGAAGGCCGCGAAAGCGGCCGATGCCGCATTCGAGGGGGCAAGGCGCGCCATCATGGTGCTGGATGATTCCGGAGCGATGATCGAAAAACTGGACCGTACCGCGCGGCGGCTCAGGGATATCACCACGGCGGCAGATCGCGCGATGAGCGTTCCGCTGGCGACACGGGACAGCGCTGCGATCAAGGGCTTCCTTCCGGGCGTTGCCGAGGTCATCGGCAATATCGAGCCGATCATGAACCGGCTCGAAGCGAAGGTCATCAATGCCGATTCCTCGCTTGCGGCGCTGTTGGGCCTGGCGCGAACGGCGCAGGATCTGCGCGTCTCGGCCGGCAGCCGCGCCGCCACGCTGTCGCCGGCGCTGAGCGCACGCCGACCGCTCACGGCGACCGAATTCTCGCTGATGGATCGTATGCAGGGGCGCGTCGAGGCCGACCGCGAGCGCATCGAGGCCGGCATCGACCAGCTCGGAAGCCCGCCCCGCATCGCCAGCGCGCTGAAGGCGGCGACGGATTCCTATTTCGGAAAGGCAGCGCTCGTCGTGGACAAGGAAATGCCTGCGGCACGTGGCGACGGCAAGTACGGCATCAACGCCGAAGAGTTGGCGAGCGTCATCGTACCCGCCATCCAGATGTTCTACGGCGTGCGCGATGCCGCGCTGGCCGAAGCGGCCGAGCGTGCCTCGGCCGCGCGCGACGGCGCGCTGGCGATGTTCGCGCTCGCGGGCGTGGCGGTGCTGGCGCTGCTGGGGACGCTCGGTGGCGTAACCATGATGCTGCGCCGGCGCGTGGTGACGCCGTTGGGCCGGCTCGCGGACGTGATCGCAACGCTTGCCGCCGGACAGCACGAGGTCGAGATTCCCGTGACCCGCCGCAACGACGAGATCAGCCAGGTGGCGGGCTCGCTCCAGCACTTCAAGGACTCGCTCTCCGCCAAGAAGGCCGCCGACGAGGCCGCCGCGGTCGAAGCCGAGGCGAAGCTCCAGCGCAGCCAGCGCATGGACCAGATCGCGCGCGATTTCGAAGCGTTGATCGGCGACGTCATCAACACCGTCTCGTCCGCATCGTCGGAGCTCGAAGTGTCGGCGGGAACGCTGACCAGCACCGCCGATCAATCGGAAAAGGTCACCGCGACCGTCGCGGCCGCCTCCGAGCAGGCCTCCAGCAACGTGCAGACCGTTGCCGCGGCCGCGGAGGAAATGGCGTCCTCGGTCGACGAGATCGGCCGGCAGGTCCAGGACTCCGCGCGCGTGGCCAGCGAAGCGGTGCAGCAGGCAGCGCGGACCAACGACTATGTCGGCGAGCTCGCCAAGGCTGCCGGCCGGATCGGCGACGTGGTCGAGCTCATCAGCCAGATCGCGGGCCAGACCAACCTTCTGGCGCTCAATGCAACGATCGAGGCGGCGCGCGCCGGCGAGGCCGGGCGCGGCTTCGCCGTGGTCGCCTCCGAGGTCAAGGCGCTCGCCGAGCAGACCGCCAAGGCGACCGGCGAGATCAGTCAGCAGATCACGGGTATCCAGAGCGCGACCGAGGATTCGGTCGGCGCCATCAAGTCGATCGGCGACACGATCACCCGCATGTCGGAGATCGCATCGGCGATCGCCTCCGCGGTCGAGGAGCAGGGCGCGGCGACGCGGGAGATTTCCCGCAACGTGCAGCAGGCGGCACGCGGCACCCAACAGGTCTCCGCCAGCATCGTCGACGTGCAGCGCGGCGCGAGCCAGACCGGATCGGCCTCCTCCACCGTGCTCGCGTCCGCGAAGTCGCTGTCCGGCGAGAGCAGCCGTCTCAAGATCGAGGTCGGGAAATTCCTGGACGCGATCCGGGCCGCCTAAGAAGGTCATTGTGAAGGTAAGCGGCTTCACCTAGGCTTGCACCACCGGGGATGTCGCAGCCTCCCCGTGAAGTGGTGATCCCACGCAAGCGCTGCTCGCTGATGTTTGGAGCGAGCAATGGACGGGATCACGATCGAGCTACCGCTTTTCCTGTTGGCCACCTTCGCCGGCGCGTTCGTCGCCGGCCTCTCCGGCTTTGCCTTCGGCCTCGTCGCGGCATCGCTGTGGCTTTACGTGCTGACGCCGCTTCAAAGCGCCAGCCTGATCGTCGGCTTCGGCCTCCTGGTGCAGGGCTACTCGGTCTGGAAGCTGCGCAGCGCGCTCGACTGGCGCCGGCTGTGGCCCTTCGTGATCGGTGCCCTCCTGGGCGTGCCGTTCGGCGTGTCACTGCTGACCTCGGCCGATTCAAACAGCGTCCGCATCGCGGTTGGGGCGATCCTGATCGTCTACAGCCTCTATGCATTCTTCAGGCCGCAGCTCAAGGTCGCGACAACCGTGCCGCCGGCCGCCGACATGACGATCGGTTTCGTCAACGGCCTGCTCGGCGGCCTGACCGGCCTCGCCGGCATCATCATCACCATCTGGTGCAATCTGCGCGGCCTGCCCAAGGATGTTCAGCGCGCCACGTTCCAACCCGTCGCGGTCGTGGTGTTTGCCATTGCGGCGCTGCTGCTGGGCGCCAAAGGTTCGCTCACGCTCGAGACCGCTAAGCTGTTCGCGCTCGGCCTGCCGTTTCTCCTTGCGGGAACGTGGCTCGGGCTGAAACTGTTCGGCCGCATCGACGAGGCCACGTTCCGCAAGATCGTGCTCGCGCTGCTGTTCGTCTCCGGCGTTGCGCTGTTGTTCTGAACCGCGATCAGAACTCGCCGTGCAGCCGGCCGGAGAATACCGAGACTGGGCCGCGGTCGGCGTTGTAGGCGGGGTTGACGATGAGTTGGTAGTCGGCGGTGAGGGTGAGACTCTTGTTCAGCGCGTAGGCATAATAGGTTTCGAGGATGCGCTCGCGGCGGTAGTTGAGCGCACCGTCGCCGATGAGAACACCGAGGCCACCGGCAGCCAGGAAGTCGCGATAATCCTGCGAGATGGCATTGACGGCGCCACCGACGCCGATCACGTCATCCGGCCGGCCCCATTTCGTGCCCTTGATCGACAATCCCGCGGACAGGCTGCGGTGAATGTCGGTGAAGGCTAGCGTCTCGGTCTTGCCGTCGTTCCAGCTCCAACGGCTGAACAGACCGACATCCTCGGTGATCGCCTGCTCGAGGTTGAGCACGTAGCCATACTTCAGACGGCCGCGCCGGGTCTGCGCGATGTCGAGGTTGAGCGCGGGATTGTCCAGCGTCTCGCGGAAGCTGCCCATGTTGGCGCTGTCGAGCCAGCCTATGGTCCTGAGCTTGCCGGGTTGGCCAAGCAGTGAGAAGCGCGTTTCGAGCTCGAGCACGTACTGGCCGCGCTCGCCGACCCTGGTGTCGAAATGATTCGAATTGGACTCGGCGACCATCAGGAAGTAGCCGCCGCGCAACGCCCACTGCTTCTGGTTCAGCTCGGCGGTGACGCCGTAGGTGAGGCCGACCTTGTCGGCGGAATAGTCGAAGGCGCCTGGCGCCCACAGCGACCAGTTCATGAAGTCCTTGCGGGTGTCCTTGGCGTAGGCGTTGCCGTCGAACACGTCGACCACCGGGAATTTGCCGGCCTGCACCGTGAGCCTGGATACGTCGACCTTCTGTCCGAGCTGCAACTGGCCGCTCGCAAGCTCTTCCTGCTCGCCGCCAAAGCCGAATGTCTGGCGCACGAACAGGCGCGATGTGTTGTAGTGCGGATAGGGGAAGTTCGACTTCTGCGCTTCGCCGTTGGGGAAACCGGCCGCGCCGACCGTGTCGTTCAATCCAAATCCCTGCAGCAGTTCGGGATTGTAATAGACCTCGCCGCCGTCCCAGAGCCGCGCGTTCAGGAACAGGCTGTTGCTCCAGGTCGCCTTGGCCTGCCTTGATGGCGAGAGCGAATTCGGCCCGGTGTAGAGGGCGGGGAACGACGGGTAGCCTTGCGGCAGATACGTGCTCTGGCCGTGGATCTCCCAGCGATCCGATTCCGTGTCGATCAGCGAACCGATCCCGGAACTCTTGGGATTGTAGCTCGGCATGCCCGGCCAATCGACCTTGCGGTTGAGGCCGAGCCGGATCGACTGCAAGTCGAGCGATGAAGAATTGTATTGCGCGCCTGTGGAGAAGGCGACATTGGCGCCATCGAAGCGGCTGTAGAGATATTCGATCCGTGCGCTCCAATGCGGCGCGAAGCCGTATTCGACGCCGGCGCCCGCGGTCCAGCCGGGGCGCGTGTTCAGGATCTTCGGGACTTCGGCGCCGGAGGCCGGCGTGTCGAAATAGCGCTCGCCCATCCACGCAAAGCCGCCGGTGGCATAGACCAGCCAGGGACCGCTGGTGTAGCCGACGCGGCCGCGCAGGCTCGCGGTGTAGTCCCATTGCTGCGTGACGGTGTTGGCGGGTGTCGCCAGGAAGGAAACGATCGAGTTCGAGGTGATGTAGTTCGGAAACGAAAAATCGCCTTCGACGCCGACAAGCCAGCCGGAATTGAGCCGGTAATTGTAGCCGGCCTGCACGCCGCCGATCATGCCGCTGAAGACGCCGCTGTCGTTGATCCCGGTGCCGTCGTTCAGCGCAAAGCGCGACGAGCCGAGGCTGTAGCCGGCATGCGCACCGATATAGAGGCCGGTCCAGTCGTAGACCGCTTTGAGCGCAGGCGCCTTCAGCGGCAGATCGGCCGCGCGGATGGTGGCGGGAAAAGCCAGTACGCCCGAGGCAATCGCCGCGGCCGTCCGCAAATACCTGTAACGGTGACCCCTCAACGTCAAAACGCACGCCCCCAACGCGAATGTGTCCACTCGCCGCACTATCCCTGCCGATTCGCGGCGACTCTGTCATCAGGCTTAGGTGCTCCGCGATCGGGCGAGATGATCTCGATCCGGCGCGACTTCTTCCCAAGCCCCTGAGCTTGTTGTGAACCTTATTGCGATTAATTCGCAATAGCAACTGATGCGGATTGCCGCAGAGGATGGTTCGCACCTCGGTGTGACGGGACTGCAACAAATTCCCTGGGGGCTAAAACAGTTGACCCCGCCCGGGGGGACATCCGGGCGGGGTCGGGGGCACGACACGGGGTGGATGAGGCGCCCGTGTCGGACGCAGGATCCACGTGAGATCGGCCTCAGGGACTCAAATCAGAAGCAGGTACGAACGCGGCCAACGTACTGGCCAAAGGCGTTGTACTGGGCGGCCCAGCCGCAGCGGTGATAGCCGTTGTAATAGGGGTCGTTGCTGGCGGCGATCGCGGAGCCGACGACGGCCGCGGTGGCGATCCCCAGGCCGACGCCGACGCCCCAGCCGAGCGGCTTGGCTTGCGCCTGCGAGGTGGTGGCCACGACGCTGCCGGTCAGGGTGAGCGCGGTGAGGGCAACTGCAAAAATCTTGGTCTTGATCGACATCTGAAACTCCATCCGGGTTGAGGCGGTCCGTTGTGGCCCGCGTACCGAGTTGGACGGAGCCTCCGCGCGTCCGGTTCGAAACCGGCGAAAGCGGAGGTCGAGTCTGGATCTTTCCCGAATGATTCCAGGAGGTAGGCGCTAGCCGAGCGGGCCTTTGGCGAGCCTGTTCACGGCGAAGTTATCAACCTCGGCAAGCAGCTCGCAAAAGGCGCGGGCGCCCTGGTCGATCAGCTGCTCGCCTTTCGCGGCGACGGCCAGCGTCGCATTGCCCACAGCGCCGCTTGGGTTGAGATCCTGCGCCTGCCAGGCGAACGGTGCGGGACGCTGTGTCGACAGCCAGCGATACTGCTGCTCCATCGCAACGCTGCTCGCGGGAAAATCCGCGATCGCATCAACGCGCACCTGCTCGGGATAGCGGGCCAGCATGATCGAGGTCTCGACTGCACCGCCGTGGATGCCGTGCCGTACTTCGTCGGCCGGGAACAGCTGGTCCGCGCCCGACAGCCGCGACCACGACGTGGTCACCACGAACAGCTTCTGATGCGCGCGCAGATCCTGCGCGATCAGCATCATGGCCGCGCTGTTGCCGCCATGGCTGGTGATGATGACGAGCTTCTTCAATCCGCGGCGCGCGATGTCTTCGCCGATCGCGGTCCATTTTTTCAACGCGATGTCGGTCGGCAGCGTCTGCGTGCCCGGATAGTCGATATGCTCGGTGGAAATCCCGATCGGTTCAACGGGCAGGAAAGTGGCCGGAGCGCTCTCGGGCAGGAGCTCGCGCACCCGCGCGAGATAGGCGTCGGCGATCAGCACGTCAGTCTCGAGCGGCAGATGCGGGCCGTGCTGCTCGGTCGCCGCCAGCGGCAGCACTGCGATCCAGCGCGACACCTCGGCGGGGCTGGCATCGGCCCAGCGGATCTCGGTCCAGTCGCGGGAAGGCGTCATCAAGGTTTCTTTGCCCGAATTTGTCGCGTAATTTAGGTTATCAGGGGACGCGGGCCAGGCCGGCTCGCGTCCCCGAATGTCTTGCGGTTTTATCGCGTTGCTTAGACATCGGCCAGCAGCGATCGACGGAGTCCCATCATGAGCCCCTCTCATCTGCGGCGAGCCTTAACGGCGGGCCTGATGGCCGCTTTGGTCTCGGTCGTTCCGGCGCGCGCCGAAACCCTGGACAAGGTCATGTTCGGCACCAATTGGGTCGCCGAGGCCGAGCATGGCGGCTTTTTCCAGGCCGTCGCCGACGGCACTTACAAGAAATACGGCCTCGACGTCACCATCGTTCCCGGTGGCCCAAACGAGAACAACCGGATGCTGCTGATCGCCGGCAAGATCGATTTCTTCATGGCCGCGAACACGCTGATGTCGTTCGACGCGGTCGCCATCAACGTCCCGGTCGTCACGATCGCCGCGGTCTTCCAGAAGGATCCGCAGGTGATGCTGACGCAGCCCGATGCCAAGGTCACCAAGATCGAGGACCTCAAGCCGCTGACGCTGTTTGTCTCCAAGGAGGGCATGACCAGCTATTTCCAGTGGCTGAAGTCCGAGTACGGTTTCAGCGAGAAGAACGTTCGCCCCTATAATTTCAATCCGCAGCCCTTCATCGCCAATCCCAAGAGCGCGATGCAGGGTTACGTCACTTCGGAGCCCTTCGCGGTCGAGAAGGCCGCCGGCTTCAAGCCCAACGTGTTGCTGCTCGCCGATTACGGCTTCAACACCTATTCGACCTTGATCGAGAGCCGACGTGACGTGGTCGAGAAGAAGCCCGACCTGGTGCAGCGTTTCGTCGATGCCTCCATGGTCGGCTGGTATAATTACATCTACCGCGACAATTCCGCGGGCAACGCCATGATCAAGAAGCTCAATCCGGAGATGACCGACGAGCTGCTCGCCTATTCCGTCGCTAAGATGAAGGAATACGGCATCGTCGATTCCGGCGATTCGCTGAAGAACGGCATCGGCGCGATGAGCGACGAGCGCTACACCTCCTTCTTCAACAAGATGGTGAAGGCAGGCGTCGTGAAGGCAGACCTCGATTTTCGCAAATCCTATACGCTGCGCTTCGTCAACAAGGGCGTCGGCGCTGAGCTGCGCCCGAGCAAGCCGTAGCGCAAGGGCGATGTCATCAGTCAAAACGTTGACGGGGGTCGAGACCGGCCTGACGGCCCTGGCTGTCAGCCTGCGCGGCGTGACGAAGACCTATGACAACGGCGTGGTGGCGCTCGGCCCGCTCGACCTTGCGGTGCGCAGAGGCGAGTTCATTTCGTTGCTGGGGCCGTCAGGTTGCGGCAAATCCACCGCGCTGCGGCTGATCGCCGAGCTCAGCGCGCCGTCGTCAGGAATCGTAAGGCTGGCGCGTCGCGAGGGCACACCGCGCCCAGGTCACGGCATCGGCTTCGTATTTCAGGAACCGACCCTGATGCCCTGGACCAGCGTGCGCGAGAACGTGCGATTGCCGCTGAAGCTGGCGGGCGTTCCGAAGGCGGAATCGCGCGGGCGAGCCGACGAGGCGCTGGCAAGCGTCGGGCTTGCCGATTTCGCCGAGGCTTTCCCGCGCGAGCTCTCCGGCGGCATGAAGATGCGGGTGTCGCTGGCGCGCGCGCTCGTCACCGACCCTGATATCCTCCTGATGGATGAGCCATTCGCGGCACTCGACGAAATCACGCGCTTCCGCCTCAACAACGATTTGCTCGCGCTGTGGCGCAGGCTCGGCAAGACCGTCATCTTCGTCACGCATTCGGTGTTCGAATCCGTCTATCTGTCGCAGCGTGTGGTGGTCATGACGGCGCGGCCGGGCCGCATCCAGGCCGACATCCGCATCGAGACGGTCGAGCCGCGCGGCGAGGAGTTTCGTACCTCCGCCGCCTATTCGGATTACTGCCGGAGCGTGTCGGCCGCGCTGGCGCCGTCCTATTCAGGGCAGTCGACGCTATGAATGCGCAAGCTGCCGTCATAGCGAAGCGGTCCGGCGTGCAACGCGCGTTGCGCTTCGTGCTGCCGGTCATCGTGTTCGCGGCGGGACTTCTCGCCTGGGAGCTCGTGGTCCGCATCAAGGACATCCCGCCTTACGTGCTGCCGGCGCCCTCGGTCATTTTCCTGACGCTGATCAAGGATTGGGCGGTGCTGTCGCAATCGCTCGCCGCGACACTGCTGACCACGCTTGAAGGTTTTGTCGCGGCCAGCATTGGCGGCATCGCGCTGGCACTGCTGTTCAATCAGTCCAAATGGGTGGAAGCATCGCTATTCCCCTATGCCGTGGTGCTTCAGGTTACGCCTGTCATCGCGATCGCGCCGCTGCTGCTGATCTATCTGGAGCAGCAGACCGCGGTCGTAGTCTGTGCCTTCATCGTGGCCTTTTTCCCGGTGCTGTCGAACACCACGCTCGGGCTCAATTCGGTCAATCGCAACCTCGCAGGCCTGTTCCAGCTCTATGGCGCCTCGCCGCAGCAGACCCTGCGCTTTCTCAAGCTGCCGGCGGCGCTGCCTTACATTCTCGGTGGCCTGCGCATTGCCGGCGGTCTGTCGCTGATCGGCGCGGTTGTGGCCGAGATCGCGGCGGGAACGGCCGGCGCCGGGTCCGGGCTCGCCTACAGGATCGCAGAATCAGGCTACCGCTTGAACATACCCCGCATGTTCGCAGCGCTGCTGCTGTTGTCGCTGGCCGGGATTGTCATCTATGGGGTGCTGGCGCTAGTTTCCCACCTCGTTTTACGCCGCTGGCACGAGAGCGCGCTTGGAAAGGACAACTGATGACCACCGGTTCGATTTCGTCCGAAAAGATCGACCTTCTGATTTATGGGCCGGTCCGGCCGATCCTCGAGAACGGGTTTTCCGATCATTTCGTCGTGCACAAGGCGGAGACGCGGGGCGATCTCGAGCGGCTGACGCCGGCGGTTCGCGAAAAGATCCGCGGCGTGGCGGTGACCTATCACACCGTGCGTGCCGACAAGCAGTCGCTGTCGCAATTGCCCAAGATCGAGATGGTGGCGAGCTTCGGCGTCGGCTATGACCACGTCGACGCCAAATACGCCGCCGAGCACAACATCATCGTCACCAATACGCCCGACGTGCTGACCGAAGAGGTCGCCGACGTCGCGATGGGGCTTCTGATTTCCACGGTGCGTGAGTTCATCAAGGCCGACCGTTATGTGCGCTCCGGTCTCTGGCAGACCCAGAACTATCCGCTCAGCGTCGGCTCGCTGCGCGATCGCAAAGTCGGCATCGTCGGCATGGGCCGGATCGGCCAGGCGATCGCGCGCCGGCTTGATGCCTCGCTGGTGCCGGTGGTCTATCACACCCGCAATCCGTCCAAGGACGTCTCCTACAAGCACTACCCCGACCTGATCGAGATGGCGAAGGCGGTCGACACGCTGATGGTGATCGTGCCCGGTGGCGCCAGCACGAACAAGATGATCAATGCCGAGGTGCTGAAGGCGCTCGGCCCGCGCGGTGTGCTGGTCAACGTCGCGCGCGGCTCGGTGATCGACGAACCGGCGCTGGTCCAGGCGCTGAAATCAGGCACCATCCTTGCCGCAGGTCTCGACGTGTTCGCGGCCGAGCCGAACGTGCCGGACGAGCTCAAGACCATGCAGAACGTCGTGCTGCTGCCGCATATCGGCTCGGCCTCGGTGGTGACGCGCAACGCGATGGACCAGCTCGTGGTCGACAATCTCAAGTCCTGGTTCGCCGGCAAGGCGCCATTGACGCCGGTTGCGGAAACACCGTTCAAGGGACGCTGATGGGAGCTCTTCGGGTCGTTGCATTCGCCGTCGCGGCCTACTTGGCCGCGATCGGCCTCGCGTTGGCGCAGGATACGACGACCCTGAAGAAGGAAATGCCCGGGCAGTGGGAGCTCTCGACCACCGAGCGCAGCAAGACCTGCGTCGTCACGCTCAAGGCCGACACTGCTGCTCAAGGCTTCAAGCTCGAGCTGGAGCCGGCCTGCAAGGCCGCGCTGCCCTTCACCAAGGACATCGTCGCCTGGAGCGTCAGGGGTCTCGACATCGTCCGCTTGCAGGATGCGAGCGGTGAAGCCGTGATCGACTTCACCGAGGTCGAGGCCGGCATCTTCGAGGGCCTGCGGCAAGGCGAGGGCGTCTACATCCTGCAGGACCTCGCCGCCGCTCGTTCGATGGCGAAGTCGATGGACCAGATGATCGGCGACTGGTCGATCGTGCGGGGGAACGGCCAGCCTGTCTGCGGGCTGACGCTGACCAACACGGAAGCCGGGCCGGACAATTTCCAGGTCTTCCTCAAGCCGAAATGCGATGCGGCCATCGCGCAGTTCAACCCGACGCAATGGCGGCTCGAGCGCGGCCAGATCATCCTGCTGTCGAAGGCCGGCGAGGCCTGGCAGTTCGAGGCCGACGACAACGCGCAATGGCGGCGCGTCCCCGATACCGCCGATCCCCTGATCATGCTGCGCCAGTAGGCGCCGCGAAACGCGACCTCATCCCGCCATAGGCGGGCGTCTGGAAGGACGGCCGCAGGCTACGTCGTTGGCCTGGGCGGCGGCGCGGTGCCTTGGGCCCACTTCTCCATCTTGCCGAGCACGCCCCAGGCCGTGAGCGCCAGGGAGATCGGCATCGCGAACTGGCCGAGGCCCGGCACGGCCGACACGAGCGTCCCGAGCAGTCCGGCAATACCGCCTGCGTTGGGGCTCGCCGTCACCGAAGTCAGCAACGCCGTGATCAGTGAGCCGCCGATGCCGAGCGCAGTCTTCTTGCCGTCGAGCATCTTGCCGATGGTATCGCCGAGCGCGCCATTGACCTGGCCGAGGACGGGTTTGCCGTCCCTGTTGAGCAAGGTGCCGAGCAGATCGACGACCTGCTTCAACTGATCGACGGGGGCGGAACTGGTCGGGGTGACTGGTCCTGGCATGGGGGCTGTCTTGTTGACGAGGGAAAAGAGCCGTTCGAACAGGCTGATCGGATCCGTGGTGGCGGGCAGCGTGTTGCCCGATGTCGTCGTTGCCGGCGTCACAGCCCCGGCTGGCGGCCGCAGCAATTGCGCGACGTCCTCCAGTCGCTTCATGATCCGGGACATATCGCCGGTCGATCCCGTGGGGCCCGACTGCGCCGCGCGCGTGAGGGCGGCGACCGTGGCGCCGTCGAGAAGTCCGGTGTCTCTCAGACCGTTCTGCTGCTGAAACTGCGAGACCGCAGCCCTGGTCTTCGGTCCGCTGATGCCGTCCTCGGCGAGCGGCGGATTGGCGCCGAGCTTGTTGAGCGCCTGCTGCATGAGAACGATCGTCGATGCCGCGTCGTCCTCCGGTTCCGCGCGGCTGGCGAATTGCGGGCTGCCGTCGAGGGTGATCGAGGAATCCAGCGACATCATTGCATGCAGGATCACCGCGGTGCCGAGCTGGGAATCAACGTGGTTCGAATCGAACACATGATCGCGGACGAATTTGCCGGCCCTTGCCTCGGGCGGGCCATACAGCGTCGAACCGCCATAGAGGTAGGGCGAATTGCAGCCCTTGGCGTGATAGCCGAAGCCGTTGAAGGCTTCGAGCCGGAACAGAATCCGCCCGATCCCCCAATCGTGAGCGCCGATGAAATTCTGGATTCTGAAGGCGTCCACGGCGCCGTCCACGAACGTGGCAAACGGGCCGCGTCCTTTCGGAACGATGGTCGTCGCGCGATGAAGCGTTTCGCCGTTGCCGAGATAGGTGTCGAAATCGAAATTGGACTCGCGGTAGTGGCAGAGGGCAGCGAAATACCAGGGGACGCCGGTCAACCGTTCGATCTGCTGATAGGTCGCCTTGCCGTTGATGGCCTTGCGCGCGACCGCGTTCGCGTCGGAGAGGCGTGCAGGCCGGATCTCGAGATTGGCCCAATTACCCTCGTATTCGCTTTTCAGACTCTCGAATGAAATCATTTTCCGCTCCCGCAATGAATGAATTTTCGCAACTGCGCGTTAGTCGAAATGAACCAGGTGCCGTGATCAGGGCGTGAGGCCAGCGTGATCTCCCGCAAGTCTGGCAGGCCGCAGGGCCACCGCGTGTGAAGTGGGTTACAACCTCGCCGGGAAAATGAGCGGCAGGACCGGGATCAGGGCGGCCGCCCCGCGAGGGAACCGGGAGGGGCCGCTCTCCGTTAGCGACGCGAGGCAGTCCGGCAAGGAGCCCTGCATGACCACGCGCGTCCTCGCGATCGGCATCGAACCCGGCAACGCGGATTACAGCGCATTCCCGCAGCTCACGCCGGAGCTCGTGCGCGACTATATCGATGCGCAGTTGCTGCGCCTGCGCGATCTCGGTTACGAAGTCACGAGTTGCCTGATCGATCTCGATGCCGCGGCGGAAGCCGCTGTGACGGCAGCGTTGCGCGAGGAGAATTTCGACTGCATCGTGATTGGCGCGGGCCTGCGCGAGCCCAGGGAGCGCCTGCTGCTGTTCGAGAAGGTGCTCAACCTCGTCCACCGCCTGGCGCCCGACGCCGCGATCTGCTTCAACACCACGCCGGCCGACACCGCCGAGGCGGTGCAGCGTTGGGTCGATGCTTGAGATGAATGGGGATGGCCCGCGGTGCGCACGCGACATGGCCTGAGCCGCCTTCGAGCCGAGCCTGCGACGCCATCGCGAGAAGCGCCGGGTCCCGGCGTGGTGATTCTTCTGGTCCGAATCCGGCTGCGGCGCTATGACTCGTCTGATCACAGGGGAGGGCGAGCATGCTTCGAGGTCTTCGCATTGGAAGTTTCGCCATCGCGGCATGTCTAACAGTCGTGATGGCGATGCCTGTTCATGAGGCGGCAGCGCAAGACGCAATTGGAGGTGCCATTCTCGGCGGCGTAGGTGGAGCGATCGTGGGTGGCGCCATCGGCGGAGGCCGCGGAGCCGCCATCGGCGCCGTCGTCGGTGCCGGCACGGGCGCTGCGATCGCCTCCGAGGGTGAACGCCGCCGCTCCGGCTATTACGCCTATCAGCGCGGCTGCTACATGCAGCGCCGGGACGGCTCCTATGTCCCGGTCGATCCGCGATATTGCTACTAGATCAACCGCATCCCGCGCAAGCTCGCATGTCCGCTCTTGCCGACGATGATGTGGTCGTGCACCGAAATGCCGAGCGGCTTTGCGATGTCGATGATCGCCTTGGTCATCTGGATGTCGGCCTGTGACGGCGAGGGATCGCCTGAGGGGTGGTTGTGCACCAGGATCAGCGCGGTCGCGGACAATTCCAGCGCGCGCTTGATCACCTCGCGCGGATAGACCGGGGTGTGATCGACGGTGCCGGTCTGCTGCACCTCGTCGGCGATGAGCTGGTTGCGCTTGTCGAGGAACAGCAGGCGAAACTGCTCCTTGTCGGCGAACGCCATGCTGGTGCGGCAATAGTCGATCACCTCGTTCCAGGACGACAGCGCGTTGCGGCTGTTGACCCCGCCCTTGGCGACGCGATGCGCCGCCGCCGCGATCAGCTTGAGCTGGTGGATCGCGGATTCGCCCATGCCGTCCACCTCGCGCAGGCGCGCCACCGGCGCATGCACGACCTCGGCAAACGAGCCAAAGGTCTTGATCAGTGTCTTCGCCAGCGGCTTGGTGTCACGCCGCGGCAGCGCCGGAAACAGCGCCATCTCCAGCAGCTCGTAGTCGCTGAGCGCGTCCGCACCCGCGCTGTAGAAGCGCTCGCGCAGCCGTTCGCGATGGCCGAGATAGTGTGGCGCTTGTTCGGGCTTGCTCTTGTCGTGGTCGGTCTTGGCGGGCATCGGCCGCCAGCATTGCCGCGGATAACCGTTTTTGCAACCGTCAATTGCGCCGGCAAATCCGGTTCACGTCAGCCGGCGACCCGAAGGTCGGCCGCGCCCTCACCCGATCTGCTTCTCGCCGTGCCGCTCCGACAGCGTGAAGATTTCGACGCCGGTGGCGGTGACGCCGACGGAGTGCTCGAACTGCGCCGACAGCGAGCGGTCGCGGGTCACGGCGGTCCAGCCGTCGGACAGGATCTTCACATGCGGCTTGCCGAGATTGATCATCGGCTCGATGGTGAAGAACATGCCGGGCTTGAGCTGCACGCCCTCGCCGGGTCGGCCGACATGGATGATGTTCGGCTCGTCGTGGAACATGCGCCCGAGGCCATGGCCGCAGAAATCGCGCACCACGCTCATGGCCTGCGGCTCGACGAAACTCTGGATCGCGTGGCCGATGTCGCCGGTGGTGGCGCCGGGCTTCACCGCGGCGATGCCGCGCATCATCGCTTCATAGGTCACCTCGATCAGCCGCTCGGCCTTGCGCGCGATCGGGCCGACCGCATACATCCGGCTGGAATCGCCGTACCAGCCGTCGACGATGAAGGTGACGTCGATGTTGACGATGTCGCCCTCTTTCAGGGGACGGTCGCCGGGCATGCCGTGGCACACCACGTGGTTGAGCGAGGTGCAGGTCGAATAGCGGTAGCCGCGATACATCAGCGTCGCCGGATAGGCATTGTTGCTGAAGGCGAAGTCGCGGACGAACTGGTCGATGCGCTCGGTCGGAACGCCGGGCCCGACGATGTCGGTGAGCTCGTCGAGGCACTTCGCCACCAGCGCTCCCGCCTTGCGCATGCCGGCAAAGGCGCTTGGCCCATGCAGCTTGATCTGTCCGGTCTTGCGGAGCGAGGTATCGGTAGCTTCGACGTAGCTCATGCGGATGCGGTCTTCTCGGCACGGGGCCGGTATCGAGGTGGGCGCAACGGACTGATTTAAGGCCCCAATTTAATGATCGCGAGCCTTCATGCAAGCCAAGCTTGGCGGGCATGCGTCCGAAAGCCGGCTCAATTCGGGACTTCTACGGTGGTTTCCACCGGCAGGGCGCCGCCTCGGATGCGGATTTCGCGGACGGGGTAGGGAACCCGGATGCCCTCGCGCTTGAAGGAATCCCACAGCGCCAGCATCACGTCGCTCTTGACGTTGTCCATGCCGTCGGGGTCGGCGATCCAGAAGGTCAGCGAGAACTTCATCCCGGCTTCGGCGAACTCGGTCAGGATGGAATTCGGCGGCTTGCCCTTCTGCGCGCGCGGATGCGCGGCCGCGGTCTCGGCGGCGAGCTTGCAGACCAGCCGCGGGTCGGCGTCGTAATTGGTGCCGAAGGCGATCTTCACCAGCGTGTTCTTGTCGGTGTAGGTCCAGTTGACGACCTTCTGCGTCACCAGATCCTCGTTCGGCACCAGGAATTCGCGGCCATCGCCGGCGGCGACGGAAATATAGCGCGTCTTCATCGCGCTGATCCGCCCGGTGTTGTCGCCGATGGTGACGAGATCGCCGGGCTTCACCGATTTGTCGGCGAGCAGGATGATCCCCGAGATGAAATTGGCGACGATCTTCTGCAGGCCGATACCGATGCCGACGCCGACCGCGCCGGAGAACACCGCGAGCGCCGAGAGATCGATGCCGACCGCGCCGAGCGCGATCACGATCGCGACCGCAAGCAGGCCAATGCGGATGATCTTGACCAGCAGCACCTGCACCGACGGCGTCAGATCGGTGGTCGAGTTGATCCGGCTCTCGGCGAAATTGCTGGCGATGTTGGTGAGCCAGAGCGCGATGAGCAGCAGCGCGCCGGCCTTGATCACGAGCAGCGGCGTCAGCCGCAGGCCGCCGAGCACGATGGCGAAGGAGTCGAGCAGGTCGACCGTCGCATCGAGCTGGCCGACGATCGAGAGCGCCGCGACGAACCAGGCCGTGATCGACACCAGCTTGACGATGAAGGCGTTGCGCAGCACCGAGGTCAGCAGCCGGATCGCGAGCCAGGCCAGCCCCAGCTTGGCGGCGACCATCAGGAGATAGCTGCGGCTCGGCCAGGTCGCATGGTACATGACCACGCGCGAGACGATCACGAGCAGGGTGAACGCCGCCGTCGAGGCGCTGGAGACCATCACCCGGGCGAAGTGCCGGAGCGGCAGCGGCCAGCGCATCGCCAGCGAGGTCATGTCGACCCGGCTGCGAACGGCGGCTTCGGCGGCATAGGCGATGCCGGCCGCGGCCAGAATGAGCCCGAATTGCAGGTAGAACCAGGGCGAGGAGATTTCGGCCCCGACGCTGCGCGCGGTGGTCTGCACGAACTCCATGAAGTCTTTGAGGTCCATGTCCATCGGTCTCGTCGGGAAGCGGGCGGGAAGTGTTGATTCGAGCGCGCCGGAGAATCCCACAAAGGGCCCGGCCGGACCACCGATACACCGCTAAGTGAAGTGCGTTAAGGCCGCAAAATGCAGGCAGATTGCCGCGAGCGGGAGAAAATGGGTTGCGTGGGAGTCCGCCGACGATAAGGATGCAATTCCAGCGATTTCGTACCCGGAAGGTGGATGGCCTCCCTCGACTCCGTCAGCCTCGCCATATTGCTCGGCGCCGTCCTGGTGTTGGCCGGGATCCTGTCAAGCCTGCTTGCGCTGCGCTTCGGCGCGCCCCTTCTGCTCGTCTTCCTCGCGATCGGCATGCTCGCGGGCGATTCCGGTCCCGGACAGCTGCAGTTCGACGACGTCCGAACCACCTATCTGGTCGGCTCGGTCGCGCTTGCACTGATCCTGTTCGACGGCGGCTTGCGCACCCGCTTTGCCAGCATCCGCACCGTGCTCGCGCCTTCCATGGTGCTCGCGACCGTCGGCGTGCTGCTGACCGCGCTGATCACGGCGCCGTTCGCGAAATATGCGCTCGACCTCAACTGGACGGAGTCGCTGCTGGTCGGCGCGGTAGTGGCCTCGACTGACGCGGCGGCAGTGTTCCTGCTGGTGCATACCCAGGGCCTGCGCCTGCGCCCGCGCGTCGGCGCGACGCTTGAGGTCGAATCCGGCACCAACGATCCCTTCGCGATCTTCCTGACCCTGATGCTGGTCGAATACATCTCGCTGGGAACGGGCACGGCCGCGCATGTGCTGATGGAGTTCGCCCAGGAGGCCGTGCTGGGCGCCGTCGTCGGAGTGATCGGCGGGCGTCTGGTCGTCATCGCGCTCAACAAGGTCGCGCTGCCGCAGGGCCTCCATGCGCCGTTCGTCACCACCGCCGCGCTCGTCATCTTCGGCGGCTCGCAGATCATGCACGCCTCAGGCTTCCTCGCGGTCTATCTCGCCGGCATCATCATCGGCAACCGCCCGACGCGCGCGCATAATTCGGTGGTGGCCTTCCTGGATGCCGCGACCTGGCTGGCCCAGATCGTGATGTTCGTGCTGCTCGGCCTGCTGGTCTCGCCAAGCCGGCTTGGCGGCAGCGTGCTGCCGGCGGTCGGGATCGCATTCGTCCTGATGCTGGTGGCGCGGCCGATCGCGGTGTTCGTGTGCCTGGCGCCGTTCCGCTTCAACTGGCGCGAAAAGATCTTCATCGCCTGGACCGGCCTGCGCGGCGCGGTCGCGATCTTCCTGGCCTCGATCCCGATGCTGGTCGGGCTATCGAAGGCTTATCTCTATTTCGACGTCGCCTTCGTCGTCGTCATCATCTCGCTGCTGCTGCAAGGCTGGACCCTGGCGCCGGCCGCGCGCAAGCTGCACGTGGCGCTGCCGCGCGCCGAACGCGGCCCGCGCCGTGTCGAATTGGACCTGCCCGGCCAGCTTGAGCAGCAGCTCGTCGGCTATCCAGTGCGGTCCAAGAGCCTGTATTTTCGCCGCGGCCTGATCCCGTCCTGGTCGAAGCCGACGCTGGTGATCCGCAACGAGAACATTTTGACGCCAACGGAAGCCGAGCCGATCGCGCCCGGCGATTACATCTATCTGCTGGCGCCGCCGGAAAAGGCCGAATCGCTCGACCGCTTCTTCGTCGACATGCAGCCGAGCTCGGTGCCGGACCCGCATCTGCTGGGCGACTTCATGGTCTCCGGCGAGCACACGCTCGCCGAGCTCGCGGAGATCTACGGCGTGAAGGCCGGCGAGGACGAGAGCAAGTTGACTTTGGCCGATTATTTCGACGTCCATCTCGACCGCGCACCGAAAGAGGGCGCCGAGCTTGCGCTGGATCCGATCGTGCTCGTCGCGCGCTCGATCTCCGGTGGCCGGGTCAACGTCGTCGGCCTGCGCCTGCCGGAAGACGAAGAAGCGCCCGCGCCGCTGACCCGCAGACAGGTCCTGCGGCGCAAGCTGGCGGATTTGTGGACATCGGTGGCGGGGGTTTAGCTCCCACGCAGTCCGCGTCGAGCTTGGCAACCAAATCAACCACACACTTTCGTCATTGCGAGCGTAGCGAAGCAATCCAGACCGCCGCCGCGGAGGGACTCTGGATTGCTTCGCTGCGCTCGCAATGACGGGGATGGGCAACAGGCCCTCACGTCAGCACCTTCACCCCGCCGAACGACGTCATCCGGCCCTGCTTCAGCCTCACGATCTGCGTCGCGAGCTGGCGCAGCTCGGCGACGTCGTGGCTGACATAGACCATGGGGACGTTGGCCTCGTCGCGCAGCCGCACCAGATAGGGCAGGATCTCCAGCTTGCGGCCCTCGTCGAGCGCGCCGAGCGGCTCGTCGAGCAGCAGCAGGCGCGGCCGCGACAGCAGCGCGCGACCGAGCGCGACGCGCTGGCGCTCGCCGCCGGAGAGCTTTCCGGGGCGGCGACCCTGCAGCGCGCCGATGTCGAGCAGCTCGATGATTCGCTTGTGCTGCGCCGGATCGGGCGCGAGGCCGTTCATCCGCCTGCCATAGTCGAGATTTTGCGCGACGTTGAGATGCGGAAACAGCCGCGCATCCTGGAACACATAGCCGATGCGACGGCGCCAGGTCGGGACATGAATGCCGGCCGCGCTGTCGTCGACGGTCTCGCCGTCGATCACGATGGTGCCGCGGTCGGGCCGCAGCAGCCCCGCGATCATGTTGACCAGCGAGGTCTTGCCGGCGCCCGACGCTCCGAACAGGCCGATGACGCGGCCCTCGCTCGCGAAGGCGGCGGACAGCGAGAACTCGCCGAGCTGTTTTTCGACGTCGACGCGCAGCATGGTCAATTCCCGTGCAGGCGCGCGGTGGCGCGGCGGGCGAACCATTCGGCCGCGATCAGCGCGCCGAGCGCCAGCACGATCGAGACGATCACGAGCCGTCCCGCGGCGGCATCGCCGTCCGGCGTCTGGATCAGCGAATAGATCGCGGACGAAATCGTCTGGGTCTCTCCGGGAATGTTGGAGACGAAGGTGATGGTCGCGCCGAATTCGCCGATCGCTTTCGCAAAGCCAAGCACCATGCCGGCGAGCACGCCGGGCAGCGCTAAGGGCAGCGTCACCGTGAAGAACACTTTGAAAGGAGTGGCGCCGAGCGTCTCGGCGGCCTGCTCGAGCCGGCGGTCGATCGCCTCGATCGACAACCGCATCGGACGCACCAGCAGCGGAAACGCCATCAGGCCGCAGGCAAGCGCAGCACCGGTCCAGCGGAAGGCGAAGACGATGCCGAGATGGTCCGCGAGGAAAGCGCCGACGAGGCCGCGGCGGCCGAAGGTCAGCAGCAGCAGATAGCCGGTGACGACGGGTGGCAGCACCAGCGGCAGATGCACCAGCGCATCGAGCACCGACTTACCCCAGAAATCACGCCGCGCGAGCAGCCACGCCAGCGCAATGCCGAACGGCGTTGCCACCAGCGTAGCGATGACGGCCACCCTGAGCGAGAGCAGGATCGCCGTCCATTCGGCGGGAGAGATGTCGAGCATCAAATCGCAAATTATGTAGAGGGGCTGATCAGGAACTTGAAACCGTATTTTTCCAGAATGGTCTTGGCGGCGGTCGAGCGCAGGAAGGCGAGATAGTCGCTGGTCTCACCCTTTGCTGTTGTGGTCGCAGCGACGGGATAGATGATCGCGGGATGCGAATCCGCCGGGAAGGTGCCGACGATCTTCACGCCGGGCTCGACCTTGGCATCGGTGGAATAGACGATGCCGAGGTTGGCCTCGCCGCGCGCGACCAGCGTCAGCGCGGCACGCACGCTCTCGGCCATGGCGAATTTCGGCTCTGCCGCCTGCCAGGCGCCGAGGCTCGTCAGCGCCGCCTTGGCATATTTCCCAACCGGTACGGACTTGACGTCGCCGGTCGCGATCCTGCCGTCGCCGGCGAGTTTTGCGAGGTCGAACCCCTGCACGATGGGCACGTTGTCGAGCCTGGAATCCTTCGGCGCGATCAGCACGATGCTGTTGCCGAGCAGATTGACCCGGGTCGGCTCGTTGATGGTCTTCCTGGAGATCGCGTAGTCCATCCAGTCGGTGTCGGCGGAGACGAACACATCGGCCGGCGCGCCCTGCTCGATCTGCCTGGCGAGCACGGAGCTTGCGGCATAGCTGACGCTGAACTTGACGCCGGTCCTGGCGGTGTAGGCGGCGTCGACCTCGTCGAGCGCGTTCTTCATCGAGGCTGCCGCGAACACGGTGATGGTCTTGTCCTCGGCGGCGACAGGCGAAAGGCCCGCGGCCAGAAGGAGCAAAGCCGAAAAAAGCACGGAAAGGCGGGACATCGGAAGCGCTCCATGCGCGCGCTCAGGGCACGCAAGGCGGCGCGCGCAAGACGGCGTTGGTTGAATGAGGCTTGCGACCGGCGGAAGCGCTGTTCCGGCAAGCCCGACGGACTTACGGTCCGGCAAGCGATCGCTGGGTCATCATAACAGGGTGGCGGAACAGGTCAAAGGCGGCGGTCCGCATGGCGCCAACCTGGAATGGCCGGGACGACCGCGAAGGCTTTACGGTTTCGCATTGCCCGCGTGCAGCACGGCTTTGCACGCCCCCGGCATCTGCGCCAGCGTCATCGGCGGTTTCGGCTTCGGGGGCTCCGGCGGGGGTTTGGGGTGCAGCACGCCGTCGCTGAACCAGTAGGCGAGATCGGAGGGCTTGCAGCCTTCGTCGTCGGATTGCGACGGCTGGCTCTCGCAGTCGCTCGCGCCCGCCGGGCAGTGCATGCGGATGTGGAAGTGATAGTCGTGGCCCCACCACGGCCGGATCTTCGACAGCCAGGAACGGTCGCCCTTGGCCTCGCGGCACAGCGCCTTCTTGATCGCGGCATTGACGAAAATGCGCTGCACCGCCGGCTCCTGCGCCGCGTCGCGCAGCACCAGCACATGGCCCGGCGTGAACACTTTTGGATCGATGTCGAGCCGGTCCGGACGCACCATCATCACCGCCGACATGTCCTCGCGCTCCTCGCGCGAGAGCCGATGGTCCGGCATCGGCGTCAGCCAGATGTCGGCATCGAGGCCGATCTGGTGGCTGGCATGGCCGGACAGCGCCGGCCCGCCGCGCGGCTGGGCGATGTCGCCGACCAGGATGCCCGGCCATCCCGCGTCCTTGTGCGCCCTGGCCGCAAGCCGCTTGATCAGCGCGATCATCGCGGGATGACCGTAGCTGCGATTGCGCGACAACCGCATCACCTGCCAATTGTCGCCGTTGAGGGGCATCTGCTCGGCGCCGCCGATGCAGCCCTTCACATAGGAGCCGATGACGTGCGCCGGTCCCTTCGACGGCAGCAGCTTTCGCGCGAACAGCTCCTTGGCGCCGATATTGGGATCGTTCAGATTGGCGAGCGGCGGCAGCGGCTTTGGGTTGACGCTGCCCTTGTCCTGGGCCAGCGCGTCGCCGGCGGCCAGGAGCGTCATGACGAGCAGGAGAGGGGCGAGGCGGCGGGGACTCATGCTGACATCCTTATAACCCCAACACCGCGTCAGGGTTAAGAAACAGTCCCTCCGCTGAAATTTCGTCCAAAAGTCGCGGTTCCGCGGCGTCGGGCGGCCGATTTTTAACGATGCGATAACCCTCTCATGCATTGACCAAAATTCGTGCGCAGGACGTCTGCTCACTCACTTCTGCATACAATCGCGTGCGATCCCGGAAATGAATCAAGGCGGCGCGCAATTTTGCGCCATCTCGTTCTCCGATGACGACGATGCGATGCGCTTGGAGCGCCCATCGGCGCCGCCGGGCCTTGCAAACGGGCAATGCGGGCTGTTTTTTCGAGGCTGCCAGACCGTGCGTCGCATCGCCATGCCACCCAAGATTACTTTTTTTTCAGACACTTGCTCCAAGAGTTGCGGTCGCTGGGTGCGACTGGGACGAGTGAAGTTGAGTTTGGGGTTTCGAAGACCAAAAAAGCGAAAGGGAAGCGTGCTTGGCAGGCCCGGCCTGCACCCGCGCAAGCCGCGCTTTGCGCGCGCCCCTCATCCTCCGTCCGAACGCGACGAAGTTCTGCGCAGCCGCGCCGAGGCCGAGGCTGCGATCGCGGAAGCGCGCAAATCCCATGAGCGCCTGCGCCAGGCCATCGAGATCCTGCCGCAAGGCATCGTGTTTCTCGATGCCGAGGGCCGCTATGTCCTCTGGAATAAGCAATACGCGGAGATCTACAGCAAGACCGCCGATCTGTTCGAGGAAGGCGCGCGCCTCGAGGACACGCTGCGCATCGGCGTCGCCCGCGGCGACTATCCCGAGGCGGCCGGCCACGAGGAAGAATGGATCGCGGAGCGGCTGCAAAAGCTCTATCAGCCCGGCTCGCGCCACGAGCAGAAGCTGGCGGACGGCCGCGTCATCCTGATCGACGAGCGGCTGACAGAGGACGGCGGCGTCGTCGGCCTGCGCGTCGACATCACCGAGTTGAAGCAGCGCGAGGCCTCGTTCCGCCTGCTGTTCGACGGCAATCCCGTCCCCATGATCGTCTGCGCACTGGACGACGAGCGCATCCTCGGCGTCAACGATGCCGCGGTCGCCCATTACGGCTACAGCCGCGCCGAGTTCGAGCGGCTGACGATCCGTTCCCTTCAGGCTTTTGACAGCGAGCCGCCCTGGACCGCCGATTCGGCCGGCGAGGAGCAGGCCGGACGCACCTGGAAGCACGTCAAGGCCGACGGCGCCCTGATCGACCTTGCGATCTATTCGCGCGAACTGACCTATGCCGAGCGGCCCGCGGTGCTGCTCGCGCTGATGGACATCACCGAGCGCAAGCGCGCCGAGGCGCGGCTCGCCTTCATGGCCCAGCATGACGGGCTGACCGGTCTGCCAAACCGCAATCTGCTGCGCCAGCAGGTCGACGAGATGCTGCTGCATACGAGGCGCAGCACCGACAAGGTCGCCCTGCTGATGCTGGGGCTCGACAATTTCAAGGCGGTCAACGACACGCTGGGACACGCGGTCGGCGACAAGCTGCTGCGCGGCGTCGCCAAGCGGCTGCGCTCGACCTTGCGCGAGGAGGACGCGCTCGCGCGGCTGAACTCGGACGAGTTCGCAATCGTGCAGAGCGGCCTGACGCGTCCCGAGGATGCGGTGCTGCTGGCCAAGCGCCTGCTGGAAGCCATCGCCGATCCCTATCTGCTCGACGGCCATTCCGTGGTGGTCGGTGCCTCCATCGGCATCGCGATGGCGCCGGGCGACGGCGACGATTCCGAAAAGCTGCTCAAGAGCGCCGACATGGCGCTGTCGCGCGCCAAGCTGGATGCGCGCGGCTCGTTCGCGTTCTTCGAGGCGGCGCTCGATGCGAAAGCGCAGACCCGCCGCAAGATCGAGGTCGAGCTGCGCGACGCCATCCAGAACGACGTGCTGCGGCCGTACTACCAGCCGCTGATCGACCTCCAGAGCGGCCGCATCACCGGCTTCGAGGCGCTGGTGCGCTGGCCGCATGCCGAGCGCGGCATGATCTCGCCGGCCGAGTTCATTCCGGTCGCGGAAGAGACCGGGCTGATCAATCCGCTCGGCGGCCTGATGCTGCGCCGGGCCTGTCACGATGCCGCGACCTGGCCGGACGACGTCCGCGTTGCCGTCAACCTGTCGCCGCTCCAGTTCCGTAGTGGCAATCTGCTTTCGGTGGTGACGGATGCGCTGAAGCATTCCGGCCTGCCCCCGCGGCGGCTCGAGCTCGAGATCACGGAGACGCTGCTGCTGGAAAAGAGCGCCCAGGTGCTGGCGACGTTGCATGCGCTGCGCGCGCTCGGCGTGCGCATCTCGATGGACGATTTCGGCACCGGCTATTCCAGCCTGAGCTATCTGCGCAGCTTCCCGTTCGACAAGATCAAGATCGACCAGTCGTTCGTGCGCGATCTCGGCGCCAATCGCGAGGCCCAGGCGATCATCCGCTCCATCGTCAGCCTCGGCAAAGGCCTCGGCGTCACCATCACCGCCGAAGGCGTCGAGACCGAAGCCGAGCTGAGCTGCCTCCGCGCCGAAGGTTGCGACGAGGGCCAGGGCTTTCTGTTCAGCAAGGCCCGGCCGAATATTGAGATCATCAGCCTGCTCGCCGCGCAACGGGGCATCGACGGCGGCGAGGAAGACGCCGCGCTGGTGGCCTAGCGCGCGTACTCATGAACCCGGCTCGATGGGAGCTGCTTCGCCGATGACGCTTCGATCCGACAGGGAGTGAACTGCCACGCCACGAAGTGATGCGATTGGCCGACACCGACTACGCAGAAGGCGCATCAAGGCCGTGCGGCAGTAAAACCTGTATAACATTTTGCCCTTCCGGTGGATGGCGCGAGATATGCCCTTTCCCATGCGTATCCTCGACCAGAACCGCCTTTCCAGCGGAGACACGCCTCATCTCTCCGTCGCTCGTTTCAAACTCGACCTCGCCGTCCAACCAAATGGCAAGGAGTCGGCCGGGTGGGTTATGAAAGTCCGCTTCGCGGGCCCCTCCTGGAATACGAACAAAACGAACTCGCGAGGCTTCGTAGAATGCGGAACGCGAGGATTCGTAGTTGGCGGCAGGCGCTCCGTTGGGAAACGATCGCGTTAGTGTCGTGGGAATATCAATTTCCCAAAATGGGATTCGCCATCAGGCATAGCGAAAATGCGCAGGCAGTTCATTTTTTTACCTCCATCGTACTTTCGACGTGCGCACGATCGAAAGTTCACCGGCCGACAAGTGTTACGGCCTCTTGCCCCTCGGCAGGAGCGGCTTCATGGGACCGCACGAATACGAAGCGGGATGCCGCGGGGATCTGTGCGTCGGCGCTGCCATCCTGGCCGATGAGGATGAGTCCCGCGCCGCCATTGGCTACATTCAAGATGACGGGGGCGCCCTGCCAGGTCCTGATGGGCTCCATTCCGATGATGAGAAATTCACCGATCGGCTGGTCAAAATATTGAAGCCTCAGTTGTGGTCCGACTTCTGCAGCCGCCAGGCCGAAACCCAAGCGTTTGGCGCGGGCATAGATGTCCGCCAGCAACGCAGTGTCGGTCCGAAAGCCCAGTTCGGCTGCCGACACCGTGAAAAGCTCGACGCTCGTTGTCGTGGCGCTAACGGTAAACGTTGGTCGCGCGAGAATTTCGCCAGCCGAGTTTCCGATGCCGCAACCTGCGGCATCCAACGCGTTACTGAGGGCGAAGAAGTTTGCAAACGTCCCGATCTTGATCGTCTTCCACACGGGGTGATCGGCGGCGGATTTGATTGGGATCTGCGGCCGATCAGAGGGCGCTTGCTTGAGCTTCAGGTTATTCCGCAGAACGTCTCGCGCCGAGCATTGAGCCACGGCTTCGCTCGCAAACAGGAGAGTGCATGCGATGCAGAGGGTGGCAACAATGAGCATGCCACCATGGTGCCATCCCGGCGAACGCCCCTGAATGGCATGGCAACTGACTTTCCTGCCAGCTGTGCGGCCCATAACGGACCTCTCTTGCGCAAATCGGCGCGCTAAAGACAATTCGGAATTATCGCTTCCATATGGTCGGCGCGGTCACGGCGGAAAAGCCGTCGTTCCTGTAGCTATAGAAATTGGTCCGGGAAAATTCACAAAGGTTCAGCGGCGAGGACGCTGGATGCGAACTCAATATAGGTCAGCGTGCGTGCACTTTCGCAATTGGTCGACGTCAGCGATCCCCTGAAAGGATCATCTTACCGACATCCTCGTAATGCGTGTCGCGCGCCTGGATCTGCTGGGCGATGGCGTGCATGTCGCGAAACCGGCGCTCGAACGGATTGCTGCGGAATACGGCGGTCGCGCCGGCCATGTGATAGGCGGTGTCGACCACCTTGGCCGATTGGTGAATGGTCCAGGTCGCGGCGAGGCGAACCGAGCTCCGATGCGCCGCGCTGAACGCGCCGGTCGCGCGGAGATCGCGCCACATCGCATTGGCCGTCGCGTAGAGATAGGCGCGCGCAGCGCGAAGATCGCCCTCGGTGCGGCCGATCAGGCCCTGGACCGCCCCGTTGTCGTGCATGGCGCTGGCCGCCAGCGACTGATGCTTGCCGCGCGCCAGTGCGATCGCGGCATCCAGCGTGGCGCGCGCCACCCCGAGCGACACCGCGGCAAAGCCGAGGCTGAACGACGAGCCGGTGCCGATCCTGTAGAGCGGACCCTGCTCGCGGAGCGCGGACGGCACGTCACGAAACGCGGTGAAGCGCTCGGGGACGAACAGGTCGGCGACCTCGTAGGAATCGGTGCCGGTGCCGGCGAGCCCGATCGCCTGCCAGACGTCGTGCAGCACGGCGCTCGCGACCGGAAACAGGATGGTGCGCACCTCCGCCGAGCCGTCGGCATTTTTCCGCGGGGCGCCGTCGGCGCCGACGATGCGGACATGCGCCCCGAGCCAGCTCGCCTGCCGCGAGCCCGAGGCAAAATCCCAGCGCGCCGTGACACGATAGCCGCCCTCGACCGCCCGCGCCTCATGCGCGATCGCGCCCCAGGCGAGGACGCCCGGCGCCGTGTTGAAGATCTCCTGCGCGGTCTCGTGGTCGAGCGAGGCCGCGATCATCGCGCAGACCGTGCATTGGCCGAGGCACCAGGCGGTGGAGGCATCCGCTTTCGCGATCTCCTCCAGCATCTGCATGAAGGCTTCCGGCGGCGCTTCGGCGCCGCCAAGACTCTGCGGCAGCAGCGCGCGATAGAGCCCGTTCTCGATCAGCGCGTTGACAACGGGCGGCGTCAGCCGTCGCGACCGCTCGATCTCGTCAGCCTCGCTTGCAATGAGCGGTGCGAGGGCGCGGGCGCGTTCGACGAGGCCAAATCCGGGAGTTGCGTTCATGCGCGTTTCCTCGCCCATTCTTGCTGTGAGCGGTCGATCTCGCGATGGTGATCTATTTGCAGAGGAGGATCAAGGTGTGCGGCGTCATCCCGGCAATCCTCAAACTTGAAGTGCGGGATCAGTGATGATGGCCCCAAGAAACTATTGGTACTGCTCGGACATTATCGTTTTCCAGAACAGCATGATACTCTTCCGAAACAGGCAGCGATTTGGCCTCCAACCGGCAGCGGCAAATGTCCTCGTCTGATGCTCCGATGAAACGCAGTGATGCAGCCCGCCGAGGGCGGAGACAGACGAAGACCTTGCTGCTGATTTTAGCTATCGGATTTCTCGTTTTCGGAGCTGCTGCGGGTACATTGTATTACGCGCTGCGGCCGATAACTCTTCGGATTGCCGTCGGACCGCCGGGAAGCAACGACCACAAAGTGATCGAGGCGATGACCGAGGCCTTTGCTAGCGAAAGCAGGACCGTGAGGTTGTCTCCGATCGCGACTGCCGGAGCGGCCGAAGCTCTCGCTCTGCTCGGTGCCGGCAAGGCCGACCTTGCGGTCGGTCGCGGCGATCTGGAAATGCCGGCCGACGCGCAAACAGTCGTCATCTTGCGCAAGAATTTCGTCGTGCTGTGGTCTTCTTCGGGACCGGCGGGCAAGGGCTCCAAGCGAAAGCCGGCGCCGAAAATCAAGGAGATCGCCGATCTCGCAGGGCGCAGGGTAGGGGTGATCGGCGCGACCCCGGCGAACGCCGCGTTGCTGAGAGTCATCCTGAGCGCCGCCGGTGTGGAGCCGGACAAGGTCACGGTCGCTCAATTCGGCACGGGCCAGCTCGAGGAGCTGGCGCGTGACCCGAGCCTCGACGCCTTCATGGCGGTCGGTCCGCTCGATAGCAAGATAACCGCCGACGCGATTGCCGCGACCGCCCGGACGCGGGGCGAGCCGAAATTTCTCGCGATCGACGCATCGGAAACCATCGCCCTGAAGCATCCTCGTTATGAATCGGAGGAAATTCCGCCAAGCATTTTCAATGCGAATCCAGCCCGGCCGGACGACAAGGTGGAGACCGTCAGTGTCAGCCATTTGATCGTCGCGCGGAATGCCTTGTCCGAAACGACAGTGGCGGCGTTTTACCGCCAGCAATTCGCCCTCCGCCAGGCGATCGCCAGGCAGGTGCCTGGCGCTGCGCAAATCACCAAGCCGGACACCGAGAAAGAAGCCGAGCTGCCGGTTCACCGGGGAGCGGCGGCCGTGATCGACGGGACCGAGCGCACCTTCCTCGATAGGTACGGCGACTACTTCTGGTTTGCGCTCCTGCTTCTCTCCGGCATCGGCTCGGCCGGCGCCTGGCTGCGTCAATATCTGAATCGGGATGAACGCGACGAGAACACTGGCCATCGCAACAGAATTCTGGCGCTGGTTTCCAAGGTGCGCACTGCGGAGTTCGACCACGAACTGCTGGCCATGCAGCAGGAGGTCGATGCCATCATCGAGGAAACGCTTGGCTGCTACGATGATGGCGCCATCGAGGAGGAGGAGCTGGCAGCCTTCGGCCTGGTGCTCGAACTGTTCGATCATGCCCTCAGCGAGAGGCGCGCAGCGTTGCAAACCCCTCCTTCGAACGTGCTCGCCGCGCGGCGGTAGCGATAGAGTAAGCCCGCTGCCCGCTGAATCCCGGAGAACAGTCCAAAACGGATCTAGGTCGGGTCCTGTAGCAGGCGCTCCATGATGATCGTGCGTTCGTCACCATGATAGCTGTCGTGCACCGCCTTGAACCCGAGCCGCGCGTAGAAAGTCTCGGCGGTGACGGAAGAAGGGACGGTCAGCGAAGCAACGTTTCGTGCGCGCCGTGCGCTCGATCTCGGCCATCAGCAGCTTGCCGATGCCCCGGGCCTGAACATCGGGAGCCACGAAGACGGTGCGGACCACATTTCCGTCGAGACCTGCGGTCGCAACGATGCGGCTGCGGATCGTGGCGACAAAGACGGTGCGTAGTCCGATCAGCCGCCGTACGGCTTCGGGACTGAAGCCATGCGCGATCCTTTCGATGATCCCGTCCGCATAGTCCTTCGCGTTCGTTTCCCGCAGTGCCCACAAGATGACCGCGCTGATCTCATCGGCATCATCTGCGAGTGCGGGCCGGATTGTGCATTCCATGGGTCGCTCCAGTCGTCGCGCCGGGTTCGCGGCCGTGAAAAGCACAATGACCGCTCGCTATTGCAGTCCCAGACCGCTGCAGTACCACGCCATGTCTTCGTGTCTCCAGCCGCGCTTGACGCCTGATTCCTTGCATTCATTGTAGGTCTTGAAGTTTGCTCCGTTTCGGCAGCCTGACGGGTAGCTCCCGAAGCCGCCACCCGAGGTGGAACATGCGACCGAGCTGGCCGCCGTGGGCGGGGCGGCCGGGGTTTTGGGAGCTGCGTGCGCTGATGTGATCGACAGAATGATCAAGCTCCCTAACGCAAAAACCGAAGCTTTCATTGCCTTCTCCTGATCCGAGGGATGCGCGATACTATCACAAGATGTGTTATGGCGCGAGACGCAACCTGAATGAAAGAGCACTGCGCTGCACGCGCTTTCTGGTTTCTCCATTCGACAGCAAACCGCGACTGCGTCGGTTCCTTCGGAGGAACGGTCATCAGCTCCAGACGTTTGAGGTAGCGAAAGGACACTTGCATGACCGAGAAATTCGATCCGGCACCGCCGGACAAGAACGCGGAAGATCTCAAGCGTGGCATCCGACGCGACAAGGCCAAGGACGACGAGTTGGAAAAGGGCTTGAAGGACAGTTTCCCGGCGTCGGACCCGGTGAGCAGCACCCAGGCGTCCGAGGCAACACCGGACGCATGAAGGAGGGATAGATTATGGGCCTCGCAGCCTATGATATTGTTGGCAGGGACGGCGCCTGGCACGTCGACCACGATGGCGAAATCCGGAATACTTACCAGACCAAGGAAGCCGCTTTCGAGGCGGCTGTTGCGGCGGCATCGCTCGCCATGCGGCAGGGTCACTCTGTCCGGCTGACGGTGCCGGAGAGCGAGAACGCCGTCGGCGCAGAAAATTCGGGCGGATGACCTCCGAGGATATTCCGATTCTAAACGGCCGCCAGCAAATGGGCGGGCGCAAACGGCTTGTGCAAGAAGGTCGTGTTGGGCGGCAGCGGCGCCATCACCGTCCCGGACATCAGCACGATGTTGAGTCCGGGATGGGCACTGCGAGCGTACTCTGCGAGCTCGAGCCCGGTCATTCTCCCCGCGAGGTTGTGATCGGTGATGAGCGCCCGTAGCTCCGTGCCCGTCGATGCCACGATAAGCTCCGCCGCTTCTGCGGTGGCACATTCGACGACTTCGAACCCTTCGTCCTTGAGAAGGTCGGATAGAACTTCGCGCTGGAGCGAGTCGTCCTCGACCAGCAGCATGACGAAATTCGACATGCGGTCATTCCTAACTTATCGAATGTTAATGCGCGTCCTGGAAGATTGTTCGGTTCTGGTGTCTTCGTTCGGCGCTCTTTGCGCCACGGCATGATCAGTCGAACATGTTGCATTCTCCTTGAGCTTTCGACGGAGGCACCGAAGCGGGGAATCGAACTGGAGCGGCAATGGCAATCGTCTTCATCACGGGCAGTACGGACGGTTTGGGCCGGGCAGCTGCCCAGTCTCTCCTCGAACAGGGCCACCAGGTGGTCCTGCACGCGCGATCAGCGGAACGTGCGGCGGCAATCGCCGGGCTTGAATCGCATTCCGCGCGGGTCGTGATCGGCGACCTCAAGAGCGCCGCCCAGACCAGGCACGTGGCAGATCAGGTCAACGCAATCGGGCGAATGGACGCGGTCATCCACAACGCCGGGGTCTATACCGAGCGCAGCCGCGGCCCGACGCCCGAAGGCCACGCCACCACCCTGGCGGTCAACACGCTCGCGCCCTATTTGCTCACCGCCCTGATGAAACGCCCCGATCGCCTGGTCTATCTCAGCAGCGGACTACATCGCGGCGGAGAGGGATCGTTGAGCGATCTCGACTGGACAAGGCGAACCTGGGATCCGGCCAAGGCGTACGCGGAGAGCAAGCTGCACATGGTCGCGCTGGCCTTTGCCTTGGCGCGGCGTTGGCCGCAGGTGCTGAGCAACGCGGTCGATCCCGGCTGGGCGCGCACCAAAATGGGCGGTGCCGGAGCGCCGGTCGGCGTGGCCACCGGACAACGGACGCAGACCTGGCTGGCGGTGAACGACGATCCCGCCGCCCTGGTCAGCGGTCATTACTGGCATGACCTCCGGCGCCAAGAGCCGGCGCACGAAGCGACGGACCGCGATTTTCAGGAGAGACTTCTCGACAGACTGGGCGAGTTGACGGGGGTGACGTTGCCTCCGGCGTAAAGGCATTTAGCCTTGCGTCACAGGTCTAGCAGTCTCTGCCGATTGGCGACGCTTCGGCGCAACATGATCGGATATGGAGACAGGCACGGGTGTGAGGTGGCCGACAACTGAGCGGTATCAGCCGCGAGCAGGCGAACTGCGCCCGGAAACTGTAATTGTCCGAACGACAAGGGCGATGCGTTTGTCGCGCGCGGCAGGTCTGATGAGGCCTGAACGTTCGAGTTCAACGAGGCCATGAAGCGCCGCCCCTGGCGTTTTCAACGCGATCGGGCAGAAGGCGACGTTAGAAGGCAGCCGTCGCCTCTGTTAACGGTCCCCGGCGGGCGTTGGCGAGACTGCAAGCTTCATCTCTCGACATCCTGACCGGCTTTGGCGACCACGTCGTCCCATGAAGGTCGCGACGTGAAGACTTCGGACAAGAACGCGATGAAGCTCGTCACATTGGGATTGCCGCGTCGACTTTCCGGCCAAAGTGCGGTGATGTTGGTCCTCGGAACGGCGAAATTCTGCAACACCGGCAAGAGCTCCTTTCGCCGCACGTAGGGTGCTGCGACGTAGGTGGGCGTAATGCCGATACCGCCACCCGACGCAATGGCCACGGCGACGGCATCGCTGACGTCGGTGATGATCCCGGCATCGGGAACGAGCTCGATCGAGCGGTCCCCGACGATCAAAGGCCACCGAAAAATCTGCCCCGAACTCTGGAAGCGAAAGTTTACGCAGTCATGATTGACCAGCTCGTGCGGGCTCATCGGCGTTCCGCGCCGAGCCAGATATTCCGGTGACGCGAATGCGCAGATGCGGTGAGGCGCGAGTTGCCGTGAGATCAGCCGAGAATCGGCAAGCTCGCCGACGCGGATCGCCACATCGATGCCCTCTTCAATAAGATCGACGAACTGATCGCCGAGCCGCAGGTCTATCGCAAGTTTTGGATAGCGACTGCGAAAGCGCGGCAACGCCGCGGCGAGAATATGGGTGCCGATCGGCAGAGGCGCTGCAATCCTCAAAACGCCAGAGGGCTCGGACCGCGCGGCAGATGCCGCCTGTTCGATCGCATCCGCTTCCCGCAAAAGGCGCAGTGTCCGCTCGTGCAGATCTCGGCCTTCCGAGGTCAAGGTCAGCGAGCGGGTGGTTCGGCTGAACAGGCGGAGGCCAAGACGCTGCTCCAGTCTTTGAACGCTTTTGCTGACGGCCGAAGGCGAGACGCCGAGAGCGCGAGCGGCGGCGGTATAGCTGCCAAGCGATCCGGAGCGGGCGAAGGCGATAAGTCCGGTCAGTCGGTCGAGGCTGATTTGTTCCATGGCGGCATAATAGAGCCGACAATGTGCCGGATTATCAAGCAAAACCGAGGCGTCTAGATTGAGTCCATCGGCCGCGCGTTGGGCGCTGCCCTTCGAAAGGACCGCCTTCATGACCGATTTGCCCTCCAGCTCTCTCAAGGACCAAACTGTCGTCATTTTCGGTGGTACGTCGGGAATTGGCCTTGCCGCGGCCCAACAGGCCCAAGCAGCCGGTGGCAAAGTCATCGTTATCGGGCTCGGTGCCGCGGGAGCTGAGCGGGTTGCCTCCGAGAATGGGTTCGCCGGTTGGCGCTCCGCCGATGTGACCAAACCTGAAACGATCGCCGCCGCACTAGCTGATATCCCCCACGTCGATCATCTCGTTCTGCTTGCCGGCAGTTTCGTCGCGGGCAAGATATTTGCGGCGGACGTCAATCATTTGCGCCGCGCTTTCGATGAGCGCATCTGGGCGGCTGTTCATGTCCTGCGCAGCCTCGGAAGCCGAATTGCCGCCGACGGATCAGTCACTTTCATTTCCGGAGCCTTGGCCGACCGACCAAACGCATACGGCACCGCCGTGCTTGCCGCCGCCTCGGCTGCTATGGAAGCCTTCGCCCGGGGCCTCGCCCTGGAATTGGCCCCGCTCCGCGTGAACACGTTGTCGCCTGGAACGATCGATACGCCTCTGCTCGCGCGCACACTTGGCGACGGCCGCGATGATTACGTGGCGGCTCTCAAGGACAAGCTGCCGCTGCACCGCCTTGGCACGGCGCAGGAAGCCGGAAACGCTGTGGTCTTCCTGATGAGCAACCGCTTCATGAATGGCGAGACGCTTCACATCGATGGCGGTGCCCGTCTCGTCTGATTATTTGATTATGGCTTGCGACATGCTTGCTGAATCCCGGCTTTGCGCAGCAGCGTTGCACGCTGCAGCGCGTCAGGAGGGGCAAAATAGACGTCGCAGGCGTGAACGAGCGAGGTCGTCATTGTTCGTTTCAGATCCTACGTCGTCGCGGCCAGCGTGACGAGCTTTGCGCACGCTTCAAGAAGCTGGAACGATCAAGTGCACACGCCTCAGAATTGAAAGCTCGACATCGCAGGCCTGCACACAACAGCTCGCCAATCCACGGCTTGCGATTATGGCATCATGCTCCTGTTTTGCCCGACGAGTCAAATAGATTTCGTAAAATCGGAAGCTCGAAAAAAACCAATGCCAACAACGTGCCGGCTACTGTGCATGGGGTTGTTTTCGCGTTTTTTATTGTCCGCCCAAAGGTCCCGAACCGGTCCTGTCTCATCTCGCTAGAGCCGGGCGAGGCGCTCGCCTCAGCTGTCCACCTTCAGCGCGGCGATGAAGGCTTCCTGCGGGATGTCGACCTTGCCGAACTGCCGCATCTTCTTCTTGCCTTCCTTCTGCTTCTCCAGAAGTTTCCGTTTGCGCGTGATGTCGCCGCCGTAGCACTTTGCGGTGACGTCCTTGCGCAGCGCGCGGACCGTTTCGCGCGCGATCACCTTGCCGCCGATCGCCGCCTGGATCGGGATCTGGAACATGTGCGGCGGGATCAAATCCTTCATCTTCTCGACCATGGCGCGGCCGCGGCCTTCGGCGCGGGTGCGATGCACCAGCATCGAGAGTGCGTCGACCGGCTCGTTGTTGACCAGGATCTGCATCTTGACCAGATCGGCCGGCTTGTAGTCGGTGAGATGATAGTCGAACGAGGCGTAGCCCTTGGAGACCGACTTCAGGCGGTCGTAGAAGTCGAACACGACCTCGTTGAGCGGCAGATCGTATTTCACCATGGCGCGGGAGCCGACGTAAGTCAGCTCCTTCTGCGAGCCGCGGCGGTCCTGGCACAGCTTCAGCACGCTGCCGAGATATTCGTCGGGGGTGAGGATCGTGGCCTCGATCCAGGGCTCCTGGATCTCCGCGATCTTGACCACGTCAGGCATGTCGATGGGATTGTGGATCTCGATCTCGGTGCCGTCGTTGAGCTTCATCTTGTAGATGACGCTCGGCGCGGTCGCGATCAGATTGAGATCGAACTCGCGCGACAGCCGCTCCTGAATGATCTCCAGATGCAACAGACCGAGGAAGCCGCAGCGGAAGCCGAAGCCGAGTGCGGCCGAGGTTTCCATTTCGAACGAGAAGCTGGCGTCGTTGAGCCGCAGCTTGCCCATCGCGGCCCGCAGTGTTTCGAAGTCGTCGGCATCGACCGGGAACAGGCCGCAGAACACCACCGGGATCGCCGGCTTGAAGCCCGGCAGCATTTCGGTAACAGGCTTCCTGTCGTCGGTGATGGTGTCGCCGACGCGGGTGTCGGCGACTTCCTTGATCGCGGCGGTGATGAAGCCGATCTCGCCGGGGCCGAGCTCGTCGACCTGCGTCATCTTCGGCGTGAAGAAGCCGACGCGCTCGATGTCATAGGCAGCGCCCGTGCCCATCATGCGGACGCGGCTGCCCTTCTTCATGACGCCGTCGACGACGCGGATCAGCACGACCACGCCGAGATAGACGTCGTACCAGCTGTCGACCAGCAACGCCTTCAGCGTCGCATCGCGATCGCCCTTCGGCGGCGGCAGGCGCGTGACGATGGCCTCCAACACATCGGGCACGCCGAGGCCGGTCTTGGCCGAGATCATCACCGCGTCGGACGCGTCAATGCCGATGACGTCCTCGATCTGCTGTTTGACCTTCTCGGGCTCTGCGGCGGGAAGGTCGACCTTGTTCAGCACCGGGACGATCTCGTGATTGTTGTCGAGCGCCTGGTAGACGTTGGCGAGCGTCTGTGCCTCCACGCCCTGGCTGGCATCGACCACCAGCAGGGAACCCTCGCAGGCCGCCAGCGACCGCGAGACTTCGTAGGCGAAGTCGACATGGCCGGGCGTGTCCATCAGGTTGAAGATGTAATCCTTGCCGTCCTTGGCTTTGTACGCAAGACGCACCGTCTGCGCCTTGATGGTGATGCCGCGCTCGCGCTCGATGTCCATGGAATCGAGCACCTGCTCCTTCCCCGCCATTTCCCGGTCGGTGAGACCGCCGGTCATCTGGATCAGGCGATCGGCCAGCGTCGATTTGCCATGGTCGATATGGGCGACGATGGAGAAATTGCGGATGTTGGAAATGGGGACGGTCGTCATGGGCGCGGGATACCACTCACATCCCCGTGCGGCAACCATATTGCTGTAATTTCAGGGCCTTTGTTCACGCCAAGCTGATTCCACGAAGGCCCGAAACGCGCTACGCAACGCCTGATGTCCAGGCCCATGTCGACGACCTCGATCCCGTCTGCCCGAGCGCGCGCGAAGACCCGGGTGAGCTATGCCCGCTTTCGGGCCTGGCTGGTTGCCAGCGCGACCCGGCCGGAGGCGCGCCTGTGGCTGGTGATCCAGCTCGCCATCCTGCATGCGGTGCTCTGGACCTTCATCCTGATCAATCTCAAGGCCGCGCAGGACGTTCACATGGACGTCGCGGAAGCCTGGGGCTGGGGCCAGAAATTCCTCTGGGGCTATGGCAAGCACCCGCCGCTGTCGGGCTGGGTCGCCGGCCTCTGGTTCACGATGTTCCCGCCGACGGACTGGGCGACCTATGCGCTGGCGATGGCGACCGTCAGCACCGGCATGGTGATCTGCTGGCTGATCGCGCTGCGCGTCGTGGATGCGCGGCGCGCGTTCCTGGTCGTGGTGATGGTCGCGCTCTACCCGATCTTCAATTTCAAGGGCTTCAAGTACAATCCCGACCTGCTCCAGCTCGTCACCTTGCCGCTCCTCGTGCTCGCTTATCTCAATGCGTTCGAGAAGCGGAGCTGGCAATCCGGAGTCTTGCTCGGGCTTGCCGGCGCGCTGGCGCTAATGACCAAATACTGGGTGCTGACCATGATCGGCGCCATCGGGCTTGCCGCGCTGATCCATCCGGAGCGATTGAGTTTCCTGTCGTCACCGGCGCCATGGGTTGCGATCGCGACGATGGTGATGGCGATGATCCCGCACATCGTCTGGCTGGCGGACGCGCATTTCTTGCCGCTGGCCTATGCCGGCGACACCTACAGCCTCGAGGACAGCGGCCAGGTGCATCAGCTGGTGGCCGGCTATGCCCTGCACAATGTCGCGCTGCTGGCATTGCCGGTGGCGCTGGCCGCGCTGGCGATGGCGCTGGTGCCGCCTTGGTTCAGGCTGCTCCTGCATGCGCCCTTGCGCATCGTCACGCGGGCCTGGGCGCGCGGCGCGAATGCGAGCGTGAACCTTTCGCAGGCGCGCAACGTCTGGCTCATTCAGATCATCGTCGCGGTCGGCCCCGCGCTCGGCGCGCTGGCCTTCAGTATCTACATGAAGACCGATTGGGGCATCTCGCTGTTCTTTCTGGTGCCGCTCGCGCTGGTCGCGATCCCGGCCTTGCGGGTGCAAAGTGCTGCGCTATTCAACATTGTCGCGATCTGGCTCGTGCTCAGCGTCGCCACGCTCATTGCCTCGCCCTGGATCGCCGCGCGCGAGATGGCGGCTAATGCCGGCAACACGGCGACCTATGGCGCGCGCTCGGATCTCGCGCGCGAGCTGACGCAGGCCTGGCACGCGCGCTTCGCCTCGCGCTGGGCGGTCGTTGCCGGCACCATGGAGTCGATCCAGCCGATGGTGTTCTACAGCCCGGACCATCCTGCTGCGTTCACGCCGCTCGAAGCCTGGGGGTCCGGGTTGATTTCGCCCGATGACGTTAAGCGATACGGCTTCATCGGCGTGTTCGATCCGGCCGACGGTCGCCTGCCAGCGTTCGAGAAATGGGTGTCCGAGGTTGCGCCGAACGCCGAGCGCATCGTGATGACGACGCGCCGTTTCACCCACGGCAAAGCCGGTCCGTCGATGAGCTGGAACATCTACATCGCGCCGCCGAAGTGATCGAGGCGACGCCGCCTAAATCCCTTCCTCGTTGAATTTGCTTTCAACGAGTTCGGTGATCGCCGCGAGCGCGGCTTCGGCATCATCGCCGGCAGCGGCGACCGTGATGGTGGTGCCGGGACCGGCGGCGAGCATCATCAGGCCCATGATCGAGGTGCCGCCGACGGTTTCGCCGCCGCGCGTTACCCAGACCTGCGCGCTGAAGCGCTCGACGGCCTGGACGAACTTTGCGGAGGCCCGCGCATGCAGGCCGCGCTTGTTGATGATCAGAAGGTCCTTGGAGATCGCGCCCGCGGGCACGCCCGTCCCGGCTTGCGGCGCCTCGTCGCTCATTTGCCGGCGAGGACGCGGCTGGCGATGGTGACGTATTTGCGGCCGGCTTCCTGGGCCATCGCGATCGCGTCGGGGAGCGGACGCTCCTCGCGCACCTTGGCGAGCTTCACCAGCATGGGAAGGTTGATGCCCGCGAGCACTTCGACCTTCGGCCGGCTCATGCAGGATATTGCCAGGTTCGACGGCGTGCCGCCGAACATGTCGGTGAGGATCGCGACGCCGTCGCCGGAATCGACGCGGTTAACCGCCTCGATGATGTCGCTTCGACAGAGATCGGAATCATCTTCGGCGCCGATCGTGATCGCTTCGATTTGCTTTTGTGGGCCCATGACATGTTCAAGCGCTGCCTTGAATTCGTCGGCAAGGCGCCCGTGGGTCACAAGTACTAGACCAATCATCGGAAAACTCCTCGCGGGCGCTTTTGGTGCACCGCACGAACGCGCCACTTTGACCATCCAGAGCCCCCGCGCAAGAGGGGATGTTGCGTATCTCCCTGAATCTAGACGGATGGATAAGGGGAGCTGCGCCGGTCTATTCGGTCGCGAGTGTGGGGTTCATATGGTTACCATTTCCCTTCAAACAATCGCCTGAAGGGTTAACGGAAGATGAACTCTTGGTAGTGGTCAAGGCCGCGACAACCAGTGGGAGGGGCGAATAGTCGCGGCCGATCGGGATTCGCGGTATTTCAACACCTAAAATGGCTGTTTTTAGGGATTCGTCCGGCGGCAGCCGCTCCGCATCCGCAGCGTCCAGATCGACCACGAGACCGACGGTCGCATGCTCCACGAAGTCGCAGCGGCGGATTCCCAGCCCCCGAATCTCGATCAGCCCGGCCAGGACCGGAGCGGGGCGGACCTCAATTTCCCGGCCGACTGTCGCCAGATGGACACGGTCATCACCGACCAGAACGGCCCTTTCGAGCACGCCGCTACGTCCCGCCATGATCAAATCGAAGGCAAGGCGCGACTTGCCGGAGCCCGAGGGCCCGCGGATCAGCACCGCCAGATCTCCAACCTTGACCGCCGAGGCGTGAATGCTGGGGCCGCCGTCGCTCATAGCGCCGGCAGCCTCACCACGAAGCGCGCGCCGACGACACTCGGCGCTCCGTCCTCGTCCGCCGGGCCGGGACGGTTCTCCGCCCAGATGCGTCCGCCATGCGCGTCGACGATCTGCTTGGAGATCGAAAGGCCGAGGCCGGAGTTCTGGCCAAAGCCCTGATGAGGGCGGTCGGTGTAGAAGCGCTCGAAGATGCGCTCCAGCGCGTCATCCCGGATTCCGGGGCCGTCGTCGTCGACCACGATCTCGATCTCTCCGCGCACGCGGCGGCAGGTGAGGCGCACCTTGTTGCCGGGCTCGGAGAAGGACTGTGCATTCGAGAGCAGGTTGGAGACTATCTGTCCGAGCCGAGAATCGTGGCCCGTCACGGCGAAATTATCAGTCGGGCCGCGGCCCTCGAAACGCATTTCGACCGCGACGTCATGGCCGAGCTTGGTTTCATTGGCGACGGAGACGAGCGTCGTCAGCAGGCGGCGCAGGTCGACCGGGATCGCATCCTGGCGCTGCAGTTCGGCATCGAGACGGCTGGCATCGGAGATGTCCGAGATCAGCCGGTCGAGCCGCTTGACGTCATGCTCGATTACCTCGAGCAGGCGCGCGCGGCTGTTCTCGTTGCGCGCCAGCGGCAACGTCTCGACCGCGGAGCGCAAAGAGGTCAGCGGGTTCTTCAATTCGTGCGCGACGTCGGCGGCGAACATCTCGATCGCTTCGATGCGGCTGTAGAGTGCACTGGTCATGTCGCGCAGCGCACCGGAGAGATGGCCGATCTCGTCGCGACGGCGGGTGAAGTCGGGAATCTCGACCCGGGTCCTGATCCGGCGGCGGATCAGCTCGGCGCTGTCGGCGAGCCGGCGGACCGGACCTGCGATCGTGCTGGCCAGCAGCAGCGACAGCATGATCATGACCGCTGCGGCGACGCCGCCCACCTTGAGGATGGCGAGGCGCTCGGCGGTGACCATCTGGTCGATGTCGTCGCCCTGCGTCGACAGCATCAGCGCGCCGTGGATGGCGCGCGAGCGCAGCACGGGGACCGCGACCGAGACGATCACCTCGCCGCGCGCATTGACCCGCACCATCGAGCGCTTCTGGCCCTGGAGCGCGTCGCCGACCTCCGCATAGCCGTTGCCGTTCTCGGGCCCGAGCTCGCGATAGAGCGGCAGGTCGCCGCGATTGAGCCAGGTGCGGGCCGCGACCATGCCGCGTTCGACGATGCCCGGCTTCTCGGCGGAGACTGACGGCAGGGGGAAGCGCACCACGGTCTCGAGGCTGCGGCTGTCGACCAGCAGGCTGCCGTTCGGGTCGTAGATGCGGGCGCGCGTCTTGGTCGGCGAGATCAGCGTGCGCAGCACCGGCGCCACGCGCTCCGGATTGATCGGAAAATCCAGCGGGGAATACTCGTCCGAGCCGCCATAGGTCTCGCCCGGCTTGAGGTCGAGCAACCGGTCGGGGTCGATGGTGATGGCATTGGTCTGCACCGTCGCGGAGGCCGCGATGGCGCCGGCGATGATCTCCGCCTGTACCAGCAGGCTCTGCGCGCGGGCGTCGATCAAGCCGGCGCGGAATTGCGACAGGTAGAGGATGCTCGCCACCAGCGCGACGAGGCCGGCGAGGTTGAGCGAGACGATGCGGCGGGTCAGGCTCGAAAAGGAAAGCGCGAAGAAGAACTGCCCGGCGCGCTTCAGCCAGTTCAGCGGACGCCAGCCCCGCACGGCCGGCTTGTCCTCGGCCAATTGATCCGAAGCGCCGTGGGCGGTGACGTCCTCGGCGTTCTGGTTCTCGTCAGGCTGCGTTCGGTCAAGCAATGCTCACGCCCGCGTTAGGACAGCTCGTGCGAAGGTCCCCGCATCCTAGAGCCATCCCGGTCCCGATGGAATCAGAACCGGCGATGCTCTCGGTCTTTCGTGGAGGCGCGTGCGCCTCAGGCTTCCTTGAAGCGGTAGCCGACGCCGTAGAGCGTCTCGATCATCTCGAACTCGTTGTCGACCACCTTGAACTTCTTGCGCAGCCGCTTGATGTGACTGTCGATGGTGCGGTCGTCGACATAGACCTGGTCGTCATAGGCGGCGTCCATCAGCGCGTTGCGGCTCTTCACCACGCCGGGCCGGGTCGCGAGTGCCTGCAGGATCAGGAATTCGGTGACGGTCAGCGTCACCGGCTCGTTCTTCCAGGTGCAGGTGTGCCGTTCAGGATCCATGCGCAGCAGGCCGCGGTCGAGCGCCTTGGCGTCGTTCTCCTTCGGCGTGACGGTCGGGTCCTTCGGCGCCGAACGGCGCAGCACCGCCTTGACGCGCTCGACCAGCAGGCGCTGCGAGAATGGTTTGCGGATGAAGTCGTCGGCGCCCATCTTGAGGCCGAACAACTCGTCGATCTCTTCGTCCTTGGAGGTCAGGAAGATCACGGGCAGGTCGGATTTCTGCCGCAGCCGGCGCAACGTCTCCATGCCGTCCATGCGCGGCATCTTGATGTCGAGGATGGCAAGATCGGGCTGGGTGGTACGGAAACCGTCGAGCGCGGAGGCGCCGTCAGTATAGGTCATGATGCGATAGCCTTCGGCCTCCAGCGCGATCGAGACGGATGTGAGAATGTTGCGGTCGTCGTCGACCAAAGCGATTGTGGGCATGAGCCTCTGCTTTCTGCTTTCCGTTTGGGTCGTGGCTTGAAACGGCGAGCAATCCACTGATGCGCCGCATACATGGGTGCCGATGTTGGCAGTCGAACCTTGTCACCGAGCAATGCAAGCTAGGCTGAAGTGTGACCAAGTTCCACGAAACACGGCAGATTCGCCGCATCTCGACCCATAACCGGGCCCCGGTTTACCCGAAAAAAGGCCCTCCATGCAACCACCTGACCCGAGAAAGCCGATGCAACCGACCCCCGATTTCGATCCCGGAAAGCTCGCCAAATCGCTGCTGCGGCGGTCACGGCAGGGTGCCTTGGCGACGTTGATGGCCGGCAGCGGCGATCCCTATTGCTCCCTGGTCAATCTGGCCAGCCATCCGGATGGCTCTCCGATCCTGCTGATCTCGGGATTGGCGGTGCACACCAGGAACATCCTGGCCGACAGCCGGGTGTCCATGATGCTGGACGAGCGGGCGGCGGGCGATCCGCTGGAAGGCGCCCGGATCATGCTGTCCGGTCATGCCGAGTCGGCCGATGCCGACCAGGATCTGCTCCAGCGACGGTATCTCAATGCCCATCCCTCAGCGGAAGCCTTTGTTTCTTTTAAGGATTTCTCTTTCTTTCGGATCCGGCCCACGAGAACCCATCTGGTCGCGGGCTTCGGCCGGATCGTCGACCTCAAGCCGGAGCAATTCCTCACGGACCTCACGGGCGCCGAGGACTTGCTGGCGGCGGAGGAGGGCGCGGTGGAGCACATGAATGCCGACCACCGCGAGGCCATGGGCCTCTATGCAACAAAGCTGCTGGGCGCGGCCGCGGGCGACTGGCGCTGCACCGGTTGCGATCCGGAGGGCCTCGACATGCAGGACGGCCAGACCGCCTTGAGGCTGGACTTCCCGGAGCGCGTGGCTGATGGCACGGCGCTGCGCAAGATGCTGGTTCGCCTCGCCGGAGAAGCGCGCGCCAGGATGGACCAGAGCGCAACACATTGAACGCTGCCGCCCGTCGCCGCGACCCAACTCCGTAATCGGTACCGTAACCGGTCGGAAGGCGGCGGCGAGAGCGTCAATGACAGAATGGAAGAGACTGACGCTGGTAGCGGGTTTGACGCTCGCGATCACCGCATCGCTTGTCACGCTTAGCGTTGCCCAGACAAGCTCTGCTCCGAAAGGTCTCGCCGCGGAGAGCGCGCGCATCAACGCATTGATGAGCGCCGGCAGATATTCGGAAGCACTGCCTTTGGCGCAAGGCATGGTCGCGAGCCTGGAGAAGAGCGACACCGGTCGCGAACTCTCCGCCGCGCTGAACAACCTCGGCCAGGTTCATGCCGGTCAGGGCCACGACGATCTGGCCGAACCGCTCTACAAGCGCGCCATCATGTTGATGGAAAAGTCGCTCGGTCTCGAAACCCCGCTGCTTGGAGCCGAACTGAGCAATCTCGCCGCGCTCTACCAGCGGCAGAGCCGCTATGCCGAGGCCGAACCGCTGTTCAGGCGCGCGCTCGCCGTTCGCGAGAAGGGGCTGTCGCGCGAGCATCCCGATGTCGGCCAGTCCCTCAACAATCTCGCCACGCTCCATGTGAAGCAGCAGCACTATGCGAATGCCGAGCCGCTGTTTCAGCGGGCGCTCGCGATCTACCAGAAGGCCGGCGGCCCCGAGCATCCGGCGGTGGCCACCGTCCTGAACAATCTCGGCCAGGTCTATCGCGATCTCAACCGCGATGCGGACGCGGAAGCGCCGATCAAGCGCTCGCTCGCGATCCGCGAGAAGGTGCTGGGACCGGATCATCCCGACGTTGCCCGCTCCCTCAACAACCTCGCCGGCCTCTATGAGCACCAGCAGCGCTACGGCGGCGCCGAGCCGCTTTATCGCCGCGCGCTGGCTATTCGCGAACGTGCGCTCGGGCCCGATCATCCCGACGTCATGACCTCGACCAGCAATCTCGCTTATTTCCTCTACGTGGCCGGGCGCACCGCGGACGCATTGCCGTTCGCGGAAAGGACGCTTCGGGGCGATCGCGCGCAGTTGCGCGTCGTGTTGCCGGTCCTGTTCGCCGCACGCCAGCAAGATCTGCTGCCCGGCGACAAGGCGCTGGACCAGGCCCTCGCCGCGATCCAGCGCGGTACGCAATCCTCCGCCGCATCCGCCGTAAACAAGCTCGCGGTTCGGCTTGCTGCCGGCAGCGACCGGCTCGCCGAGCTGGTGCGCCGGGACCAGGACCTCGCGGCTGAGTCCGAGGCACTCGACAAGGCGATCGTCACCGCGGTGTCGAAGCCATCTGCGCAGCGCGATCTCGCAGCCGAGCAGCGCAGCCGCGTGCGGATTGCAACGATTGCCAACGAGCGTGCGGGCTTGCAGAAGACTCTCGCGGTCGAGTTTCCCGACTATGCGTCGCTCTCCAATCCCCTGCCGTTGACGGCAAAGGACATTCAGCTGCTGCTGTCGGCGGACGAGGCGATGGTGCTCTACTCCGTCGTCGACAAGCAAAGCTATGTCATCGCGATCACGCGCGAGGGCGTCGGCTGGAGGGCGATTCCACTCGGCGCGGATGCGCTGACGCAGAAGGTGACGGCATTCCGCAAGGGACTCGACGTCGGCAAAGCGCGCGATGCCTCCGGCAAATCCGGATTGTTCGATCTCGCACTCGCCAACGAGCTCAATGTCGCGCTGCTCGGTCCGGTCGAGGCGTTGACAAAGGACAAGCGCAGCCTGCTGGTGGTGCCGTCGGCTGCGCTGACCGCCTTGCCGTTTCATCTGCTCGTCACCGAGAAGCCGCAGGCTGCGATCCCCGACACGCTCGAAGGCTATCGCGGCGCCGCCTGGCTGCTGCGGCGCCAGGCCGTCTCGGTGCTGCCGTCGGTGGTCAGCCTGAAATCGCTGCGGGCCTTCGCCCGTCGGGACCAAAGCGTGAAGCCGATGACCGGCTTTGGCGATCCCGTGTTCAATCCCGCGCTGGAAGCGCCCGCCGAGCGGCGCGCCGCGAGCGGCAAGGTCGTCGCGCGCAGCATCGCGACCATTGCCTATAGCGACTTCTGGCGCGGTGCCGGCGTCGATCGCGCGCGGCTTGCGCAGGCGCTGCCGCAGCTGCCCGACACCGCCGATGAGTTGAACGCGGTGGCCAGGGATGTCGGGGCTGCCGAGGCCGATATCCATCTCGGCCGCGACGCCAGCGAAACGACGCTGAAGCGTGCAGCGCTTGCTCAATACGGCATCATCTACTTTGCCACCCACGGCCTGGTTGCCGGCGACATCAAGGGACTGGGTGAGCCCTCGCTCGCGCTCTCGATTCCTGATCAGCCCACGGAGCTCGACGACGGTCTGCTCACTGCGAGTGAAGTCGCCCAGCTCAAGCTCAACGCGGATTGGGTTGTGCTCTCGGCCTGCAACACCATCGCAGGCGACCAGCCCGGCGCCGAGGCCCTGTCGGGACTGGCGCGCTCGTTCTTCTACGCCGGTGCGCGCGCGCTGCTGGTCTCGCATTGGGCCGTGGATTCGGAAGCTGCCACCCGCTTGACCACATCGACTTTCGAGCTGCTCAAAAACGAACCAAAGATCGGCCGTGCCGAAGCTTTGCGCCGCGCAATGTTAACCTATGTTGACGACACCTCGTCACCGCGCAACGCATACCCCGCGATGTGGGGCCCGTTCGCGCTGATCGGCGAAGGCGCGGTACGATAGGATGGCGCGGAAGATTGTGCGGCGCAGCAACCTCGTAGAACGCCGAAACGCGCATTTGGTTGCGCGATCATTGTTGATTTTTTGATGCACCTGCTCAGAGCTGACATGCGCGACGTTTGGCGCGGTCTTTGAATAAACCAAATCCTAAGGGATCAGCTTGGCAACGCCAGCGTTCATCAGTATTAGGTCGTTCCAACCGAGGCCGGACGGCCTGTAATCACGGTGACCGCGGCGGCGCCAAGCATGATCGCGCTGAGTGGGTTCTAGGAGGATTTTTCGTGCAAGAGACGGGCGTGCGCAACGGTGCCTTCGGCGCCGACAAATTCGGCTTAAAGAATCTCAAGCAGGTTCACTGGAACCTCGGTGCGCCGCAACTCTATCAATACGCGCTCTCCGCGGGCGAGGCGGTGCTGTCGGCCGATGGCGCGCTCTGCGCCGATACCGGCGAGTTCACCGGCCGCAGCCCCAAGGACAAATTCACGGTGCGTGACGCCACCACCGACAAGAAGATGTGGTGGGCCGGCAACCAGTCGATCACCGCAGAGCAGTTCGAGACGCTCTACCAGGACTTCCTCAAGCACGCTGAAGGCAAGTCGCTGTTCGCACAGGACCTCTATGGCGGCGCCGATCCGGCTTATCGCATCAAGACCCGCGTCTTCACCGAGCTCGCCTGGCACTCGCTGTTCATTCGCACGCTGCTGATCCGCCCCGAGGCCGTCGAGTTGTCGAGCTTCACGCCGGAGCTCACCATCATCGACATGCCGAGCTTCCGCGCCGATCCGAAGCGCCATGGCTGCAAGTCGGAGAACGTCGTCGCGATCGATTTCGCCCGCAAGATCGTGCTGATCGGCGGGTCTTATTATGCCGGCGAGATGAAGAAGTCGGTCTTCACCACGCTGAACTACTATCTCCCCGAGCGCGGCGTGATGCCGATGCATTGCTCGGCCAATGTCGGCGCCAAGGGCGATGCCGCGATCTTCTTCGGCCTGTCCGGCACCGGCAAGACCACGCTGTCGGCCGATCCGAACCGCACGCTGATCGGCGATGACGAGCACGGCTGGGGCCCGAACGGCGTCTTCAACTTCGAAGGCGGCTGCTACGCCAAATGCATCAAGCTGTCGCAGGAAGCCGAGCCCGAGATCTATGCCGCCTCGACCCGCTTCGGCGCGGTGCTCGAGAACTGCGTGCTCGACGAAGACACTCGCGTGGTCGATTTCGACGACGGCTCCAAGACCGAGAACACGCGCTCGGCCTATCCGCTCGAATTCATCCCGAACGCCTCGCGCACCGGCCGCGCGCCGCAGCCGAAGAACGTGGTGATGCTCGCCGCCGACGCCTTCGGCGTGCTGCCGCCGATCGCCAAGCTCTCGCCGGCGCAGGCGATGTATCACTTCCTCTCGGGCTACACCGCGAAGGTCGCGGGCACCGAGCGCGGTCTTGGCAACGAGCCGCAGCCGGAATTCTCGACCTGCTTCGGTTCGCCCTTCCTGCCGCTCGACCCCAGCGTTTACGGCAACATGCTGCGCGACCTGATCGCCCAGCACAATGTCGACTGCTGGCTGGTCAACACCGGCTGGACCGGCGGCAAGTACGGCACCGGATCGCGCATGCCGATCAAGGTGACGCGCGCGCTGCTGACCGCGGCGCTCGACGGCTCGCTTCGCAACGTCGAATTCCGTACCGACAAATATTTCGGTTTCGCGGTCCCGACCGCGCTGCCGGGCGTGCCGAGCGAGATCCTCAACCCGGTCAACACCTGGAAGGACAAGGACGAGTTCGACAAGACCGCCCGCGCGCTGGTCGGCATGTTCCAGAAGAACTTTGCCAAGTTCGAAGCCCAGGTCGACGCCGAGGTCCGCGCCGCCGCGCCGGACGTGAAGCTCGCGGCGGAGTAAGTTTGTTCTGTCTTTATCGCAAAGGGCGGCCGTGAGGCCGCCCTTTTTGTTTGTGCGATATCTCTCCACTCGTCATTGCGAGCGTAGCGAAGCAATCCAGAATCCCTCCGCGGAAACAGTCTGGATTGCTTCGCTGCGCTCGCAATGACGAACTTGCGGAAGCAGCTACGCCTTGAAATAGGCGATCTGCGTCGTGGTCGCGAGCAATCTTCCGTTCGGCGACCACAGTTCGGCGTTCTGGTCGGCGTAGCTCTTGTGCATGATCTTCGAATCGGCCGTCGCCAGCACGCGGGTGATGTCCTCGGCGGCGAGCTCTTCGCTGTCCGTGTGGAAATACGTCGTCAGCGACACCGTGCCGAACGGCACCAGCTCGCGCCGCGCGTGGAAGATGCGGCCGAAGAAGGCGTCCGACATCGATATCAGCGCCGGCATGTCGAGCTTGCGCGGCTCGCGATCACTGATCCAAAGCTTTGAGTAAGTGCTGGCGAGCTCGGACTTGGGCGGGCCGATCCGCATCTCGCCCTCGACGAAGCGGAATTCATATTGGTTGGCCCAGGACGCCGCGATCTTCGGGAACGGCATCGTCTGTTCGAACGGCCTTGCATCAGGATATTGCGCCACCCTGTGCTCCCAGGACGGCCGGCGTTCAGCAAAAACGGCGGTGGCGAGCGTTGCGACCTCGCCGCCGCCTTGCGACAGTTCGACGCTCCAGTGCTGGCTGGAGCGGTTGGCCTTCACCAGCCGCACGTCCAGATCGAACGGCCCCTTCGCGATCGGTGCGCAGTAATTGACGGTGAGCGCCAGCGGATCGCCGGCGCGTTGCGGATGCTCGATCAGCGCACGGAGGACAGTCGCAGCCGTGACGCCGCCGAACGGGCCGACAAAGGCCCAATAGTCGTCGCTGGTGTGTCCCTGCCAGCTGGAGTCACCGGCGGTGACGCGAGTGGCATCGTCGAAGGGGTGCGGGAGCTTGGCGTGCATTGTTTGATCCGGCGTTCAATGACGGACGTCATATCACGTCCGCCGCCGGCTTGTGCAATTACCTCGTGGGTAACCGATTTCACGCCGCGGAAATTCAGCCCGCGACGTCGCGCAAGGTCGGCAGCAACGGCGTGGTCGGGTTGACCGGCACGTTCCAGATCTCCTCGGCGTATTCGCGGATGGTGCGGTCGGAGGAGAACCACGCCATGCGCGCCACGTTGAGGATCGAGGCGCGCGTCCAGGCCGGCGCCACCTGCCAGCGCGCATCGACGCTGCGCTGCGCCTCGTAATAGGAATCGAAATCGGCGCTGACCATGTAATGGTCGAGATAACGCAGCGCGTGCGCGATGGATTCGAAGCGGCCGGGATCGCCGGGCGAAAACTCGCCCACGCCGATGGCATTGATGGCGCGCTGGAGCTTCGGCGAATTGCGGATCACGTCGGAGGCGTCCAGCCCCTGCTTGCGCCGGATCATCACGTCGCCGGCTTCCATGCCGAAGATCGCGATGTTCTCGGCGCCGACATGGTCGCGGATCTCGATGTTGGCGCCGTCGAGCGTGCCGATGGTGAGGGCGCCGTTCAGCGACAGCTTCATGTTGCCGGTGCCGGAGGCTTCCATGCCGGCCGTCGAGATCTGCTCGGAGAGGTCGGCCGCAGGAATGATGACTTCGGCAAGGCTGACATTGTAGTCGGGCAGGAAGATGACCTTGAGCTTGCCACCGATCGCGGGATCGTTGTTGACGACTTCCGCAACGTCGTTGATCAGCTTGATGATCAGCTTGGCGTAGCGGTAGCTCGCCGCAGCCTTACCCGCAAAGATCTTCACCCGTGGCACCCAATTGCCGTTGGGATCGTCCTTGATCGCCTGGTACAGCGCGACGGTCTCGATGACGTTGAGAAGCTGGCGCTTGTATTCGTGGATGCGCTTGATCTGCACGTCGAACAGCGCGGTCGGATCGACCTTGATACCGAGCCGCTCGCCGATCAGGCGCGCCAGCGCGGTCTTGTTGTGAAGCTTGACTGCGCGGAACTTCTTCTGGAATTCGACGTCGCTGGCGCGGGCTTCGATCAGGCTGAGCTGCGTCGGGTCGTCGAGCACGGCATCGCCGCAGGCCTCACGCAACAGATCGGTCAGCTTCGGGTTCGCCAGCATCAGCCAGCGGCGGAAGGTGATGCCGTTGGTCTTGTTAGTGATGCGGCCGGGGTAGAGATGGTTGAGATCGTGGAATACGGTCTCTCGCATCAGGTCCGAATGCATCGCCGAGACGCCGTTGATACGGTGCGAGCCGACGAAGGCGAGTTGGCCCATGCGCACGCGCCGCCCGCTCCTCTCGTCGATCAGCGAGACCGAGGCGCGGAAGTCGATGTCGCCGGGAGCGCGCGCCTCTGCGAGCGCGAGATGCTGCACGTTGATGCGGTAGATGATCTCGAGATGCCGCGGCAACAGCCGTTCGAACAGCTCGACCGGCCAGGTCTCCAGCGCCTCGGGCAGCAGGGTGTGGTTGGTGTAGGACAGCGTGGCGACCGTGATCTTCCAGGCCTCGTCCCAGCGGAAATTGTGGTCGTCGATCAGGATCCGCATCAGCTCGGTGACGGCCAAGCTCGGATGGGTGTCGTTGAGCTGCACCGCGACCTTGCTGGACAGGCTGCGGAGCTGGCCGTCGGAGGCAAGATGCCGCTTGATCAGGTCCTGCAGCGAAGCCGAGACGAAGAAATATTCCTGGCGCAGGCGCAGCTCGCGACCCGCCGGGCTCTCGTCGTTCGGGTAGAGGAATTTACAGATCGCTTCCGCGCGCGACTGCTCGGCGCTGGCGCTGACATAGTCGCCGGTGTTGAAGGCGTCGAGCTTCAACGGATCGGGCGAGCGGGCCGACCACAGCCGCAGCGCGTTGACGTGCTGGCCGCGCCAGCCGACGATCGGCGTGTCATAGGCCATCGCCTGCACGGTCTCGGACGGATGCCAGATCGCGCGATCGCGGCCCTTGTCGTCGACATGCTCGACACCGCCGCCGAAGCGAATGTCGTAGATCACTTCGGGCCGCTGCAATTCCCAGGGGTTGCCGAAGCCGAGCCATTCGTCCGGATATTCCTGCTGCCAGCCCTGATTGATGATCTGGCGGAACAGGCCGTAATCATAACGGATGCCGTAGCCGATCGCGGGGATCGACAGCGTCGCCATGCTCTCCATGAAGCAGGCGGCAAGTCGTCCGAGCCCGCCATTGCCGAGCGCTGCGTCCGGTTCGCATTTGCGCAGCTCAGGCAAGGAGACGCCGAGATCGCCGAGCGCGACCTCAAAGATCTTCAGCAGCCCCATATTGTTCAGCGCGTCGCTGAAGAGGCGGCCGATCAGGAATTCGAGCGAGAGATAGTAGACGCGCTTGCGCCCTGCATCGTAGCTGTGCTTCTCGGCCGTGAGCCAGCGATGCACGATGCGGTCGCGCAGCGCCAGCGCCGCGGCCTGGTACCAGTCGTGCTTGGTGGCCATGCCCGCATCCTTGCCGATGGCAAGGCGCAGCTTCGCCAGGATCGCGCCCTTGATCTCAGCCAGCGCGAGCTCGTCGATGGGCTGGTTGGGAGCGGGAAAATTGGGCTGGAACGATGAATCTTGCAAAGTCGTCACTTCCTGGTCGCGAGAACACTACTGACCCTACGCATCTTGCCTGTGCACCGGAACCGTCGCTGGTGCGACCGTGCACTGCGCTGGCGTAAAATTATGCAAGGAACGGGCCGATTTGGGAACCCGGACGCATACGGGGAAACGTGGCTTTGGTGCTAGAATGGCGGCCAATTCAGCCATCAGTGTGGAGGAGACGCCCATGAAAGCTCTGATGAACTCTCTGATGAGACCCGTGATGCGACGACTGATCGAAATCGCCGCCGCCACCTTCCTCGTCGTCTGCATCACCGCGTCCAGCGCCGCCTTCGCCGCCGGCAAGATCGGCCGCAGCGCCGACGGCCTGAGCTGTGCCGTCACTCTTCCGCAAAACGCAACGCCCGCCGCCCGCTGCGCCGCCATCAAGCGCCAATGCGGCGGCAAGTTTTATGCGAGCGCGTGTGGGGATAAGTTGATGTCGGCGGCAAATTGAGGAGAGTGGCTCGCTAAAAAGTTGGTGTCGTCCCGGCGAAGGCCGGGACCCATAACCACTGATGTCAGAGAAGTTGCGATAGATCGCGCCAATCTGGATTTCCTTTTCGATCAGGCGTATCTTCCAGTCACGTTGCCATTCTTTCAGCGCTTTCTCACGTGCGATCGCTTCGGATGGTGTCGCGTACGTCTCAACGTAGACAAGTCGCGTTACACCGTACTTCGCGACGAACTTCGAACCGCGTCCGGAGCAATGCAATGTAAGTCGATTCACGAGGTCACGGCAGACGCCAATGTAAAGCGTGCCATATCGTCGACTGGCCAGAATGTAGACGTATTACGCGGCCGGTGCATTCATTGTGCGGCACCCGTTTCCGACATGTCTCATAGCGGTGGCTATGGGTCCCGGCCTTCGCCGGGACGACGATGTGGAGATCAGAACAAATTAAGAACACTTTAGCAAGTATTTGATATATCATTGTGATTCGGCGCGTTGCCGACACAATATCTAGCGTCCGCCAGACTTCGCGAGGACTACATGTCCACCATTGCCTTCGATCAATTTGCCCTCACCAGGATCGCCGATTTCGCGCGGTCGCTGTCGCGGCTGCATCAGGCGGCGCGGCGCTACGCGGTCGATGACGACCAGTTCGACCGCGAGTTCAACGCGGTGTGCCAGTCGATCTGGGGCTACACCATCGACGACGTCAGCGACGATCTGTTTTCGTCCGAGGACCATTTGTTTCTCGACACGCTGGACGAAGCCCATGCGCGCATCTTCGCCGCCGAGCAGGGTTATGACCTTGTCGACGATCAAGGCATGCTCACCGACTGGTGGGGTTTTTGCTGGATGATCCTGGCCGAGAAGCGCGGCCTGCTCACGGCAGACAACCGCGCCGCCGCGCGCGCGGCGATCGAGGAGAAATATCTGGCGGCGCCGAATGTGATCGGCGTGATCATCGGGAGGTAATCCACCATCCTCTGTCATTGCGAGGAGCTCTTGCGACGAAGCAATCCAGAGTGCCTCCACGAAGGCAGACTGGATTGCCTCGCTTCCGCCTTCGCTCTTCGAGCTTCGGCGGACAAGTCGCTCGCAATGACGGCTTGGCTACAGACGAGCCCGAGCTAATCCAGCCCCGCCCGCTTCGCCGGCTTCTGCGTCTTCGGCACCGTCACGTCGGGTAGCGTCTCGCGCACGATCTCCGCGGCCGGGCCATCCGCCGCCACCGTCTCGGCGCGCACCGGCGCCACCTTCATCTCGCCGAGCCTCGCGCGGACCTGCGCGGTGAGACCGGGATAGGAGGCGACCGGGGTGAAGTCCGCGGCCTGGTCGTTGCCGACGCGGATGCCGGTATAGGCGACGAGGCCGTCGCTGGTGGCGATCACGTCGCCGGGTTTCAGCGACGAGTCCAGCGCCAGATCGACCGGAGCAAGGCCGACCGGCTCGCGGCCGTTGCAGGTGCAGTCGGCGCGTAGCGCCTTGCGATAGGCGAACGCATTCTCGCTATCGGCATAGCGCTCGCCGGTCTGCGACGCGGCGCCGTCGATCGAGGAGCCGAAATAGATTTTTGTCGCGCTCGCAGGACAGAAGGCCTGACACATCTGCGCGGGCGAGGTGAGGCCGCGCATCAGCGGAAAATATTTGCCGTCGCAGCTGCGCACGCAGAACGCCGGTCCCGAGCCGCCGGCCGCGGCCGAACGTGTCGGCGGCACGTATTGCGGGGATGCGGCGTTCTGCTGGCCGGTGAAGGGATCGGCGTAGGAGCTCGCCTGCTGCGGTACCTCACGCTGTGGCCGCTGCTGCTGCATTCCGCCGAAGAAGAAGTCGAACAGGCCTTCGGCTGAAACCGGGGCCGGAGCCGCAAGCAGCGGGGCTGCCAATGTGGCGGCTACGAGCATCGCGCGACGCCGCGCATGGGACATGATTGTACGCAAACGCTTACTCCACCCGACGCTACCCAACCGGCCGGGACCATCAGGTCTCAGCACATGATTCACCATAAGGCGGGATGGTAAATGAGCGGTTGAGGGTGGAGCGGTGTCGCCGACGGGCACGACGGCGGAGAAAGTCTAGCCGCTCAAGCCTTCAAGAACTCCGACGCCTTGTACAGCGAGCGGAATGGCAGCCCGGCTGCGCCAAAGGTGTCGTCGGCGCCTTCCTCGCGGTCGACCATGGTCAGCACCAGCACCACCTCAGCGCCGGTCTCGCGCACCGCTTCCACCGCCTTCATCGCCGAGCCGCCGGTGGTGGTGACATCCTCGACGATCACGACGCGCTTGCCCTCCAGCGTCTCGCCCCTGGGCAGCCCCTCGATCGCGAGCTTGGCGCCATGCTCCTTCGGCTTCTTGCGCACGAAGAAGGCCGCGATGGGATGGCCCTTGATCCAGGAGATCTGCGCCAGCGCCCCGGCCAGCGGCACCGCGCCCATCTCGAGCCCGCCGATGAAATCGAGCTGGTCGTCCTTCAGCGCTTCATAGGTCAGCTCGGCGAGCAGGGTCGCGCCCTCCGGGTCGAGCATGGTCGGCTTGAGGTTGAAGTAGAAGTCGCTCTTGCGGCCCGACGCGAGCGTCACCTCGCCGCGGCCGAAGGAGCGCCGGCGGATGATCTCGAACAGGCGGGCGCGGGAGGCTGATTTAGACACGGCGGGCCCTCGGGAGCGTTTTTGGAGGTGGCGGAATTTATCCGCGACGGCCCCGACATTCCAGAGGGGGCTTCCCCCGTCAACAGGGATCGGCCATCCCGGCCCGCCGGTTGTGGGGGTGCAACGTTCTGGAGTAGGTGGATGCCGGATATCTGGGCCAAGAAGACTGGGCAAGGAAACGCGACAGATGACTATCGAGCTGCACACCTGGAACACGCCGAACGGCCGCAAGATATCGGTCGCGCTGGAGGAAATGGGGCTGCCCTACAAGGTGATCCCGGTGAATATCAGCAAGGGCGAACAGATGGCGCCGGAGTTCCTGAAGCTCTCGCCCAACAACAAGATTCCCGCGATCCTCGATCCCGATGGCCCCGACGGCAAGCCCGTCAGCATCTTCGAGTCGGGTGCGATCCTGCTTTATCTCGGTGAAAAGACCGGCAAATTCCTGCCGAAATCGCTTTCGGGCCGCATCCCCGTCTATGAATGGCTGATGTGGCAGATGGGCGGTTTCGGGCCGATGCCGGGCCAGGTGCACCATTTCATCGCGCTCGAGAACGAGCAGGACCGCGCCTACGGCCTCAAGCGCTACATGGCGGAGACGCGACGGCTCTACGGCGTCCTCGACCGCCGGCTAGCGGACCGCGACTTCGTCGCCGGCGAGCTCTCGGTAGCCGATTTCGCCATCCTGGGCTGGGCCTGGCGTCACCCTCGCCATAAGGTTGACCTGGCCGACTTCCCCCACGTGAAGCGCTGGTACGAGGCCCTGATGGCGCGCCCGGCGGTGCAGCGGGGCATGGAGGCGAAGCTGGATTGAGGGTGGTGTCATCGCCCGCGAAGGCGGGCGATCCAGTATTCCAGAGGCGGTGGTGATTAACCGAGAGGCCGCGGCGTACTGGATGCCGCGCCTGCGCGGGGCATGAAAGTGTGCCTCACACCTTCCGCGCCTCGACTGCCATCCGCACTGCAAGCCCGGCCAGCACCGTGCCCATCAGCCAGCGCTGGACCAACATCCAGCTTGGCCGGCTTGCGAGAAACAGCGCGATCGATCCGGCCGCGAGCGCGATCATGGCATTCACGCTGACACTGATCGCGATCTGGATCGCGCCGAGCACGACTGACTGAGTCAGCACGCTGCCGGCGGTGGGATCGATGAACTGCGGCAGCAGCGCGAGATAAAGCATCGCGATCTTCGGGTTGAGCAGATTGGTGACGAACCCCATTGCGAACAATTTGCGCGGGCTGTCGATCGCAAGCTGCTTCACCTGGAATGGCGAGCGACCGCCCGGCTTCACCGCCTGCCAGGCCAGCCACAACAGATAACCCGCGCCGGCAAAGCGCAGCGCGTCATAGGCGAAGGGAACGGCGAGCAGCAGCGCCGTGATGCCGAACGCCGCGCACAGCATGTAGAACACGAAGCCGAGCGCCACGCCGCCGAGCGAGACGATGCCCGCCGCCGGCCCTTGCGTGATCGAACGCGAGATCAGGTAGATCATGTTCGGCCCGGGCGTGAGCACGAGGCCGAGGCAGACGAGGGCGAAGCCGAGCAGGGCGGGGGTGTGGGGCATGGCTGAACCGGTGCGCGAGACAGCATGGTTCTAATATGCGTGGCCCAGTGGGGCCATCGCGCAATTGCACGGAGGACAATTCGATCCGTGTCTCTCTCTATAGGTCGTCCCGGCGAAGGCCGGGACCCATACCCCCAAGAAGAAGTTTGAAGTGAGATTGTAGTTGGCAATCTTCGCCCAACTCGATCCTCGGCGTATGGGTCCCGGCCTTCGCCGGGACGACACTGTAAGTTTGGAAGGAGCGTAGTGAAGACCTAGCTTCAATGCGCCTCGTCCCAATTGTTCGCCGCGCGTGCATCGACATGCAGCGGCACCGAGAGCAGCACGGCCGGGAACGGTGCGTCCTGCATCACGTGCTGCACGACGGGGAGCGTGGCCTCGACCTCCGCGTCCGGCACCTCGAAGATCAGTTCGTCATGCACCTGCAGCAGCATCTGCGCAGACAGCTTCTTCTGGACCAGGGCATCCTCCATCCGCGTCATGGCGCGGCGGATGATGTCGGCGGCGGTGCCCTGGAGCCGGGCGTTGATCGCGGCGCGCTCGTTGAAGGCGCGCACCGAGGCGTTCGAAGCCTTGATGTCGGGATAGTACATCTTCCGTCCGAACAGCGTGGTGACGTAGCCGTGGCTCCGGCAGAAATCGCGCGTCTCGTCCATATAGGCGCGGATGCCGGGGAAGCGCTCGAAGTACTTCTTGATGTAAGCGGAGGCCTCTTCGCGCGCGATGCCGAGCTGGTTGGCGAGGCCGAACGCCGAAATGCCGTAGATGATGCCGAAATTGATCGCCTTGGCGCGGCGCCGGATTTCGCTCGGCATGCCCTTGATCGGCACCCCGAACATTTCCGATGCCGTCATGGCGTGAATGTCGAGACCGTCGCGGAACGCCTGCTGCAGCACGGGAATGTCGGCGATCTCGGCGAGCAGCCGCAGCTCGATCTGCGAATAGTCGGCGGAGACGAGCTTGTGCCCCGGCGTTGCGATGAAGGCACGGCGGATTTTTCTGCCGTCCTCGGTGCGCACCGGAATGTTCTGCAGATTCGGCTCGTTCGACGACAGCCGGCCCGTCGTGGTCGCGGCCAGCGCGTAGGTCGTGTGGACGCGGTGGGTCTGCGGATTGACGTAGGTCGGCAGCGCGTCGGTGTAGGTCGATTTCAGCTTCGAGACCTGGCGCCACTCCAGAATCTTCTTCGGGAGGTCGTGGCCCTGCTCGGCAAGTTCGTCGAGCACCTGAGCGGTGGTGGACCACGCGCCGGTCTTGGTCTTGGTGCCGCCGGACAGCCCCATCTTGCCGAACAGGATGTCGCCGATCTGCTTCGGGCTGCCGACATTGACGGGCTCGCCCGCGATCTGCTGGATTTCGGCTTCGACGCGCGCCGCGGTCTGGGCGAAGTCGCCGGAGAGACGCGACAACACCTGGCGGTCGATCGAGATGCCGCGCCGCTCCATGCGTGCGAGCACCGATACCAGGGGTCGTTCCAGCGTCTCGTAGACTGTGGTCATGTGCTCGGCGACAAGGCGCGGTTTCAGCACGCGCCAGACGCGCAAGGTCATGTCGGCGCCTTCCCCCGACAGCGGCGCGGCCTTGTCGATCGGCACCTGGTCGAACGTGATCTTGCCCTTGCCGCTGCCGAGCAGCTCGTTCTCTTTGAGCATGGCGTGGCCGAACCAGCGCTCGGATAGCTGCTCCAACGCATGCGAGCCGCGGCCGGCGTCGAGCACGTAGGAGATCAGCTGTGCATCATCGGTGTTGCGCAATGTGATGCCGTGCTGCGCCAGCATCACCGCGGTGAATTTGACGTCGAAGCCGATCTTGAGAATGCCCGGTGATTCCAGCACCGGTCGCAGCGCCTCGATCGCCTCGGCATGCCTGACCTGATCGGGCGCGAGGCCGGCGTCGAACAGGCCGGCGCCGCCGCCGGACTGCTTGTGCGCCAGCGGCACGTAACAGGCCTCGTTCGGCGCCAGCGCCAGCGCGATGCCGCAGAGATCGGCCTGCATCGGATCGATCGAGTTTGCCCGGATCTCGACCGCGACATGGCCGGCATCATGGATGCGCGCGATGAAGGCGTTCAATTCCGCGAGCGTCTTGACGGCCTGGTACTTGCTGCGGTCGACCGGAAGCTTGCGCAAAGCCTCTTCGCGCGCGGCGGCGAGAGAGATCGGCGCGCCCTTCGGACTCGCGGCCTTGTCCTCCTTGCTCGCCGATGCGTTGCGCTGGCCCGCCGAAACTTGCGCCGGCGCGCCGGTTCCCGGGGCGGGCACGACGTCCGAAGGCGGCAGCGGCGAGAAGACGCTGGCGCCGCTGGAATAGCCCGGATCGGCATCGACGTTGGCCGGATCGATCTGCGAGAACTCGGCGACGCGGCGCGTCAGCGTGGAAAATTCCATCGCCTTCAGGAACGCGATCAGCTTGCGTGCATCGGGCTCGTGGACGGCGAGATCGTCCAGCGGGACTTCGAGGTCGACCTTGTCGTCGAGCAATACGAGCTGTCGCGAGATGCGCGCCTTCTCGGCGTTCTCGATCAGCGCCTCGCGCCGCTTCGGCTGTTTGATTTCGGTGGCGCGGAACAGCAGTTGCTCGAGATCGCCATATTCGACGATCAGCTGCGCCGCGGTCTTGATGCCGATGCCGGGCACGCCAGGCACGTTGTCAGTGGAATCGCCGGCCAGGGCCTGCACTTCCACCACCTTCTCCGGCGGCACGCCAAACTTCTCGATCACCTCGGGGATGCCGATGCGGCGGTCCTTCATGGTGTCGTACATGGTGACGCAATCGGTGACGAGCTGCATCAGGTCCTTGTCGGAGGACACGATCGTCGCGCTCGCGCCGCGCTCGCAGGCTTGCCGCACATAGGTCGCAATCAGATCGTCGGCCTCGAAGCCGACCTGCTCCAGGCAAGGCAGGTCGAAGGCGCGTACCGCTTCGCGGATCAGTGAAAATTGCGGGATCAGATCGTCCGGGGCTGGCGCCCGGTGCGCCTTGTACTCAGGATAGATCTTGTTGCGGAAGGTGATTTCCGACTTGTCGAAGATGATCGCCAGATGCGTCGGCCGGTTGTCCTCGGGCATCTCGCGCAACAGCTTCCACAGCATGTTGCAGAAGCCGAGCACGGCATTCACCTGCAAGCCGTCGGACTTGCGGTTCATCGGCGGCAGCGCGTGATAGGCGCGGAAGATGTAGCCGGAACCGTCGACCAGGAAGACATGGTCGCCCTTGCCGGCCGCCTTCGCAGCGACGGGCTTGGCAGCAGCTGTCGCTGCAGCGGGTTTGGTTTCAGCTTTGGCGGCGGTCTTTGGGGAGCTCTTGGGCATGGCCGCAATGTATGAATTTTTGCGGGCTTTGACAGCCTTGGGAGGGGGATTTTTGGCTTGCGGATGCCGCTATCCCCACTGTCATTCCCCGCATCCCACTGTCATTCCCCGCGAAGGCGGGGAATCCAGTACACTGCGGCTTATCGGCTGAACCACAGACTCTCGGCGTACTGGGTCGCCCGGTCAAGCCAGGCGACGACAGCGTGCTATTCCGCCGCCTGCAGCACCGCGCTTGTCTTCTTCGGCGCGATCCAGAACGCATCGGGCCGATCGAACAGAAAACTGCCGCCAAGGCGCAGAGCGATCTGCCAGATTGCGAGCGCTCCGATCACGCCGGCGATGGTCACGATCAGCGACACCGCACCGATGTCGGGAATGATGCCCGTGCGCAATAGCAGCGTCCGTGTCGCCGCCATCGGCAGGAAGAAGGCGAGATAGATCACGATCGAATGCTCGCCGCAGAAACGGAAGACGTTCAGCCATTGCGCGCGCGCGAGCAGCGTGCCCATCGTGATGATGGCGCAGGCGCCGGCGAAGCCGAGCACGAGCGATACGATTTTCCATTCGCCGGCCCCGAGCGCAACGAGGCCGGCATTGACCAACGCCCATGTCGCGAGCGCTGTCAGCGCCCATGCGGGATGATTGCGCGCGCGGTCCGACAGCGCGAACACGTAGGGCGCGAACAGATAGCCCGAATAGAAATAGACGAAGCGCGAGCAGAACTCGTCAATCGCGGTCCAGCCGGTTGCGACACGCGCCGTCTCCAGTGCGGCCGCGATGAGCCAGATCGCGGGCGGCGGGATTCGCCGTGTCAGTTTTGTGACGACGAAGAAGATCGGCAGGAGGTAGATGAACCACAGCGTGCCGAACGGCTCGACGAAGGATTCCAGATAGAGCAAGCCGGCGTCGCGCCAGCTCGTTTCCGCTGCAAATGCGGGGGCCTTGAAGCCGAACTGGATTGTCACCCAGACGACATAGAAATAGGCGAAATGCACCACCTTGCGGTCGAGATAGGTTCGCCAGTCCCGGTCGATCACCAGTGGCAGGAACAGACCCGAAATCAGGAAGAAATCCGGCATCCGGAACGGCTTTGCGAAGGCCACCAAGACATGCATGAAACCGGTCTCGCCGGCGGCAAGCTCGACCCCCAGCACCGAATGCATCATCACGACCATGACGATGCAGATGCCCTTGGCGTAGTCGACCCAATCGACACGCGTAGCGGAAGGGGCCTTGAGTCCCCCGCTCGCGGCGATTGTGCCTGATAGTGCCATGATGTCTCTTTTCGAGGCGTGTTCCGACGGGATCTGTGTAAACGCGGAGCAGTTTGGCGCCTTGCGACTTACGATTTCTTAACCGGTACAATTGCCGTGCCGTTTTTTGCACGCGGGCTGTTCCCTCCCCCCGGGAAAATGCTAAACCGCCCTAGAATTGCGGTTTCGTTAACCAAGCCAAACAGGGTTTTTCATGCGCATTGCTATGATCGGCACGGGCTATGTGGGACTGGTGTCCGGGGCCTGCTTTGCGGATTTCGGTCACGACGTCATCTGCGTCGACAAGGACGAGAAGAAGATCGCGGCCCTTCATCGCGGCGAGATACCGATCTACGAGCCCGGGCTCGACGAACTGGTCGCGACCAACGTCAAGGCCAAGCGGCTGGAGTTCACCACCGATTTGTCCAAGCCGGTCGCGGATGCCGATGCTGTCTTCATCGCGGTCGGCACGCCCTCGCGCCGCGGCGACGGTCACGCCGATCTGTCCTACGTCTATGCGGCCGCGAAAGAGATCGCGCAGTCGCTGTCCGGCTTCACCGTCGTCGTGAC